>WFPJ01000034.1 GCA_015487615.1 Aquificales bacterium | reverse complement strand
TCATCTGTAACCTCTATCCCCTTTTCATCCGCATACTTATCAAGTATATACCTCAGCTTTATATTGTATTCGGCGGTCGGTTTAAGTGATTCAGCGAGATTCTTGTAATCAAGATATTTCGGATCTATACCGTAAGTTGAAAGCTCATTTACCTTACTCCTTATCAGGAAAGAAAGCTCTCTCCTTAGTAGTGTCTTCGGTATTTCAAAATCATGCATTTCAACTATCTTCTTGGAAACCGCATCTTCAATTATTTGCCTTTTTGTTTCCTCTATCTTATTTCCGAGTTCCTCCTTTATCTTATTTAGTGCTTCTTCCCAAGTTTCTCCGAGACCTGTTTCCTTTGCAAAGTCATCACTAACTTCAGGCAATACCTTCTCTTTAACCGATTTCACCTTCACTTTTATGTTTGCCTTTCCCCTTTCCTTTCCAGTTTCATCATAAAGGGTTATATTTTCAACCCTAACTTCATCATCAACCTTTTTACCCTTTAATTCCTCTTCAACCTCTTTTCTGAACATGTTCTGTCCTATTATTCCCGAAGTTTCTCCGCTCAATTTCTCACCCGTTTCAATATCCTCAATCTCATACTCAACAGAAACAAGATCCCCTTCCTTTATTTCCCTATCAACAGGTTCCCATACCGCATGCTCTTCCCTGAGGGCATTTACCCTTTCTTCAATCATTTTTTCATTAAGCTCTATCTTAGGAATTTCCACCTCAATGCCTTCAAGTTCCTTGAGTTCAAAGGTCGGTGCTATTTCAAAGGATACGGTGTAAGTAACCTTGGGACCGCTCTCATCAAAGGAAACTTTCTCAAGGAAAATGTCCGCAACGGGTTTAAGATCCGTTTGCTCTATTGCCTCTTTAAGCGTTTCATCCGCCACCTTTTTACCTACTTCTTCCTCTATATAATCCTTATACCTGGCCTTTATGAGCCACAGAGGTGCATTACCCTTTCTGAATCCCTGTATTGTTACATTCTGTTTAACCTTTTCATAAATTTCCTCTGCAATTTTTTTGACCTTTTCTCCCTCAACTTCAACCGTTAATTGCTTAAAAAGACCTTCCTTGTCTTCCGTTTGCACCTTCATTATTTCCTCCTCTTAATGCGGGTGGAGGGAGTTGAACCCTCACGCCCTTACGGGCACGGGATCCTAAGTCCCGCGCGTCTGCCAGTTCCGCCACACCCGCTAGAAGTGATTTATTATACTCTATTCTTTATTATAAAATTAACCGACATGTCCATGCTATAATGTCTTTTCCCGGAGGTTGGAATGTTCCAAGGTTCAATAGTCGCGCTTATAACTCCCTTTAAAAACGGGGAGGTAGATTATGAAGCCTTTGAAAATCTTATAGAGTTTCACATTACACACGGCACAGACGCCATCTTGGTTTGCGGTACTACAGGGGAGTCTCCAACCCTTACCTTTGAAGAACATGATGAAGTAATAGAATTTGTTGTAAAAAAGGCAAAGGGAAGAATAAAGGTAATAGCGGGAACTGGTGCAAATGCGACCCATGAGGCGGTTGATCTGACTGCCCACGCGAAAGAAGTAGGGGCTGATGCAGCTTTGCTTGTTGTACCTTATTACAACAAACCCACTCAGGAAGGTATATATAAACACTTTGCTACGGTTGCTGAAGAAGTGGATATACCCATTATCCTTTACAACATACCCTCAAGAACAGGTGTGGAAATAGCTCCTGAAACGATATACCGTCTTGTTAGGGATTACCCGAATATAATAGGGTCAAAAGAATCAACTCCAAATATGGACAGGATATCAACCCTGTATAACATGCTCGGTGATAACTTTATTATACTCTCCGGGGATGATAGCTTAACCCTTCCCATGATGGCTTTGGGTGCAAAAGGGGTTATATCTGTTGCAAACAATATACTACCGAGAGAGGTTAAACAGCTTACCGAGTATGCACTCCAAGGAAACTTTGAGGATGCGAGAAAACTTCATTATTACTTGCTTGATTTATTCAAGGTACTTTTCATAGAAACCAATCCAATACCTGTTAAAACA
Source organism: Aquificales bacterium (assembly GCA_015487615.1). Taxonomy (GTDB): domain Bacteria; phylum Aquificota; class Aquificia; order Aquificales; family Aquificaceae; genus WFWF01. The sequence continues at coordinate 21,817 of WFPJ01000034.1, read as the reverse complement.
GCATGTTGGATGATGGGTATGTGTGAAAAGGAGTTCAGGCTTCCCTTGTGTGGTATGAAGCCTGAAAATGAAAAAAAACTTGAGGAAGTTCTCAGGAAGTACGGGATTGTAAGACATAGGTGATTAATGCCATCCTTATAAATACACCGTTTTTTACCTGATCCAGTATAAGGGATTTTTCATTGTAAAGTATATCACCGTCTATATCCACATTCCTGTTTACTGGACCGGGATGCATGAAAAGTTTGACCTTTTCATACCTTTCCTTTGTTAGTCCAAACTGCAAAAAGTATTCATATTCTGAAGTTATAAACTGTTCCTTCTGTCTCTCCCTCTGAAGTCTCAACCATATACAAACATCAGCCCATTCTATGGCATCGTCAACTTTTTTAAATATCTCTTCAACACCGAGCTTGTCTAAATCCGCAGGTATAAGGGTTTCGGGACCGCACACACCCACCTTAACCCCGAATCTATTTAAAAGATCCACACCCGATCTGAAAACTCTGCTGTGAGATATATCACCTATATAGACAACTTTTTTTCCTTTTAAATCACCCAGTGCTTCTCTCAATGTGTATAGATCTATAAGAGCTTGCGTCGGATGTTGATTGGACCCGTCCCCCGCATTAATAATGGGTATATGTACATTCTCCTTTATCTCCTTATAAGGAAAGAGGGCAAAAGGTGTCCTTGTAACTACAAGATCAAAACCTATACTCTCAAGCGTTATAAGTGTGTCTATAAAGGTTTCTCCCTTTTCCATTGATGATAACTTTGATGTCATATTTGAAACATTAAGCCCGAGTTTCTTTAGAGCCATTTCAAAGGATAGCCTTGTTCTGGTTGATGGTTCAAGAAAAAGAAGCGAGACAAAACCTTTTAAATTTTCCTTGTAACCACGCTTGAACTTTGAGGCTAAGGACAGTATATTTTCAATGTCCTTATTGGTCAGGTCTGTTGAGGATAAGATATATCTCATACTTTTGAGCAACAACCTATTGACTTCTATCATAACATATTTAGCTAAATTGATGCATATTATGAGACACATATATATAGGAGGTAAAAAAATGTTTGAATACGGAGAAAAAGTTCTTGATCACTTTTTGAATCCGAGAAACGTTGGCGTGCTTGAAGACGCCAACGGTGTAGGTCAGTGCGGTAATCCTGCATGTGGAGATGCAATGCTTTTTACTATAAAAGTTAATCCAGAAACGGATATTATAGAGGATGTTAGATTCAAAACCTTCGGGTGCGGATCAGCAATAGCGGTATCTTCACAACTAACTGAGATGGTTAAAGGTAAAGACATAAATTATGCCCTAAATCTTACATATAAGGATATATTTGATGAGTTAGGAGGTTTGCCTCCCCAAAAGATACACTGCACAAATCTCGGACTTGAAACACTGCATGTTGCGATAAAGGATTACCTTATGAAGCAAGGAAGGGAAGAAGAAGCAATGAAGATACCAGACTGTTACGAAGAAGAGGAAGAAAAGGAAAAGGCTGAAGGTTTTGAATTCTTATCAACGTAGAATGGCGAGGGCTGTCGCACTCCTTAGTGGAGGGCTTGATAGCACATTAGCTGTCCGCCTCCTTCTGGACCAAGGTATAGAGGTTAAGGCTCTTCACTTTTACACTGGTTTTTGTATTACTGAACACAAAAGAAGGCTTGGTCTTAAGAAGGAGGATGGACAGCAGTATGTCAATCCCGCACTGAAGGCGGCAGCCCTCCTTAAAGTTCCTCTGGAAATTGTTGATATATCAGAGGAGTACTTTAACATAATCCTTAATCCTAAATTCGGTTACGGTAAAAATGTAAATCCCTGTGTTGACTGTAGAATATTTATGCTGAAAAAAGCTAAGGAAATAATGGAGAAGGAAGGATACCAGTTTGTTGTAACAGGAGAGGTAGTGGGTCAAAGACCTATGAGTCAAACTTACGAGAGATTAAAACTGATTGAAAGAGAAGCGGGACTTGAGGGTTACATATTAAGACCCTTATCCGCTAAGGTTCTTAAACCCACCGTACCCGAAATAAAAGGATGGGTTGACAGAAATAAGCTACTTGGCATAAGGGGTAGAAGCAGGAAAGTACAGATTGAGCTTGCGAACAAGTACGGTATAGACTACGAGCAACCCGCGGGAGGATGTTGTTATCTGACTGATGAAAACTACGCTGCAAGATTTCAGGAAACTCTTAATTTTGAAGGACAAATAACAAGGGAAGACTTGGTTCTCTTAGCTGTGGGGCGACATTTAAGATTACCATCAGGTGTAAAACTTATTATGGCTAGGAATGAAGGAGAAGTCAGATACTTGAAGGGTTTCAGATCAAGATATAATTATGCCTTCAGAAGGGACGGTAAAGGAACTTTTGCAATTATAAAGGGAGAACCCAAGGAGGAAGATCTTCAGCTTATCGCTGATATAGTAGCAAGATATTCAAAGAGGGAAGTTTGCGAGGTAGAAATTCATGTAGGAGAAAAAAGTTATATAATTATTGGAAATCCGCTTAGAGATGAAGAAATAGAAGAGTACAAAATATATGCAAAGGCGGAGGTAAAATGAACATAAAGGATATAAAACCTGATGTTATACATGATGTAACGGGTACCTACTGCCCCGTGCCCATAGTTGAGATGTCTGGTAAAATTAAAGAAATGGAAGTAGGACAGATACTTGAACTCATAGCGGACGATCCGGGATCCCTTGAAGATGTACCCGCTTGGTGTAAATCAACGGGGCAGGAATTTTTGGGATACTATGAAGAAAATGGAGAGTTTCACTTCTTTGTAAAAAAGCTGAAGGACTGAGATGGCAATAACAAGATTAACTCCGGATGTAATACTTTCTGAACTCCTTGAGGAACTTCCTGAATCAAAGGAAGTTCTTTATGAACACGGCCTCAAAAAGCTTGAAGACTTGGACATTCTAGATGTGGTTGCTGACAAGCTGACTTTAAGGGGATTTTTCAAACTTATGGATATAGATGAGCTAACTCAGGGAAAAATCTGGCAAGAGATACAAAATATGTACAGTAAGAAGACGGAGGGTTAAGATGCGAGACGAAATGTATGAAGAAATTGAAAGGGTTCTTGATAAGATAAGATATGCACTTAAGGATCACCACGGGGATTTAAAGGTTGTCAATATTAACGATGGAGTTGTTTACCTTAAGTTTGAAGGGGAATGTTCGGATTGTCCTGTTGTTGATATGTCCATCAAAAAGGTTGTGGATATAGCTATCAAGGGAAATATAGACTGGGTAAAAAGGGTAGAGATACTTCAGAACAAAGTACAGCTTGATCCCATTTGATGATAAGGGGCGATACGGAAATATACGGTGTAATAGGTTTCCCCGTAAAGCATTCTTTATCACCTGTTTTTCAAAACGAAGCTTTTAAGGCGGAACGTATAAATGCTGTTTATGTAGCCTTTGAAATAAAACCAGAGGATTTTGAAGATGCAATTAGAGGATTAAAAGCCCTTAATATCAAAGGTGTTAACGTTACACTTCCCTATAAGGAAGCGGTTCTTAAATATGCTGATATTACTTATAATGATGTAAAGGTTATTTCTTCCGCAAACACATTGAAATTTACATCGGATGGTATAGAAGCCTACAACACAGATTGGATCGGCTTTCTCAGATCTATAAAAGAGCACACAGACATTAAGGGGAAAAATGTTCTTGTCCTTGGAGCAGGGGGTGCTTCCCGTGCCATACTCTTTGCACTTCAAAGGGAAGGGGCAAATATATATCTGTGGAACAGGACAAAAAGCAAAGCGGAACAGATAGCCCCCCTTTTTGGGGCAACCGTTGTTGAGATACCGGAAGATGTAATTCATGAGGTGGATGTAATAGTCAATACAACATCCGTAGGTTTAAATGAAAACGACCCTCCCTTATTCAATTATGAGAAAATAGAGGCGAAGCATGTAGTATTTGATGTAATTTATAAGGAAACAGAACTGCTTAAAACAGCTAAGTTAAAAGGAGCAAAAGCAATTGATGGCCTTGATATGCTTGTGTATCAAGGTGCGGAAAGTTTCAGGATATGGACAGGCAAGGAACCTCCCATAAAAGTAATGAAGAAATCAGTTCAGGGAATATAATTATTTTTAATGACAAGTATATGGGCAATCGGACTTAACTTTAAGAATGCTCCCGTTGAATATAGGGAGGTTCTCGCTTGTAACAAGGAAGATCTCAAAAATATTCTTCCCCTACTAAGGACCATAAATGGTGTTGAGGAAGTTTGCATTCTATCAACATGCAACAGGGTTGAAATATATGGCCTTTTTGACTCCGAAGAAGCAGTAAAAGAGCTTATACATACCTTTTTGGATTTTAAAGGTGCAAGGAAGGATATTTCTAAGTATTTTTTTGCGATAAAGGATAAAAAGGCTGTATTTCACATTTTTAAAGTTGCTTCAAGTCTTGATTCAATGGTTATAGGTGAACCTCAAATTGTACATCAATTTAAAGAGGCTTTTTTTATAGCAAGGGAAATAGGCACATCAGGTAAAATACTTAACCGACTTTTTGAAAAAGCCCTCAAGGCTTCAAAAAGGGTAAGAACCGAAACAAAAATTGCAAGAAATGCGGTATCTGTAAGCTATGTATCAGTTGAACTTGCAAAAAGGATATTCGGAGATTTAAAAAAGGCAAGAGTTCTTTTGGTTGGTGCGGGGGAAATGGGTGAACTTGCAGCAAACTATCTTAAGAGGATAGGAGCAAACCTTCTTATAACCAACAGAACTTATGAAAGGGCTATGAAGCTTGCTCAGAAACTTGAAGGAAGTGCATTAAGATTTGAAGATATGGAAGATTATATCTCGGACATGGATATAGTGATAGTTTCAACAGGTGCTCAGAACTATGTAATTACAGAGAAACTTATAAGAAAAGCTATGAAGAAAAGGGATTACAAACCTATGTTTATAATAGATATATCCGTGCCGAGAAATGTTGAACCTTCCGTAGGAAAAATAGATGAGGTTTTCCTGTACAACATTGATGATCTTAAAGAAATAGTTGAAATGAACATGAAGGACAGATTAAAAGAGGCAAGTAAAGGGGAAATACTACTGTGGGATGAGGTTAAAAAATTCTTTGAATGGTTAGAATCCCTGAAGGTGGAACCCTTAGTCCTTGAGCTTAAAAGAAAACTTGCTCCCATAGAAAAAAGGGAACCTTATATAAGGAAAATAGTTCACAGAGCAATTAAGGAAATGAAGAAAAATCCAGATATTGCAAGCACAATATACAAAATTTTTGTAGAGGAGGTAGACAATGTCCACAGAAGAAAAGAACTATCCTATGTCCATAGCGGAGTTGATGGAGCTGGAGGCTGAGTATGCTATAAGGGCTTACATTCTTATAAAGGCTGATCCAAAGGAGATACCTTCTATTATGCTTGCCCTTTCAACTTTTGATGGTGTCAGAACCGCTGACGTTGTAACAGGCCCCTACGATATTATAGTTTTTGCAGAATTACCTAATCAGGATGAGCTTGGTAAACTCGTTATTAACAAAATACATTCCCTTGAAGGGGTTAAAGAAGCTTTAACATGTGTGGTTGTAAGGATCTAAAAGAATATCCGAGAGTTATTGAGGAGGAGGACAGGACCGTAATAATCTACTCGGATGAAGAAGTGGTTAATGAAGAGGAGGACGAAGGCATTCTTATTTATTACTCATCAAGCGGAGAGGTGGTTAAAATAGTAATTCCAAAGGATGACGAGTACATTACTATCAACCTCTGAATATCTGATTGTCAGGGGAGGATCAACCCTTACTGGTGAGGTGGAGATATCCGGATCAAAAAATGCAAGTCTTCCCATACTTATAGCTACATTACTTTCCGAGGAAAGATCAACTATATTAGATGCTCCATATCTTTTGGATATAAAAAACACTATTGAACTTCTGGAAAATATGGGGGTGGAAATAAAAAGGGAGGGTAACAGAATAGAAGTAAACCCGGAAAGGATAACAAACTGTAGAGCATCTGATGAAAATGTTAGAAGAATGAGGGCATCCGTTCTAGCCATGGGTCCTCTACTTGTAAGATGCGGTGAAGCTATAGTAGCCATGCCTGGTGGATGCTCAATAGGATTAAGACCGATAGATCAACATCTAAAATTTTTTCAAAGCGCAGGTGTTGATGTTAATGTAAAGCACGGCTATATATATCTTGAAAGAAAAGAGAAAAAATCTGTTAACTTTACTTTTGATATCATAACCGTGACGGGTACAGAAAATGCGCTTATGTTCCTAAGCAGTGTTAATAAGGAGAGTGTATTAAATAACATAGCTTTAGAACCTGAAGTTATGGATCTCATTGAAGTTTTAAGGAAAATGGGGGCGGATATTGAGATAGAAGGAAGGAAGGCTATAATAAGGGGCAGGGAAGATCTTTCGGGATTTATACATAAGGTAATACCAGATAGAATAGAAGCTGGTACATTCATGGTGGGGGCATATCTCACGGGGGGCGATATTACATTAAAAAATGTAATAAAGGATCATCTTACATCAATAATTGAAGCCCTTAGGGAAGCGGGGGCTGTTGTTGAAGAAAAGAGTGTTAACGAAATAAGGGTATACGGAAGTGGACCGATAAAACCTTTAAACATAGAAACAAGGGAGTATCCAGGCTTTCCTACAGATATGCAAGCTCAATTTATGGTATTACTTTCATTGGCGGACGGAGTGTCAGTTATTAAAGAAAACATTTTTGAAAACAGGTTTCAACATGTTATGGAGCTCAAGAGGATGGGTGCGGATATAAGTGTTAAGGGAAACACAGCGATTATAAAGGGAGTTAGGAACCTTACCGGTGCGGAAGTTTTCTCAACAGATCTGAGAGCCTCTGCAGCACTTGTTATAGCAGGTTTGGTTGCCGAAGGTGAAACAACTGTAAGGGATATATATCATCTTGATAGAGGTTATGAAAATTTTGATAAAAAATTGGCAAAATTGGGAGCCTCCGTCCAGAGGCTCCCTTCACTTTAGGATATGGTTATCTTCTTTTCCTTAACTGTTTCTGCCTTGGGAATCCTTATCTCAAGTACACCATCCTTATACTCAGCTTTTGCTTCATCTACCTTCACATCAGTGGGTAAGGGTATATACCTTTCAAATTTACCGTAGAATCTTTCAACCCTGTGTACAGCCTCCGTCTTTTCTTCCTTCTCTTCTTTCTTCTCACCTCTTATATGGACTGCATTGTCCTTGATTGATACTTCAATGTCCTCCTTCTTAACTCCGGGAACTTCTGCTTTGATAACAAGTTCTGAATCCGTTTCATAAACATCAACTACCGGTGCGAAAATTTTTTCGCTTTCAAGAGTGGGAACTTCTTCAAATAACCTTTCAAATTCTTTCCTTATCCTTTCCAATTCCGCAAAAGGGTTCCAAATGCTTATTGATCTCCTCATGCTACTCACCTCCTTTGGTTAATTTTACAACATCTTATATAAAAAATTTTAGTCTAATATTGTCAAATGTCAAGATCAATGCAAGAATTTAACTTTGATATAAAATATTTAAATGTAACTAAGGCGGCGTAGCTCAGCTGGCCAGAGCGGGGATCTCATAAGTCCCAGGTCGGAGGTTCAAGTCCTCCCGCCGCCATTTGATATAATAAAGCCAGATGTATGGGCTTATTCAAAAACATAGAAAAATAGCTGTATTTATAATAGCTATTGCATCCCTATCCTTTCTGTTGTGGATGTTCTCCGCAGCGGATATAAGGGATATAGTGGGCGAAAGTAAGGCATGCGTAGCTACGGTTAACGATAAATGTATAACACTGAGGGAATTCAGAATAGAAGCTCTTAGATCTCCTGTACCTATTCAGACAAGGGAGGACAGAGTTAGTATTGTTGAAACACTGATTGTTAGGGAGCTTTTATATCAAAAAGCTAAAAAGGTGGGTCTTTATACATCTGACAAAGAAATAGCAGAAATTATAAAGGAAGATCCAGCTTTTAAAGAAAATGGTGATTTTAGTGTAAGAAAATATAAAGAGTTACTCGCATCCCTTAATATACTTCCAGAGGAGTACGAAACTTATATAAGAAAGATTTTGACAGTAAACAAACTTATTGATCTTATAGGTAACGGAGTGTATATAACTCCGGAAGAAAAGGAGCTTTATAAGAGGTTGAACTATACCAAGATAGACGGAGAAGCTTATATAGTTGATAGGAATCATATAAGAGCAGAGTTTTCGCCTTCTGAAGAAGAAATAAGAAGATTCTATGAAGAAAACAAAGATTTATTTATGGAAGAAGAAACTCTTTCAATAAAGTTATGGAAAACAAAGGATAAGGAAGATGCCGTAAGTATATATGAGGAAGTTAAATCCGGAAAAGAACCCGAAGGGTTCTCTCTCATAAGGGGAGACGAAATTGAAAAACTGCCAGAGAAAATAAGGGAAAGATTGGAACGCAAGGATTATACCTATGACCTTAGAAAGATTGGTGATGTCTACTACATTGTAAAAGTTATAAGAGAGGAAAAGAAGCGCATAAAGCCCCTTGAAGAGGTAAAACAAAGGATAATAGAAGAACTTATTGCGGAGAAAGAAGAAGAATTAATGAAACAAAGGGCAGAGGAAATTAAAAATAAATTGTTGAAAGGTGTAAAAGTTAATGCATCTTCCCTTAAACTAAGGGATACTCCTCTAAATCAGATAAGGTTCCTTTTTGGTGTTGATACAGCTGATCTTATTCGTATCTTTGACTCAAACACAAAGGTGATTGGCCCTCTAAGGACAGAAAATGGCTATCTTATCTTAAAGCTTAAGAGCAAACAATTTAAGGAACCATCACAATCTGATTTAGAGAAACTGGAAGGGGATCTTTTCACCATAAAAAGATCCGCCCTTTTGGATCTTCTAATTAAATCCATTCAGAAAAAAGCCGATATTGAATTCAACATGGAGTTCATTAGGTGAAGGGATAAAATATATAGCCATGGAAAAGATTGAAGAGAAGGCAATAAACGCTATAAGGTTCTTAAGTGTTGATCAGGTTGAAAAGGCAAAATCGGGACATCCGGGTATGCCACTAGGCGCGTCCCACATTATATTTCTAATTTTTGACAGATTTCTTAAATTCAACCCCAAGAACCCTAAATGGATAGATAGGGATAGATTCGTTCTATCCGCCGGTCATGCATCCGCCATGCTTTATGCAACCTTGTACATGTTTGGCTATGATATAACCCTTGATGACCTTAAAAATTTCAGACAGCTGAACAGTATAACACCTGGACATCCGGAAAGCTTTATGACACCGGGTGTTGAAGCAACAACGGGTCCCCTCGGGCAAGGATTTGCCAATGCTGTAGGTATGGCAATAGCAGAAAAATTTCTCTCAGAAAGATACAACAGAGATGGTTTTAATATAATAGACCACCACACCTATGTCCTTTGTTCAGACGGTGATCTCATGGAAGGTATATCTTATGAAGCGGGAGCTATAGCTGGTCATCTCGGCTTGGGCAAACTTATAGTTGTATGGGATAACAACCATGTTTCCATAGACGGTCCTACCTCCCTTGCATGGAGTGAAGATGTGCTTAAAAGATTTGAAGCTCTCGGATGGCATGTTCAACATGTTGAGGACGGTTATAACCTTGAGGAAATAGAAGAAGCCATAAAAAGGGCTAAAGAAGTAAAGGATAAACCTTCTTTCATATCTGTCAGAACCCATCTTGGTTACGGCAGTCCAAAACAGGATGATGCTTCTGTACACGGTGCTCCTCTAGGTGAGGAAGGTGTTAAAAAAACCAGGGAGAATCTGAATTGGCCCTATGAACCTTTTTTCGTACCGGAGGATGTGCTTGCCTATACGAGGAGGCATGTAGAGGAAGGTAGGCGTAAAGAAGAGGAGTGGATAAAAAAATTTGAAGAATACAGGGAAAAGTTTCCAGATCTTGCAGAGGAACTGGAGAAAGCCTTTAGAGGTGAATGGGATGGAGAATGGGAAAAGCATCTGCCTGTGTTTGAAGAAGGAATGCCTACAAGGAAGGCTTCTGGTATAGTGCTTAACTCAATTGCAAAACATATACCTCTTATGATTGGCGGTTCCGCAGACCTGTCCGAGTCCAACAATACATATCTCAAAGGTTTGGGGGACATGTCTAAGAAAAACCCTTCTGGCAGAAATATACATTACGGGGTGAGGGAACATGCTATGGGATCAATAATGAACGGTATGGCTTATCATGGAGGGATTTTACCCTATGGAGGAACCTTTTTAGTTTTCTCTGATTATATGAGACCCTCCGTAAGGATGGCAGCCCTCTCCAAGCTACATGTTATATATGTTTTTACCCATGATTCCATAGGTCTCGGAGAAGACGGGCCCACCCACCAACCGGTTGAACAACTATCCTCCCTTAGACTGATACCAAACCTCTGGGTGTTAAGACCAGCGGATCCAAACGAAGTAAGTGTTGCTTATAAAGTTGCCATAAAAAGAAAGGATGGTCCTGTTGCAATTGTTCTTTCAAGGCAAAAGCTACCTTTGATAGATAGGAAAAAGTATGCCAATCATTCTTTGGCAGAAAGAGGTGCTTATATAATAGCGGATGCGGAAAATCCTGATGTAATCATCTTTTCATCGGGTTCTGAAGTGTATCCTTCCCTGAAGGCGAAAGAAATACTTGAAGAAAAGGGTATAAGAGTCAGGGTTGTTAATGTTTTCTCCTACGAATTGTTTGAAATGCAAGAAGAAGATTATAAAAATTCCGTATTATCAAAGGATATTAAAAGAAGGGTTGCGGTTGAGGCGGGTAAGGGACTTACCTGGTACAGATTTACGGGAGAGGAAGGGCTGATTATTTCCCTTGAGACCTTCGGTAAATCCGCGCCGGGAGGTCAACTGATGGACCACTTTGGTTTTACTCCTGAAAAGATTGCGGAAAGGATAATAAAAAAGTGGTTCTGATAGAGGAGGTCCTTAATGAAAATCCTTGTTGTTGATGACTCTTCCTTTTCAAGAAAAATGATAATAAAGGCAATACCTGAAGAGATTAAATCTCAAAGTGAAATATATGAAGCGGAAAACGGCAAAGAAGCGGTAGAAAAATATGAAGAGATAAATCCAGACTTGGTTTTTCTTGACCTTACCATGCCCGTTATGGACGGTTTTGAAGCTCTTTATCACATAAGGAGCAGACATCCTGATGCTACGGTAATAATCATATCCGCAGATATTCAACAGCAAGCGGTAAAGGAGGTGATGGAGCTCGGAGCAAGAGCCTTTGTAAAGAAACCTATATCACCTGAAAAAATGAGGGAGATATTTGAAAAATTTGTAAAAAATTAGAAAAATGGATGTGGTTATGCTTAATCATGAGGAAAAGGATGTTTTGCAGGAGATGGTAAACATCTCCTTTGGAAGTGCAACTGCAATTATAGCGGATATGATGAACGCTTTTGCAAAACTTGCTGTTCCCTCAGTAGAAATCATTGATGCAAAAGATATATTTGACATAATACTTGAAAAAATAGATAGAAACGGAAAATACTTTCTTGTTACTCAGATGTATATGGGAGATTTTGAAGGTGAAACTGTATTCTTAATTGATTATGATTCCGCTTATAACCTTGCTAGCAAATTTGACAGTATTGTAATGGAAGAAAACATTTCGGATTTAACACTTGAGCTTACTAATATACTTACATCTTCATTCATAAGAAGTTTTGCTGAGCTTATGGGAGTAAAAGTGAGATTTTCACCTCCATCCATAGAGCTTATATCCGCTGATGGCATTATTAAACAGCATGATTTTTCAAATAACTACAGCAAAGTCATAGTCATAAGCACCCTTTTGGAATTTGAAAAAGAAAACATAAAAGGATTTCTATTTATCCTTATGAAAGAAGCATCCTTTAAGCTTTTAAAGGAAAAGATAAACTCAATGCTGGAGTAGGGGATGGATGAAAAGGACTTTAAAGAGTGCTATATATTAGACCTTCTTGACCTTGGTATAGCGGTAGTTGACGAAAATCTAAAAATATATTTTTGGAATTCATGGCTTGAAACCCATACTAAAATCTCTAAAGAAGAAGCAGAAGGTAAAAGATTGGACGAATTATTTCCAGATATTGACAAAGAATCTTTAATAAGGAAGATAAAAACCGCTTTTGCACTTAAAAGCACAACCTTTATATTGGCTTCCGTAAAAGGTTATCTTCTTAAAATACCTCTGAAAAAGGTAACAAACCCTATATACAAATTTATGCAACAAGATGTTTCCATATTTCCACTCTCCCCGGAAAAGGGGCTTGCCCTCATAGTTATACATGATCAGACACCTATGCAAGAAACACAGTATAAATTAAGAAAGAAAATAGATGAAATAAACTCCTTAAAGGCGGAGTTAGAAAGGTATGTAAAAAAGATAGAACAGCTTTCCATAACGGATTCACTGACAAAAATATACAACAGAAGTAAGTTTGAAAGTTCCCTTGATTACGAAATAGAAAGGGCAAGGAGATACGGAAATCCCCTTTCCCTCATAATCTTTGACATTGACCATTTTAAAAGTATTAACGATACTTACGGACACCTTATAGGTGACAGTGTTCTTACGGAGATAGCCAATCTTGTTAAGAACAATATAAGATCAACAGATATATTTGCACGGTGGGGAGGAGAAGAATTCGTTATCTTGGCACCCAATATAAACAAGGAGCAGGCTAAGATGCTTGCGGAAAAGATAAGAAAGTTAATAGCACATCACAGATTTAAATATGTTGATCATGTTACCGTTAGTCTTGGCGTTACAGAATTCCTTCCCACGGATAATAAGGAGAGCTTTATAAAAAGGGCTGATGAAGCCCTTTATCTTGCAAAGAGAAAAGGCAGAAACAGGGTTGAAGTCAAATAGTTCAAACCTGCATTATTTCTTCTTCCTTTCTTTCAGCTATCTCGTTTATCTCCTGAATATATTTATCCGTTATCTTCTGTAATCTTTCAAGAAGCCTTTTCTTTTCATCCTCTGAAACACCTTCTAAATCCTCAATCTTTTCCTTTGCCCTCTTCCTTACGTTTCTTACCGCCACCCTTGCCTCTTCCGCAAGTTTATTCAGGTATCTTACAAGCTCCTTTCTTCTTTCTTCCGTGAGTGGAGGAAGGTTTATCCTTATGGTATTACCCTGGGTATTTGGATTAAGATTCAACTGTTCCATTATAGCTTTTTCAATTGCTGATATTGCATTATTATCCCATACTTGTATAAGTATTTGACTGTGTTCAGGTACGCTTATGGAGGCAACCTGCTTTATGGGAATCTTTGAACCGTAGTATTCAATCTTAACATCCTCAACAAGTGCGGATGAAGCCCTACCAGTTCTCAAACCCGTAACTTCATTCTTAAAGTATGAAACGCTCTTTTTCATATCCTGTTCCGCTTCTCTCAATACTTCCTCCATCATGTAATCTTATTTTACCACTTTCCACTTCTTTTCCTCTTCATCCCATACCATTAACTTTCCATCCTCCATCCTTAAAATGTTACCTCTGTTTAGTAAGTTAAGGATTTTTAATGCATTTATCATTTCAAGGAACACACGCATTACATCTCCGTTCGCCTTTTTTATATTCCGAAGGATAAGAATAAGTATTATGAACATGAAAAGTAGGACTGAAGAAAAAATAACAATGCCCGCTATAAGAAGGTTCTTCCAATCCTGAGGTAGTGAAAAGGAGGATGCATCCTTTTTAACATTTATCTCTTTAAGTTCCCTTCTTATATCTTCAACCATTTTCTTTAATTCTTTAACATCATCGTTTGTAGCATAAGCAACTTGCTTTGTAATAACTGGTTGTTCATTCTTAGGTTTAGGAAAAACAACATACTTTTCATTTATATCGCATATTTTTATATAGGCGTCTGGGAATCTCCTCTTTATAAAGGGAAGAATTGCTTGTAGTTCACTCCTTACATTGGTAGCACCAACCCTCAGTAGGTATATGTTACCTTTTTTCTCTATCCTTGCATGTTCAAACTTTTTTACATACTCATAATATCTCTTCAAAACTTCAAAGTCCGTATTTGCAGCTACCTGAATACAGTACTCACCGAAGGAAAAACCTGTAACAAAAAGGATTATAAGGAATAGCATAATTTAATATTCTACAGGATTTGATTAAGCCCTAAGACCCCTTGATACCCTTGATTGTATAAGATCAAAGGACTGGATAAGTCGGGTGTAGACCTCATGAGCCCTTGATGTTTCTATAATATTTATCATCTCTTTTACAGGCTCCACATTTGAACCTTCCACAAATCCTTGCCACAATCTGTAATTAGCCCTTCCCACGGGATTTCCCGTAAACATACCCCTACCTATCTTTACAGGATTATCAAGAACAACCACAGCTAATCTACCCACAATATCACTGTTGCTGTAAATATACCCTTCCTTATCAATATTAAAATCTTCTCCGACTCTAATATATCTTCCATCCTCTGTAAGCACTCTGTATCCCAAATCGTTAACAAGATAGCCGTCTCTGTCAACTTTAAAGTTTCCCTTCCTTGTATAGAAGAGATTTGTTCCATCTGTAACGGTGAAAAATCCTTCTCCCTCTATTGCAATGTCCAGTTTATTGTTTGTTTGAATAAGGGGACCTTGGGACATATCCGTACTTATACTTCTCACCAAAGGATAAACAAAATTATTGGAAGGATTTTCTGGAGATGTGTTATTCATCCTTACACCGTTATCAACATACCATGTACCTGCTACCAAGAGATCTCTCTTAAACCCATATGTGTTTGCATTGGAAAGATTAGTGGTTGTAACACCGAGTTTCCTCTCCTGAAGGAGCATTCCCGAAGCTAGTAAATATATCGGTTGATAATCCAAAGCCATACTGTTTGATAAAATCGGTTTTCACATTAGAGATTTTAAGGAGTAATCAAATACCCTTCAATGGAGCTTCTTCCAACATTTTCTTTCTTCTCAGATTTTCAATCTTCTCCCCGAGAACTTTTCCCTCTTTAAATTTTTCCTTCAGCTCTGTTATTTCCTTTTCTGCTGGCTTTATGAACCTCAACCTTTCAAGGTAGAACCGTATCCTTTGGCTTACATCATCATCGGTCATCAGGACAAGAAGAATACCCGTGTGATAAGGGCGAAGTAAAGAATAGAGCTCATAACTGTCCTTGGCTTCCCTAACTTTATTTTTTATACTATCACCTTCTTTATAGAATATAGAAAAGCTTTTCCTGACCCACGAAGGTGCGGACATGTCCTTAAGGATATTTTCCGCTACAGTATTATCAATGCCTCTCAGTATAAAGAATATATAAAGCCAGAAGAAATCAAATTTCTCTGCGGGAAATTCAATGGAAAACCAGTCTATAACCCTTTTCAGCTTTAGAAAACTCTCTTCTATCTTTTCATCCCATCTGAAACCTTTAAATATATGCTCAAGTATTCTGTATTTTCTGTAAAGTCTGAATATAGCAGTTATGTTATCTTCCTTAAGTGCTAATTTCAATTCATTAAGTATTCTGCCGATAGGTGCCTCTTCAAGCATGCCCATGTTAACAGCCTGTTTAAGTAGTCTCTCCGTACTTTTTGAAAGTTTAAAATCAAATCTGCCTGCAAATCTTAATGCCCTAAGTATCCTAACCGGGTCCTCTATGAAGGAAATAGGATGAAGTATTCTTATTATCCTGTCTTTAAGATCCCTTAAGCCCCCGAAGAAGTCTATCAAATTACCGAAATCATCCTCGTTTACGGATATTGCCATTGCATTTATGGTAAAGTCCCTTCTCACGAGGTCATTTTTAAGGGATGCCCATTCAACTTTTGGATAAGAGCCGGGATGGGGATAGGTTTCCCTGCGGGCTGTTGCGAACTCTACTTTTATATCGCCCACCTTAAGATGTGCTGTGCCGAACTCCTTAAAGGGATGACAGTTTACTCCCCTTTTATCAGCAAATTCCTCTGCAACTTCAATAGCGTTACCTTCAACAACTATATCAAGATCCCAAATATCCCTTCCCAGTAATATATCCCTAACAACACCACCTACTATATAAGCTTTGTACCCCCTTGAGTTCGCTATCCTCCCTATCTCCACCGCTATATCTTTTACCTTCTCCGGTATTGATATATGCTTGGTTGTTGCTTTTAGATTTAAAACATCCTTTCTTATATGGTGTAATATGTCCAATCTTGTAATAACTCCCACAATAGTTCCCTCTTTTATCACAGGTATGAGTTTCTGACCGTATTTCAGGATTATATCCTCCGCTTCCCAAACGGGATCATCCGGATCAAGACACCTGAAATCCGAGTTCATAAAATCTGAAATGGGAGAGTCTGGATAAAGCTTTACAACCTTTAAAAGTGTCTTCTTTGATATTATTCCTACAACATTTCCTTCCCTGTCAACAACAGGGGCATTGGCAAATCCCCTTTCCGAAAGCTCCGCCAATGCATCTTTTACGGATAGGAACTCTGAAAGGATAAAGGGGGGAGAGGTCATTACGTCTTTTACCCTTAAGTCAGGTGGGACTTCTCCTTTAAGATATTCAACGATGTATGCTTTAATCCTTTCCGCATAAACATTCTCAAGTTTTACGGAACCCGCCTCTTTATGTCCTCCTCCCCCGAATCCTTCAAGGATCTTACCCACATCAATATCCTTATCCCTTGACCTTCCGAATATGTAGGTTTTATTTCCTGCTTCAATGATTACAAAAAAAGCATTAGCTTCTTTTAATTCTTTAACCTCGTAAAGAAGAGAGTTTATATCAGGCTGGTATTCCTCAACCCTTGCAGTTGCAATAGCTATCCTTTTGGAATCAAGATAAACAGTCTCTATAGAAGAGAGTATTTTGGAAACTATATCTATCTGCTCCTTGGTGTAGGATTCTGCAAGATACTTCCTTATAATGTATAAATCCGCACCCTTCTCAAGAAGCCATGCACAAGCTTTAAGATCCCTTCCCGTGGTACCATCGTACGTGAACCCCCCCGTATCTTCATATATGCCTAAGGCTATAAGGGAAGCTTCCTCGGGTGTTAAGGGGATATCCCTTTTCATCAATTCTTCTACAAGTAGGGTTGTGGCGGATCCCACTTCTTCAACCTTTCCTTCATCATATTTAAAATCGGGTTTATGATGATCGTAGAGGATAATCTTTCTTACCTTTGCCTTTTTTATATTATCCGGAAGTCTGTCAAGTGAGCCCACATCCGCAACAAGCAGATCTATGCAGGAAGGTATCTCTTCGCATATTCTGAAGAGGCGCTTGAAATCTTTAAAAACAATGCTTGCTTTTCTTGAAAGGTATGTAGGTTTAAGAAGTTTGCTGTCTTCATAAATCTTTTGCATTGCATAGGCTGAAGAAAGACTATCAAGGTCTGCCCCTTCTGAAAGTACTATGAGCTTTTTGCAATCCATTAAATATTTAGTATCATAATTTTGTGACCAGAGAACATATATTTTTCTACTTTTTCATAGGGCTCATTACCTTTTTCTTTATAGTTGCCTTGCTTACCCTATCGCCCTTTATAATTCCAATCCTGTGGGCAATAATATTTTCCATAATCCTTTATCCCGTTTACGACTATTTAACTTTAAAGATTAAGTCAAAAAGTATATCCGCCCTTATAGTAACAGGTATAGTTCTTCTTATAATAGTTATACCATTCAGCATAATTATATTGCTTACATCCCAGCAGATTATTGATCTTGGTAAAAGGATTGCTGTTTACATGGAATCTCACAGTCAGGAAGAGGTAATCTTATCCTTAAAAAACATACCCTTTGTGGGTAACTATATAACCGAGGATCTTATAAACAGGATAAATCAATATATACAGAAACAAGAAATAAGGGATTCTTTCATGAAAGGAGTGAATGAGATAACCAAGATTGCAGGAGAAAAGATAAGGGTAATGATAATGGCGGTAGGAATGACAGCATTTAAGGTACTGGTTTTCCTCCTTACACTTTACTTCCTTCTTAGGGACGGCCCTAAATTCCTTCATTACATTGAAAGGGCTGTTCCCATGGAAAGGGAAGATCTCGTTGATGTACTCGGAATAATATACAGAACAGTTTTAGCTGTAGTTTATGGTGCTATAGGTACCGCAATAATTCAGGCAATAATAGCCTTTATAGGCTACAGCATAGTGCGACTTGAATACGCCCTATTATGGGCTGTTATGACCTTTGTTACAGCCTTCATACCTCCCTTCGGAGCTTCGCTAACATGGTTTCCCCTTGCACTTTACACCTTTTTTGATAAGGGAACGGTGTGGGGAATATTCCTGTTTTTATGGGGAACGTTACTCGTTTCATCCATTGATAACTTTGTAAGACCCTTGATAATAAAGAAGGGTGTTGAAATTCCTTACATAGTTCTGTTCTTTTCAACAATAGGGGGTCTTATAAAATTCGGATTTATAGGCCTTTTCCTGGGACCCATTATATTCACTACCCTCTTTACCCTGTTTAAGATCTATGAAAGGAGAATTTTAGGAACTCCGGAAAGAAATGCTTAAGGAATTTCTCATATCCCTGTTTCATAGCCTTCTGTGGTCCATTATCTTTCTTATTCTTATACCTTACACAATTGTAAAGATTTTTAATGTAAACAGAACAGAAAACATCTACACAGAGATTATAGGCTTTTTGCTCATACTCTTAGGCTCGCTTATATGCCTAAAGGCAATGTATGACCTTGCAAAAGAGAGGGGTACGACAACCCTTCTTAAAAGATCAAAGAGGCTTGCAAAAAGGGGAATCTACGGAAGGGTGAGGAACCCTATATATGTCGGTGTTCTTATAATACTGGCGGGTATATTTTTTATTTACCCTTCAATAGCCACCTTTATTTATATCATCCTCATGTTTACAGGTTTACATCTATGGCTCGTAAAGGTGGAAGAACCCCTGTTAAGAAGGGAATTCGGTAAGGAGTTTGAAGAGTATAAAAGGGATGTACCGAGATGGTTTTGTAAGTTCAAGAAATCATCTTAAACACCCTTGCTCCTATATCTTTTCTATAGTGCATACCCTCAAATCTTATCTTATTAATAGCATTGTAAACCTTTTCCCTTGCTTCACCAAAGGTATTACCCAAACCGCAAACATTGAGAACCCTTCCTCCAGCGGTTACTATCTTTCCTTCTTTTATATCGGTTCCCGCATGAAAAACCATTATATCCCTTTCTTTTTTCAAATCTTCCAAACCTTCTATCACTTTACCTTTCTCATAGGATCCCGGGTAACCCTTTGAGGCAATGACAACATCAACCGCCCACCTATTGTCCACTCCAATATTAACATTTTTACCTTCATAAAAATTCATGAGAATCTCCAAAAAGTCTCCTTTGATTCTCATAAGTATTGGTTGAGCTTCAGGGTCACCGAGCCTTACATTGTATTCCAAAACCTTTGGACCCTCCCTTGTAATCATGAGTCCCACATATAAAAATCCCCTATAATATATGCCCTCCTTTGTAAGACCCCTTAGTGTCCTCTCAACAATCTCTTTCCTTATTTTCCTTTCAGTTTCCTCATCTATAACGGGTGTAGGTGAGTATGCACCCATACCTCCCGTGTTGGGTCCCTTGTCTCCGTCAAGGAGTCTTTTATGATCCTGAGAGGTGGGTAAGGGTATATACCTTTCACCATCAACCATAACTATATAAGAAGCCTCTTCACCTTCAAGCTTTTCTTCAATAACAACTTTGTTACCAGATTCGCCGAATACCTTTTCAATCATTATCCTCTTTATAGCCCCTTCAGCCTCCTCCACGGAATCGCAAACAGTAACACCCTTGCCTGCAGCCAGTCCGTCCGCTTTAACTACTATATTTCCGTTTGATGATCTTATATAATTCAAGGCATCCTCAGGATTATCAAACACCTTGTACCTTGCCGTGGGTACACCGTACTTTTCCATAAACTCTTTGGCAAAGGCTTTACTGCCTTCAAGCATTGCTCCCTTCCTTGAAGGACCGAATAACTTAAGCCCCGCATTTCTGAATACATCTTCAATACCCTTTACTAATGGAGATTCGGGACCGACAATAGTGAAATCTATACCTTCCTTTAAAGCAAAATCCTTTAAACTTTCAATATCATCCGGTGATATATCAACCCTTTCCGCAATCTCCCATATACCCGCATTACCCTTAGCACAGTATATCTTATTTACATACTTACTTTGGGCTATCTTCCAGACTATGGCGTGTTCCCTTCCTCCGTTACCTACCACAAGTATTTTCACAGTTCCAATATTATCCAATACCTTTATCCTTTTTTCAATTTCTCATATAATCTTAAGCAATGCTTACTGTAGTTGTTGATTACGGAATGGGCAATTTAAGGAGTGTTTATAAAGCCCTTTTGCATGTTGGGTTTAAAAATGTAGAGGTATCATCGGATAAAAATCTTATAGATAAGGCTGACATTATAGTATTTCCGGGTGTGGGTGCCTTTAAGGATGCAATGAGGAATCTTAAAGAGTCCCGTATAATTGATTCCCTCCTTGAGGGCATAAAGAGAGAAAAGCCTTTTCTCGGAATATGTTTGGGCCTTCAGCTTCTCTTTGAGAAAAGTTATGAGTTCGGTGAGGAAGAGGGTCTCGGCGTTTTTAAGGGTGAGGTAAAATTGCTTCCGCGCGGTGTAAAGATACCCCACATGGGTTGGAATCAGGTGTGGATAAAAAAGGAAAGGGGACTGTTTAAGGGAATTAAGAACGGCAGTTATTTTTATTTTGTTCACTCCTACAGAGTAATACCTGAGGAAGAGGATATAGTAGCCTCAACAACGGATTACGGTGAATACTTTGTTTCCGCGGTGGAAAAAGACAATATATGGGCTGTACAGTTTCATCCGGAAAAAAGCCAGAAGTTAGGACTTAAAATACTTGAAAACTTTAAGGAATTTTCAAATGGCTGAGCTTTGCATAGCTCTTGATACGGACAAAGAAAGGGCTAAGGAAATAATAGAGGAGTTAAAGGGGCTGAACCTATTTTTTAAGGTCGGACCCTACCTTTACTTTTCAAGCAGAGGGGAGATAGTTGATAGAATAAATGACAACGGGTACAAGCTGTTTATTGACTTTAAATTTCACGATATACCGAATACGGTAAGGCTGGCTATAAGATCCGTTGAGGAGATGGGAGCGGATCTAACAACGATCCATATATTAGGCGGTAAAGAGATGATAGAGGAAGCAATTAAAGAAAGAAGAAAAACAAAAATAGTAGGTGTAACACTGCTTACTTCACATAATGAAAACTTTCTAAGGAATATGGGCGTAGCCTATGACCTTAAAGAGTATGTACTTAAACTTGCTGATGCAGGTATATCCCTTGGACTTGACGGTATTGTTTGTTCAGGAAGGGAAGTCAAATACTTAAAGGAGAATATTAAAAAACCGTTTATAGCCGTTGTGCCCGGTATAAGCTACGGTGAAGTAGCTGGAGAGGATCAGAAAAGGACTGTAAGCATTGAAGAGGCAAAGGTTAAGGGAGCGGACATAATAGTTATGGGAAGGAGCTTGATAAACAGAAGAAACCTAAGGAAGGAAGTTATGAAGATCCTTGAGATTCTTGAGCTTTGAGGGCTTTGTTAAGGAGTGTGGTAACCCTTGAAACCCTTCTTGCCGCTTCCCTCTTGTGAATAACACCCTTTGATGCTGTATGCTGAATTATACTTACAACTTCCGGAAGAAATTTCTTTGCCTCCTCCAAGTTTCCGCTTTCCACCATCTTTCTAAATTTCTTTATATATGTTC
>WFPJ01000033.1 GCA_015487615.1 Aquificales bacterium | reverse complement strand
TTTCTAACTGTTTCAATGAATTTACTCCACCTTTCAATCATGGGCATGTAATATCTTAACCATTTTACCCTTTACACTACCCCTTTTTTATGAGATATTTCTTTTGAAGGGGTGATAGGATGAACGGAATTCTCCCGAAAGAAACCTTGGATGCTTTCGGTGGTGATGAATTAAGGGCGCGTGTCTTTTATGAAAAATATGCCCTGAGGGACTTGGAAGGTAATCAAATAGAAAGGACACCCGAGGAGATGTGGAGAAGGGTTGCAAGGGAAATAGCAAGTGTGGAAAAGGAAAGCAAAAGAAAGGAATGGGAGGAAAAATTTTATTGGCTTATGGAGGAATTTAAATTTATACCTGGAGGAAGGATACTCTTTGGAGCAGGCAATCCCCGAAGGGCAACACTGCTTAACTGCTATGTTTTACCCATAAAGGAAGATTCCATAGAGGGTATATTTGAAACCGCAAAGGAGATGGCTAGAACCTATTCCTTTGGTGGAGGTGTAGGTGTTGATATATCTATTCTGAGACCTAAGGGTGCGGTGGTTAACAACGCCGCCATATTTTCTACCGGATCAGTGTCTTTCATGGAGATATTTTCCCAGACCACAGGGACCATAGGGCAGGCGGGAAGAAGGGGAGCTTTGATGATAACTATACACTGTGCACATCCAGATGTTGAGGAGTTCATAGTTATAAAAAATGATCCGGAGAGGAGAAGGGTTAGGTATGCGAACATATCAGTTCTAGTATCCGATGAGTTTATGGAAGCGATAGAAAGGGGTGATGAGTGGGAACTGTGGTATCCGGATAAGTATCCGGAAGAGCTTTTCATATCCGAAGCCTTTAAAGGTGACAATAATGCATATAAGGAGCTTGTTAACACACTTGATACTTTGAGTAAGAGGTATGCGGAAGGCATATTAAATCTTCATGAAGCACTTCTTGAAGTTCAATCCCTTCAAGAAAAGTTTCCCGATGTGGGAATTATATTCAACGGCAGTAAGTCGCCCTATTATATGGATAAGGATTACTTCATATTTGCAGGACCTTCCGGAATTGAGCCGAGAAAGAAGAGGGTTTACAGGAAGGTGAAGGCGGAGGATCTATGGAACAGGCTTATTCAGAATGCTTGGTCCTCTGCTGAACCCGGAGTAATCTTTATATCCCGCATGAGGGAATATTCAACTACAGAATACAACGGTATGGAAGTTTTAACCGTAAATCCGTGTTCGGAGATATCCCTACAACCTTACGGATGCTGTTGCCTAGGAAATATAAATCTTTCCTACTTTGTTAAAAATGCCTTTGAGGAAAATGCGAGGGTAGATTACGACAATTTGGAAAGGGCTTTAAGGTATGCGGTGAGATTCCTTGATAATGTTCTTACCTATAACGAGGAAAAGCATCCGCTTAGGGAACAGGCGGATTCCGCACGGTGGACAAGAAGGATAGGTGTAGGTTTTACTGGTCTCGGTGATATGCTTGCCAAACTTCGCATAAGGTATGATTCAGAAGATGCGGTAAAACTTGTGGACGAGCTTTTTTACTGGGTAAAGCATGTTGTTTATGATGAGAGTGTTAATCTTGCGGAGGAAAAGGGAAAATTCCCCGCTTTTGATTCGAATAGACACCTGAGTCAGCCTTTCTTTAAAGACTTTAAAGAGGAGTTAAAGGAGAAAATAAAGAAATACGGATTAAGAAATGCATCTTTACTTACCGTGCCTCCCGTGGGTTCTGGTTCCATCTTGGCAGGTACATCTTCGGGTATTGAACCCATATTTGCCCTCTACTACATAAGAAGATCGGAATCTCTTTCCGAAGGCACCTTCAGAGTTTATCACTGGCTTGTTAAGGAGTATATGGAGAAGTTCGGTCTTACAGATGACTCTTTTGACAGGGAAAAGCCAGAATTCTTCGTTACAGCCCATGAAATAGATCCCTACTTCAGGGTAAGGATGCAGGCTACAATTCAGAAACACATAGACCATTCCATAAGCTCCACAGTCAATCTTTCCAAGGAAGTATCTCCCGAAACCATAGGTGATATATATTTCAATGCATGGAAGCTGGGTTGTAAGGGTATAACTGTTTACAGGGAAGGTTCAAGGGAGGGTGTGCTGATTACGGAGGAGAAAAAAGAGAAGAAGACATATCTTATAATATTGGAAAACGGAACGAAGATTGAAGCGGAAGAGGACGATATCGTTATATACAACGGTAAAGAATACACTGCAAAGGAGTTGTATGAGAGTATGAATATGGTTGAGGAGATCAAGAATAAGGAGGAGGGATGAAAAGAATAATAGTAAACTCTCCTATAAATGCTATTGTTGAAAAGAGGGAAAAGGAGGAAAAAAGCTCTGGAGATATTAAGAGACCTAGAATACTTGAAGGTAAAACGGTAAAAATAAAGCTTACAACAGGTAATCTGTACACAACAGTTAATTTTGATAAAAGGGGTAAGGTTATAGAAGTATTCCTTAACCTCGGTAAATCGGGCAGTGAGGAGAAGGCTTTTGCGGAAGCCATAGGAAGGCTCATAAGTCTGTACCTTCAAAGGGGTGGTGATGTGAAGGAGGTAATAGATACTTTAAAGGATATAAAGGGAGCTTATGTGGTATGGCAGGAGGGTAAGCCCATCTATTCCGTACCAGATGCTGTCGCTAAGGTGTTGGAAGAGTTGACGGGAGAGAAGGTTGAGAAGAATACACTTATGAGGTGCCCCCAGTGTGGTGAGGATGCAATGGTATATGAGAACGGATGTTATTATTGCAGGGAATGCAATTATAATAAGTGCGGGTGAGTTTTTATGTTTGTTAAAGATTGTCCTCGGTGTAATGGAACAGGGTTTATGAAGGTAAAGGAAGGGGTTGATCTGTGTACGTGTAGATTTTCTACAGATACGGTTAATGTTATATTGCGTATTCCTAAAAGATACTGGAATGCTTCCCTTGATGAATTTATGCCTTCAACACCTTCCCAATACATAGCTTTAGATGAAACCAAGTTGTATTGCGAATTGGAAGCTTACAAGGAAGGTAAAGGGCTTACTTATGTTGGTCCTTCGTCGGTCGGAAAAACATATCTTGCGGTGTCCCTTATAAAAAGGATATACGTAGACAAAAGGATTAAGGGTATCTTTTTTGATACAAGGGATCTACTGTTCATACTAAGGGGACTTATGGAAAACGGAAAAGATAAAAATCTTATAAGATTTCTCATTGATGTACCCATTCTACTCCTTGATGGTTTAGGAAATGAAAGACTATCGGATTGGCAAAAAGAGATACTGTCTTATATTATTGTTCAAAGATATAACCACGTGAGGCCTATAATTATAACCACTAATTATCCTTTGGAAAATGAAGGTGAAGATATGAACTCCCTTGCGGAAAGGTTAGGTGAGGAGGTAATTTCCAAATTAAAGGAAATAAACACTACCGTAAGAATGTCCAAGTAGGCTTTATAATCAAAATTCAGTTAAAATGTTAATGTGAAGTCTTTAACTGAAAAGATTAAAGGATATCTTAAGCCCCAATTTGAGTTTGAAGCATATATACAAAAAGTGAATAAAAGCAAGATAACTGTGATTGACGAAAAGGTAGATAGTTTTTCTTCATCAACAGAGATAGGTTTAGGGTTAAGAATAAAGAAGGGTAAAAGGGTTGCTTTTGTTTCTTCAACACTTTCATCTGACTATGATATAAGGGAGTTGGTAATAAGGGGTATGGAGATATGTGAGGTTATGCCCGAGGACCCTTATGTGGATTTTAATGATAAGAAAGAAGAAGCTATAGGAAGTTCCTATTTTGACGAAGAGGCTGTTTCTTTGCCTATTAAGGAGAAGGAGAATATACCCATAGAGATTGAGAGAAGATGTAAAAAGAAAGATAAAAGGATTAAATCCGTCAGGGAATCTTCGTTTACAGAAGCTTTGAGCGAGATTTATTACGAGAATTCTTACGGTGTTGAATTTGAAGAGAGAGGTACATTTTATTCTTTAATAATAGGTGCTCTTGCATCAGATGGTAATGATTCTAATATCTCTTACGAATACAGAGGAGTAAGAAGATTGAAAGATATGGATATTGATGATATAGTTGAGGATGTTGTCTTTAAGACGGTGGAAGTTCTAAACCCTTCGGAAATAGAGGCATGTACTATGCCTGTCATCTTCTTCAGGGAAAGCTCAGCAATGTTACTGGAGACCTTTTCGGATATATTCTTGGGATCATCCCTTATAAAGGATAAAACCTTCCTTAAGGGTAAATTGGGTGAGAAGGTTTTCAGTGAGCTTATTACAATAATTGATGATGGTACACTGGAGAGGGGGTATGCTTCATCCTCTTATGATGCGGAGGGGTTTGCTAAGAGGAAAAACATTATAGTTGAAAATGGTGTATTTAAAGGATTTTTACATAATCTTTATACAGGCAGAAAGTCAGGACATTCTCCTACAGGTAATTCGGTAAGGCGAGGTTATACAGATGAACCTGATGTTGGAGTTACAAATATATATATTAAAAGCGGAGATAAAAGCATTAAGGAACTCATAGATATGTATGAAAGGGTACTGTTAGTTACTGATTTAATGGGACTTCACACTTCTGATCCTGTTTCAGGAGAATTTTCCTTAGGTGTTTCTGGCGTTATTTATGAAAGGGGCAAAAAGCTATCATCTGTTAGAGGGGTTACCGTTGCGGGGAATATCGGTGAACTATGGGATAAAGTAGTAGGTGTTGGTAACGATATAAAGTTTTATGGAAATGTCGGTTCACCTTCTATACTTGTTGAAAAAGTTGCGGTAGGGGGAAGGTGATGAGAAAATTCATTTACGCTATTCTTGGCTTATTGGCATTATCTTTACTTGTTTCTTCTCTTTACATAGGTATTGATAAGTTTGTTATAGAAAGGGATAAGAAAATTTCTAAAAATATTGCGGTATTCATAGTCAAGAAGGAGCAGGGTGAGGAAAATATAAGTCTTACATATCCGGAATATACGATAATAATAACCAGGGATAAGGAGGGGAACATATACAATTCCATGGGAAGGGCAAATATAGATTTCAGTGACCTGAATGGAAGCGGTTACGTTGAGAAGGGTTACGAGGCAAATGTTTATATAAAAAAGATGAGTATAAACAATTTAGTTAAATTTTTAATGGAAAATTACGTAATAATGGGGACCATTATTTCTTCATTTCTTCTGTTTATTATACTTTATTATGCAATTATAAGGGAAATTAGTGAAGTGTCACCTCGCAAAAAAGAGGAGGGTGTTAAAGTTAACGAGGAATTTATAAAGAAGTTAAAGGCTCTAAAACTTACAATAGCTACTCATAAAATTATTCCAGAGGAAAGTATTGAGCAGATGAAAAAAATAGTTGATTCTCTGCTTGAAGAACATAAATATAAATGAAAATGTTTAGTTTAAAATTATAAAAAGGGGTTGTGGAATGAAGGTCTTGATAGTTTCCTTTGACAAAGCTTTGGTTAAGAAGCTTAAAAGCTTGTTGCCCACCCACGAGATCATTGAAGTGAAGAATGGGGAAGAAGCAATCAAAACTGTTCGTACAGAGGTTGATTTTGTTGTCTACGATGCAATATCTGGTGCACTCTCGGAAGAGGATATTAACAATATGTACAAGCAGAGATTCGGTAATGCCCAGTTTATAATCCTTGTTGATGAGCTCTTCCCTGTTGATATGGGTAACATTCTTGCACCCAACAAGATAAGGCTATCAAGGGAGGATGAGGTTGAAAAGGTAAAGGATATCATTGAGGGAGGCCTGCCCGTAGAGAAGGTAGAGGAGGCTACTCCGCCTGCTGAACCTGTGATGGAGAAAACCTTTGAAGATATTCCTGAACCTCAGGAGTTTGTGATAGAGCATACCTCTATGGGAGAACCATCTTCTGGTTTTGAAATACCCCAAACCGAAGAACCTGAGTCTACACCTGCTGTTGAAGAACCTGCTATGGAAAGAAGAGAACAAGAAGGTTCCAAGGTTCTTATAGTGTCTTTTGATAATCTGCTTATAGACAATATAAGGAGTGTTTTGGGTGAGGAGTATAAGATTGAGGTTGCAAAGAATACAAAAGAGGCTTTAGAAAAGAGAAGTGACGCTCCTGTTGTTATATACGATGCCATATCGGGAGTTATAGCGGAGAAGGGATTAATAGAGCTTTCTCAGGATCCGGACTACAGCAGGAAGGCTTACATAATATTGATTGACGAGCTTTTCCCTATAAGTGTTGATAATGTACCTCTTGACAACAAAGAAGTTCTTTCAAGGGAAGCAGAACTTCATCTCATAAAAGGAAAGGTTGAAGAGGCAATTTCAAGAAAGGGAACTGCCCCTCAGCCTGCTGGGGCGGACATTATTGAGGAAAAGAAGGCAGAAGAGGTTTTGCAGACTGAAACTGTAAATGAGATGGAGAAGATAAATATTGAGGAAATGACCAAAGAAGTGATTGAGATGCAAGAGGAAGTGCAAGAGGTAAGGGAAGAAAAAACACCAGTTGAAGAGGTAACTTTACCTCCTGCGGAGGGAACGGTGGAAAGGATAGAAGGTGTGAATATTGATGAAATAGTGGAGAGAGTAGTTAAAAGCATAGACTTTGAAGGTATTATTAAAAGGGCTATTAAGGAAAGCATTGATGAGAATGTGATAAGCGGTATAATAAGGCAGGAAATTGAAACAGCTTTTGCCAATATAGATATACAGGGGATAATAAAGGAAGTGGTGGCAAGTATAGTAAGGGATAAAGTGGAAGAGCTTTTAAGCTGATCCAAAAACCTTTTCGTAAATATAATCTATGTTTTTCAAGAAAGAAGAAGGATCAAAAATTCTTTCTATATCATCATCCGATAACATACTTTTTATTTCCTCATTACCTTTTACTATTTCTTTGAAATCTACCTTTTTTTCCCAGCTTTCCATTGCAAGCTTCTGAACAACATCGTAGGCTTTGTCCCTTTCCATTCCCTTTTTCATGAGTTCAACTAGTAGCTTTGAGGAAAAGAAGAGATTATAGGAAGCATTCATGTTTCTAAGCATGTTATCCTCATAAACAACTATTCCTTTCATTATGTCCATAAACAGATTAAGCATGTAATCAAGACCTATAAAGGCATCGGGGAATATTATCCTTTCCGCGGATGAGTGGGATATATCCCTTTCGTGCCAAAGAGGTATATTTTCAAGGGATGTTAAAGAAAAGGCTCTTATTACTCTCGCCAGTCCGCATATCCTTTCCGAGTGAATGGGGTTCTTCTTATGAGGCATTGCAGACGATCCCCTTTGACCTTTTGAGAAAGGTTCTTGTACTTCAAGAACTTCCGTTCTCTGAAGATGTCTTATTTCCGTCGCAAATTTTTCAAGAGAAGAGGCTATGATAGCTAAAGTTGTCATTACCTCTGCATGTCTGTCCCTATGTACTATTTGGGTTGAAGCGGGTTCTATTTTAAGCCCCAAATAATCAAGAGCTATCCTTTCCACTTCCGGATCAACATTTGAGTAAGTGCCTACAGCCCCAGATATCTTTCCGTAAGATATGGTTTTTTTACATCTCTCAAGCCGTTCTCTGTTTCTTCTCATCTCATCATACCAACATGCCATCTTTATACCGAAAGTTGTCGGCTCTGCATGAACGCCGTGCGTTCTACCTATCATGATTGTATTCTTGTAACGGTATGAAAGTTCTTTCAGTATGTCCATTACCTCACTTATATCTTTCAAAAGCAGGTCTATTGCCTCCCTTATAAGAAGTGCGAATGCTGTGTCAATAATGTCCGATGATGTTACACCCATGTGGAAGTACCTGCTATCCTTCCCTATTTGGTCATTTATAGCTGATACAAAGGCAAGCACATCATGTTTATACTTTTTGTCATACTCCTTTATTTTTTCTACCGTTTCCTCATCTATATGTGCTTTTTCCTTTATCCTCTCAAAGGCATCTTTCGGAATAACTCCCAATTCCGACCACCCTTTACATATTGCTATTTCCACCTCAAGCCATTTTTTAAGCTTATTCTCCTCCGACCATATATTTCCCATTTCTTTTCTTGTGTACCTTTCTATCATGGTTAACAATTATAAATCGCATACAAGGTTTACTGTAAGATAATATCTAACGGCATGAAGGTGGGATTCGTAAGCATAGTAGGAAAACCAAATGTGGGAAAGTCAACGTTGATAAACTACCTGACAGGTACAAAGGTCTCCATAGTATCTCCTAAACCGGGAACTACTCGCATAAGGGTACTCGGAGTTAAAAACATACCTGGTGAAGCTCAGATTGTCTTTCTTGACACTCCTGGTCTTTACAAACCTAAGGATGCTTTGGGCGAGGCGATGGTAAGAATTGCAAAAAGTACCCTTGAGGAGAGCGATGTGATCTTATTCATGATAGATGCGGAAGAGGGATGGAGGAAAAATGATCAGCGTGTATGGGAGGATTATATAAAACCCCTTTTGGAAAAGAAACCTATCATACTTGTTATCAACAAGATAGACAGGATAGGTGATGCAAAGAATGTGTTACCCCTTATTGAAGAAATTCATAAGGAAAATCCGGAAATAAAAGAGATAGTTCCCATAAGTGCCCTAAAGGGTTCAAATGTTGATGAGCTGTTAAAAACTTTGTTAAAGTATCTTCCCGAGGGTGAGCAGATCTTTCCCGAAGATATGA
This sequence comes from Aquificales bacterium, assembly GCA_015487615.1. Lineage (GTDB taxonomy): Bacteria > Aquificota > Aquificia > Aquificales > Aquificaceae > WFWF01. Next base: position 7,695 of record WFPJ01000033.1, on the reverse strand, counting down.
TAACGGATCTTCCTTTGAGAATAATGGTTGCGGAGATAGTAAGGGAAAAGGTAATGTTACTTACGAGGGAAGAGGTCCCCACATCCGTTGCGGTTGCAATACATGAGATAAAGGAAGGGGATGTAAACCCGGATATGCTTGTAATAAAGGGTGATATTATTGTGGATAGGGAGAACCTCAAGCCCATCATAATCGGTAAGGGGGGACAGAGGTTAAAACAGATAGGTAAACTTGCCAGGGAGGAGATTGAGCTTATCACGGGCAAGAAGGTTTATCTTGAGCTGTGGGTAAAGGTTAAGGAAAAGTGGAGGAGAAGACCCGATCTTGTAAGGAGCTTTGGTTATTATATGGAATAGTATGAGGGCGGTTGTACAAAGGGTTAAGAGATCAAAGGTTGAGGTAAACGGTGAAGTTGTTGGTGAGATAGGTAAAGGTTTGAATATACTCCTAGGAGTGGGAAAGGGTGACGGAGATGAAGACATAGATATACTCGTAAAGAAGATAGTAAATCTGAGGATCTTTGAGGATGAGAAAGGGAAATTCAATTATTCACTTTTGGATATAAAGGGAGAGGCACTTGTTATTTCACAGTTTACACTATATGCCAATGTGAAGAAGGGAAGGAGACCGAGCTTTGAAAATGCGGAAGAGCCTGGAAGGGCAAAGGAACTTTACGAAAGGTTTGTTAATAGGATGAGGGAGGAAGGTATTACTACAAAAACCGGGATATTCGGTGCAATGATGAATGTATATATTGAGAACTGGGGACCGGTTACCATTGTATTGGACAGTAAAGAGTTAATGTGATAGAATATCCATTCCTTCAAGGAGGTAAAAATGAGAGTAAAAGGTCCTTCTTCACGAAAGCATAAGAAAAAGATATTAAAGCTTGCGAAAGGTTACAGGGGACAAAGGAAAAATGTTTACAGAAGGGCTAAAGAAGCGGTAATGAGAGCTCTCTACTATCAGTATAGGGATAGGAGATTGAGGAAGAGGGAGTTCAGAAGATTATGGATAGCAAGGATAAATGCAGGGGTAAGAGCCTACGGTCTTTCCTACAGTAAATTTATGAAGGGACTCAAGGAGGCTAATATAAACTTAAACAGAAAAATGCTGGCTGAGATAGCGGTAAGGGACCCGGAGGCTTTCGGTAAAATAGTTGAAAGGGTTAAAGAAGTTTTGAAGGTATGATTGATGCGGAGTCCATTATAAAGGAGCTTGAGAAGGAAATTGCTTCCGTTTCTGACCAAGAGGCGCTTCTTAAAATAAAGTCAAAATACATAGGAAAAGGGGGGATAGTTACAAGTCTTATATCCCGCATAAGGGAGATACCTCCGGATCAGAGGAAGGAGTACGGCAGGAAGGTTAACCTTATAAAAGAAAAGGTTGAAGAGCTCATAAAAAAGAAGCAAGAGGAAATAAGGAAAGAAGAGGAGAAAAAGCGTTTAGAAAAAGAATGGGAAGATATAACCGTGCCCATTGAACCCCTTGTAGGTCATGTACATCCAATTACCAGGACATTGGAAAGGATAATTGATATATTCAGATCCATGGGTTTCAGGGTTAAGGAAGGACCAGAGATTGAATTGGAAAAATACAATTTTGATATGCTTAATATTCCGCCGGATCATCCCGCTCGTGATATGCAGGATACCTTTTATGTTAACAGAGAAGGATATCTTTTGCGAACTCATACATCACCGGTTCAGATAAGGGTTATGCTTGAAGAAGAGCCTCCTATATACATGGTTGCTCCAGGTAAGGTTTACAGGAGGGATGATGATCCCACTCACTCTCCCATGTTTCATCAGGTGGAAGGTTTGGCGGTTTCTGAAGATGTAAATTTCGGTAATATGAAGTTTGTTATTGAGGAGTTTTTGAAGACTTTTTTTGAGGAAAATGTTCCTGTACGATTCAGGGTTTCCTACTTTCCCTTTACCGAGCCTTCCGCTGAGGTTGATATAGGATGTGTTATATGTGATGGAAAAGGGTGTAGGGTATGTAAGGAGACGGGATGGCTTGAGGTTATGGGTTGCGGTATGGTGCATCCCGCGGTGTTAGAAAATTGCGGTATAAATTCACAGAGGTATCAGGGTTTCGCCTTCGGCATGGGTGTTGAAAGACTGTGCATGCTTTATTACGGCATTGACAACATAAAACTTTTTTATGAAAATGATCTCAGATTCTTAAGGCAGTTTTGATTATTTCCACAGCTGAGCCCATATCTTGTTTTTTCCTTCCTTCTTCGCATAGTACAGTGCTTTATCCGCTTTATCTATGAGATCAAAAAGATCCTCACCGTCTTCTATAGTTGCAACACCACCGCTCACTGTTATTGTTGCTATTTCGTGATCAAATCTGAATTTTGTAGATTCAAATGTTTTCCTTATCCTTTCCGCTATCTTTTCCGCGTCCTCAATATGAGTATAAGGCAGAAGTATTATAAATTCCTCCCCGCCGTATCTTACCGCTATATCCGATCTTCTTATATTTGACATGATTATGCGGGCAAATTTCCTCAGCACCCTGTCACCCTGTGTATGTCCGAATCTATCGTTTATCTGTTTAAAATTATCAAGATCAAGTATTATAAGGGAGAGGGGATATTTGTATCTTCTGGCCCTTTCTATCTCCTTTTTTCCTTCGTGTTCAAGATAGTATCTGTTATACAGTTGAGTAAGTTCATCCTTTATAGCCTTTTTGAATAGTTCTTCCTTCTCTTCTTCTTCCTCAACAACGAAGGCGAGTATGGTGGCAAGGTTTTTTAGGAGCTTTCCATCCTCTTCGGTGAACGGTCTTTTATCTTTACTAAAATTTCCTACCGCAAGTGTACCTATTTGGTGTTTGTGTCCCAAAGTTGTTATAAGTATGCTCTGAAGCCCTGCCTGTTTCCACCTTTCATTTGCTATAGGATTGTTCTGATAGTCATTGTCTATAACATAGCCCTTTGAAAGAACCTCCTTTGATATGCTTTTCCAAACGGGTACTTTGTATAAAAGCGGATCGTAGTCTTTAATATGTTGATAAACACTTGTGGAAATCCTGTCATAAATAAGGTATGTTCCACTTTCATCAAAAGTGCCTATAGCTGCACAGTCAGCATTAAAGATATTGGCTATCAAATCAAGCACACTTCTCCAATTATCCTTTTCATACTCCCTGTTGGTTATTTTGTCCATGAGGGTTATAAGACCTTCCGCAAAGGTATTACAATCCATATCAAATCCCCCTACAAATCATTCTAACATAAGGTTTTTATCCATAAAATGTTTTATCCTTTCTCCCCATTTTTTTGCTTCCTTTATAATCTTCACCTCATCCAAAGTTTTTATTTCCCTTTTGTACATCACAACTCTACCCTTACATATAACGGTTTCTATATCAGAAGATTTACCGGCGTAAATAAACTGGGCAACGGGATCATAGAGGGGTTGAAAGTGAGGTGAATCCGTATTTACTATAATGATGTCCGCTTCATATCCCGTATCAATAATGCCAGCGTTAATGCCCAGCATGGAGAATCCATTCTCAGTTGATATTTTAAGGGCAGTGTATGCATCTATAGCCTTAGCATCCATGCTATAACCCTTATGTATCTTTGCCATAGTGGATACTTCCTCAAGGATATCCAGATTATCATTTGAGGCAGGACCGTCCGTTCCTATACCTACCTTTATACCTCTTCTTATATAATCGGGTATCGGGGCTATACCAGAAGCCAACTTAAGATTGCTCTCCGGACAGTGCACTACATTCACCTTCCTTTCTTTTAATATCTCCCTCTCTTCCTCATCTGTCCAAACTACATGTGCTGCGATTACCCTTTCAGAAAGAAAACCGAGATTTTCAAGATGTTTAATAGGAGTAAATCCGTATTCTTCCTTTACCCTTTCCAGTTCTGACTTTGTTTCTGAAAGATGTATATGAATTGGAACATCATACTTTTCTGCAAGTTCAAGGGATTTTTGTAGCGTTGACGGTGAACAGGTATATGTGGCATGGGGAGAGACCACGGGTATAAGGTGAGGATGTCCTTTAAATTGAACTATCATCTCCTCACATCTTTTTATGTATTCGTCGGGTGTCCTTGCAACCTTTGTAGGAAAGTCAAGGATACCGAAGCCCAATCCCGCCCTTATACCCGCTTCCGTTACCGCCTCTCCCACCTTGTCTTCAAAGAAGTACATATCCAAGAACAAGGTTGTCCCAGATTTAATCATCTCCAAGATTCCCAGCAGTGCTCCAGTTTTAACAAATTCGGGTGATACAAACTCCCCTTCAAGTGGCCATATTACCTTCTGTAGCCAGTCCATAAGGGGCAAATCAGATCCTATACCCCTCAAAAGGGACATGGAAACATGTGTATGCACATTGGCAAAAGCGGGAAATACTAATTTGCCTTCCGCATATATTGTCTCTTTTGAATCTTCATTTATGTCTTCCCTTATTTCCCTTATGATGCCTTCCGATATTCCTATATCCGCCTTTTCAATCTTACCGTTTCTATAAACCAACCCGCCTTTGACCACCAGATCAAACATCGGGAATTATTTTAATTGATAATATTAGAACCATGCCCGTTATTCTGATTACTAATGATGACGGCTACTTTTCTGAAGGTATAAGGGCCTTGAGGGATGCCTTATCGGACCTTGGAAGGGTTGTAGCTGTAGCGCCCGACAGAAATTTGAGCGGTGTAGGTCATTCACTTACTTTTACTGAGCCTTTGAGAATGAGGCGTATTGATGAAGATTTTTATACAGTTATAGGAGGTACACCCGCGGATTGCATTCATTTGGGCTACTATGTACTTCTTGACGGGAAGAAACCCGATATTGTATGTTCTGGTATAAATCAGGGTCCCAACCTCGGGGAGGATATAACCTACTCGGGTACCGTTTCAGGAGCGATGGAAGGCAGGATATTGGGAATTCCATCCTTAGCCTTTTCCGTCTTCGGTGTTGAAAACATTCTATGGAAGGATGTATCAGATGTTGCCAAGGATATTGTAAAGCATGTGATTGAAAAAGGTCTTCCTGAAGATACATACTTAAATGTTAATATTCCCAACCTTAGAAGGGACGATATTAAAGGTGTTCGTATTACACGACAAGGGAAAAGGAATTATAAAGAGAAAGTTTTCAAATATACTGACCCTTACGGAAAGCCCCTTTACTGGATAGCTGCTCAGCAGTTCGCATGGGACAGTGAGGAGAATACGGATTATTGGGCAGTTGCGAACGGATATGTATCTGTTACCCCTCTTCATATTGATATGACAAACTACAAGGCTATGGAGACTATAAGGTTTTTGGAGGAAATATGAGACTAAGTGAAATTGCAGAAATAGTAGGGGGTGAGCTTGTAGGCGAGGACGGGGAAGTTATGGGCTTTTCCATTGACAGCAGAAAAATAGGAAAGGGAGAATGTTTTATAGCAATAAGAGGAAGCAAACATGACGGTCATGATTTTCTGGAGGAAGTAAAGAGGAAAGGGGGTGCGGGTGCTATAGTTTCAAGAAAAGTTGATGTTTCCTTGCCTCAGGTAATTGTTAAAGATACTGTAGACGCCCTTAAATGCCTTGCGAAACATAAAAGAAAATCCTTTAAGGGTAAAGTTATAGGAGTTACCGGATCAGCTGGTAAAACAACAACAAAGGAGTTAATACACTTTGTCCTAAGTCATTTCGGTAGAGCGGAGAAGACTGAAGGGAATATGAATTCTAAGATAGGCCTTCCCTTGTGTATTTTAAACATGGATACCGAAGCGGACTACTGGGTTCTTGAACACGGGGCAAGTGCGGTAGGAGATGTGAAGGAGTTGGCGGAAATAACAAAGCCTTCCATAGGTGTTGTAACTGCTATAGGAGAAGAACATCTTGAAACCTTCGGCGATATTGAGGGTGTGATAAGAGGCAATCTGGAGATTTCAGCGTTTATGCGAGAGGAAGATACACTTATAGTACCGGTAAATATAAAGGATAGAATTAAAGGGGTTTTTAAGATCATAACCTTTGGAAGGGGAGGCGATGTTGAGGCTTCGGATATAACCATAAATTTTGATGGTACGAGGTTTTTACTTATGGGTGAAGAAGCCTTCGTTCCAGTGGTTAATATAGGTATAGTTGAGAATGTGCTAGCCTCCGCTTGTGTACTTAAGGCGTTGGGAATGAAGGTTACTGATATTATTCCCATTTTAAAAGATTTCAAAGGCGTCCCCGGGAGGATGAGGATTATAAAAATTAAAAATTACTATGTTATAGATGATTCTTACAATTCAAACCCTCTATCTTTAAGGAATGCATTAGAAACCCTTTCCCTTTTTCCATGCAGGAAGGTTGCAATCCTCGGAGATATGCTTGAGCTTGGAAATTTCAGTGAAAAGCTTCACAGGGAAATTGGTGTTTTTATAGCGGGTCTTGGTATTGACGAGGTTATTTTTTACGGTAAATACATGAAATATGCTTGGGAAGAAGCGGTAAAAAGATACAAATCCGCTAAATATACGGAAACAAAAGCCGATATACTTGCAGAAGTTGATAAAATGGATAAAAGGGATACGGTTTTTCTTGTTAAAGGTTCAAGAGGTATGAATATGGAAGAGATCGTAAATTACTTGGTGCGGGAGGCATAGTTTGGGAGACAGAAACATAGATTTGTATATCTATGTGGAAGGTAAAAAGTTCCTTTATCATGCTAAGGCTAAGAAGAAAAAGATAGAGGATGAAAAACTTTTCCTTGAAACATCTCCCAACTTTGTTAAGTATGCCCTTATAGGTAAAACTGTTTATCTAGGATACAAGACCTTCATACTTCCCGTCAGGATAATAGGGAAAGCGGAGAATGAGGTTATTTTCTCTTTGCCAGATCTTAAACCGAAGGAATCCATAGGGGACAGGGAGACGGTGAGGGCTTTGACTTCCGAGGACCATCCTGTAGAGATCAATCTTCTTATAGGCGATCATCCTTATTATTACAACGCCCATGATGTCTCAGAGGGGGGATTTGCCATCATCGTAAAGGACGAAGAAATAATAGATGAGCTTGCGGGTAAACAGGTAAGCTTTAAAATGAATTTACCCGTTGAGAGGGTAAAGGTGGAGGGAACTGCATATGTTGTTAATGTAGTGGAAAGACCGGACGGAAGGTACAAGATAGGTTTTGAAATGGATGTTGAAGATAGTGATAGAGTTAAATTGAGATTTTATATATACAGCAGGGTCAGGGAAATGTTGATGGAGGGATGAGTTAGGTGCCTGAGAACCGGGAATCAGGAACCAAATATGTTCAGATGATTAGATTCCACAGTTCTCAGGCTCAACCCATGTCTACTACCCCCTATCCCAAGAAGGGACTCGGGGGTTACCTTAAAGAAAAGTTCCATGAGTTTGAGCCTCACAGGATTGCAAAGCTTGATAAAAAGTATCTTCAGGTTTTCGTAAAAGCCAAGTCTCAGGAGCTTCGCTCCCACCCTCAATATGTTCAAAGCCCCTACAAGATCTGCGTGAAATACCTTGTTGTTCAAAACCTTGTCCTTGAAAAGGTTCCCTTTCCTCTCTCCCATGCAGAGGTTTTTGTCTCTTTTCTTCTGAACTTTCCTTATATCAACAAACGGTGAAGTCCTTGAAGTGTAACTCTCATCCACCTCTACCACTTCCATCCCGAGTTCCTCAGCTTTATACCTGATTAGCTCCAT
>WFPJ01000032.1 GCA_015487615.1 Aquificales bacterium | reverse complement strand
TTAACTTTCCTTTTAAAAACATGAGATTCCTTATTAAGCCACCCGCATAAAGGCTCTTCAATATCACACTCCTTCAAAAATACAGTGGGAAGTTTATAACCTATACCGTACTTTTCATCACCCTTGCAGGGAAAAGGGTTAATATCCAAAGTTGTAAGTAATATCATGTAAACATACCTTCTTGTAGCCTTAATTACTATAAAAGGTCTTCTGTTCTTAATATTCCATGCAGGACCGTTTGGTTGTATATAATTCCACACATCCTTTTCACTGTAATACCCCACGGATAGTTCGGGAAATTCTACAATTTCCCCCCAGTCCAAGTTCCCCAACAATTCACCTAAGGTAAACATTTCCCTCCCACCTATAAAAATTTTACAATATTGAAAACATTTCCTGTTTTGAATGGTAGGCGGGACGGGACTTGAACCCGTGACCTCCGCCTTGTAAGGGCGGCGCTCTCCCGACTGAGCTACCCGCCTTGGGAAGTTTTTATTATATCATCTTCTATATCGGGTGAACTTGACCACTTTTCCCGTATCCGCATCCACCTCCACCACTCCCCTTATACCTTTTATTCTGTAAACACAACAGTCGCACCTTTTTCTATAAGATAACTTTGCGTAGTACACCATACCCGTGTATTCCTTAGCTATCACAACAGCTTCCTCCATGGGAAGGGAAGGATAACACCTTTCATATGCATAAGACACACCAAGGAATAACATTAAAAGCAAAATAAACCCCCTCATCTTCCACCTCCTCCATATTTCATATTTTAGTCATTATCATATATAACCTCACCTTCTATCGTATAGTAAGGGGTTTCGTAGGATGAATAGTAGTAAGGTGTATAAGCTACAAATTCACCTCCGCAGGTGTCAACACCCTTGAAGGTGGGAACAATATTAAATTCTTCCCGCTTTTTTCTTACCTCATCCTCTGTTATACCCTTTAAAAGGGCTATTTCTTTGTCGGAAAATCCCATCTCCTTTGCTTCCCTCAAAAGGTCAGCAGTCAGCTCCTTACTTTTTATCTCCTTTTCAAAATCTACAATCTGCTTTATGTTGTAAAGAAACCACCTGTCTATCTTAGTATATTCATAGATATCCTCTAAGGTTAAACCCCTTCTGAATGCCTCCGCAATGTACCACAATCTTTCTTCATTGGGTACCCTGAGATTCCTCACAAGCTCCTCATCAGATACATGAGCATATGAAGGAAAAGAAAGACCGTATCTGTCAATTTCAAGACTTCTTACCGCCTTGAGTAAAGCTTCCTTAAAGGTTCTGCCTATAGCCATCACTTCCCCTACAGACTTCATCATTGTTGTGAGCGTTTTGTCGGTGTCGGGGAACTTTTTAAAGTCAAAACGGGGTATCTTAACTACGACATAATCAATGGTGGGTTCAAAAGAAGCGGGTGTAAATTTTGTTATATCATTTTTAAGCTCATCAAGTGTATAACCTACCGCAAGCTTAGCTGCTATTTTTGCTATGGGGAAACCGGTTGCCTTTGAAGCAAGGGCGGAAGACCTTGAAACACGGGGGTTCATCTCTATCACATAAAAGGATCCGTCCTCAGGATTTACTGCAAACTGAATGTTTGATCCGCCCGTGTCTATACCTATCTCCCTCATTATGGCTATGCATGCATCCCTTAATGTCTGATACTCCCTGTCCGTAAGGGTCTGTGCTGGGGCTACCGTTATAGAATCTCCCGTATGAACACCCATGGGATCAAAATTTTCAATGGAACAAACTATTATCACATTATCCTTCTTATCCCTTACAACCTCAAACTCGTACTCCTTCCATCCTATTAAGGATTTATCTATCAACACCTGATGTATTGGCGATGTATCAAGGGCAACCTTTAACTTATACTCAAACTCTTCTCTGTTGTAAGCTATTGATCCACCAGTGCCCCCTAAGGTAAAGGCAGGTCTTAATATAACAGGAAAATCTATCCTTTCAATAGCCTCAAAACCCTCCTCAAGGGAAGAAACCACCGCGCTCTCGGGAACCTTAAGTCCTATCCTTTCCATTGATTTTCTGAATAAATCCCTGTCCTCTCCCTTCTTTATAGCCTCATAGTTTGCACCCAAAAGTTCAACACCGTATTTGTCAAGAATACCGAGTTCATAAAGTTCTTTGGAAACATTCAAAGCGGTTTGACCGCCGAGGGTGGAAAGCAAAGCATCAGGTCTTTCCTTTTTTATAATCTTTTCCACCGTTTCAACGGTTATGGGTTCTATATAGGTTCTATCTGCAAATTCTGGATCCGTCATAATTGTTGCAGGGTTTGAGTTAACAAGGACGACTTCATAGCCTTCCTGTTTTAAAGCTTTACACGCCTGTGTCCCTGAATAATCAAATTCAGCCGCCTGCCCTATGAGTATTGGTCCAGAGCCTATTATCATTATCTTTTTTATGTCAGTGCGTTTGGGCATTCTGTTTAACTATTTTACCATCAAAGAAACATATGCTAAAATAAGCGTAAGGATGTACACGCTTCTGCTTATTGCCTTTGTTATAGTTTCCATTTTATTAATAATCATAGTACTTATGCAAAGGGGAAGAGGTAGCGATGTGGGAGCAGCTTTCGGAGGAGGTATGGGTCAGTCCATCTTCGGTGTCGGAGGCGTTGATACCATATTCACAAAAGCTACCTACTGGCTGGGTGCAATCTTTTTAGGATTGGCTATATTATTAACAATAATACATCCTTCAAAGAAGGGATCAATACTTGAAAATGAAAATCAACCAACTGTTGAACAAAGGCAAATCAATACTGGCGGGCAGGGAGAAGGAAGCGGAACTCCTTCTGGCTCACCTGCTGAAAACACACCCACATCAACTAATTCTCCTGAAGGAAAGGGAAATAAGTAAAGAGGTGGAAAGAACTTTTCTGAAAGGAATATCATTATTAGAAAAAGGTGTACCCCTTCAGTACATAACCGGTGAAGTTTATTTTATGAATATAAAATTAAAAATGGAAGAAGGTGTTTTTATACCCAGACCTGAAACGGAACTTTTAGTTGAAAAGATACTGGAGGTCCTTCCAGAGGATTTTGAAGGCAAAGGTCTTGATATAGGAGGGGGTACAGGATGTATAAGCATAGCATTGCTTAAAGAAAGGAAAAATCTTGTTATGTATTCAACGGATATAAATGAAAGGGCTGTTGAGCTTATGAAGATAAACGGTAAAATAAACGGGGTTTCGGAAAGATTTTTTCCAGCAAAGGGAGATATGGTGGAACCCTTTAAAAATACGAAATTTGACTTTGTAGTATCAAATCCTCCCTATATTCCTTACAAAAGATGGCATTACTTAGATGAAGGCGTAAAAAGGGAGGGATTCCTCTCCCTCATAGGTGGAAGGGAAGGAACGGAATTTTACAAAAGATTTGCAAAGGAGGTAGTTGATGTGCTTGATGATAACGGATTTATAGCCCTTGAGATAGGACATGACCAAGGTAAAAAGGTTAAGGACATTCTAGAAAGGGAAGGATTTAAAGTAAAAATATTTAAAGATTTCAATAATCAAGACAGAGTAGTTATAGGATGGAAATAATAGGTTTTATAACGGGAATCATCTTCTTTATAATCCTTGAAGGTTTCTTTGCAGGGTCGGAGATAGCTCTTTATTCTGCTGATAAGAATAGACTAAAGGCTTTGTACAAAAAGAACAGGGCTTCCTATATAAAGAGTTTTCTTGATAATCCTGAGGAATATATAACTTTAACAATGTTGGGGTATACAATAAGCATAGTATTTGCAGCCACGCTTTACACATTGGCACTTATAAGACTTTCCTTTTATTTTCCGATTCTAAAAGGATTTGAAACCCTTTTGGCAGAAAGTTTGGTAATAGTAACAATTATATTTGGGGAAATAATACCAAAAAGTATATTTCACCATTATGCGGATAAAGTAATTACTCCCAGCCTTTTCATTTTAAATAAACTGCGTATCCCTGTTAAACCTCTTTTGTTTCTTTCCAGGGTTATAAGCAGAATTATATCAAGAGTTTTATTTAAAGAATCCTCCTCCTCAATAAGAAGGGAAGATATACTTGATCTCCTTAGGGAAGAGTCAACCCTTAAAGAATATGAATCCATGCTGGTGTCCAATATAATCTCCTTTAAGACGAGGAGGGTTGGGGAAATAGTTAAGCCACTTTATGAAATAGTCATGATTGCGGAAAACGCAAATGTAAAACAGGCAATTGAGAAGATAAAAAAGAGTGGATACTCAAGAATACCTGTTTATAGGGTAAGGGTTGACGATATAGTAGGGTATGTAAGCGCATATGATTTAATAGGCAGGGACAAGAACGAACCCATAAAAAAGGTGTTAAGGCCCATTCTTTTTATCTCGGAATTTACACCCCTTCCAGAGGTTATAAAACTATTTAAAGAAAGAAGGGAACATATAGCGGTTGTAGTTGATGAAAGGGGCGTAATACTCGGTATAGTTACATTAGAAGATATACTTAAGGAGATCATAGGTAACATACTTGATGAAAAGACGAGGGAAGATACCCCTATAAAGGAGATAGGACCGAACAAATGGAAGGTGGAAGGAAGGCTTGAAATAAATGAACTTGTAAGGACAACGGGTATTAAAATACCAGAAGGGAGTTACAGCACGGTGGGAGGCTTTATAGCCTACATGCTCGGAAGGATACCCAGAAAAGGAGAGGAAGTAAATTATAAAAACTATAGGTTTAAGGTGCTTGATAGCGACGGGAGGAAGGTAAAAAAGGTAATAGTTGAAAAGTTATGAAGTACGAATACAGATCCCTTAAAGAGATTCCGGAAGATTTAAGACCCAGAGAAAAGATGTGGAAGTACGGACCTTCCAATCTTTCCGATGTAGAGCTTATAGCCATACTACTTGGATCAGGGACAAAAGGTGAAGATGTAATATCCCTTTCAAGAAAGATAAGCAAGATGGGATGGAAAACCTTAAAAGATATTAGTCTTAAAGAACTTGCATCCATAAAGGGAATAGGAAAGGTTAAGGCATCTCAGATAAAAGCTCTTATAGAACTGGCGGAGAGGATAAACAATCCTTTCGGAGATACATATATAAGATCTCCCGATGAAGCCTACAAAGCGGTCAGGGATTATTACGATAGCAGGAAGGAGGTACTCGTAGCCCTATACCTTGATATAAATTACAGGCTTATGGATAGGGAAATTATAGCAGTGGGCGGTATGAACAGAGTGTTTTCACAACCCAAAGATATACTCTATAAGGCGGTGTCAACGGGATCCTACGGTATTATAATGGCTCACAATCATCCTCAGGCGGAGGATCTGAAACCATCAAAGGAAGATATAAAGTTTACTTCAAGGGTTAAAGAAGCTTGTAACTTACTCGGTTTTGAACTCGTTGATCATATTATCTTCAACGAAAAACATTTTATATCCATGAAAAGCCTTAATCTGATATAAGATCATCAAGAATTCTTAAAATCTCCTTTCTCAAAAGGGAATCCGCCAAGGATTCTATATGTTCCGCATCGGTTATAAATACATACTTTTTCCAGTCCACCTTCTCTGAAAGTAAAAGGGTGTGGGTATAAGGTATTACGCTGTCTTCCTTTCCGTGTATAAATATTATGGGAACAGGTTTTACCTTATCTATCCACTTGAGGGGACTGTAGTAGTTATCAAAAAACCAGGGTACAAAGAGGGAAAAGGGATACAGAAGAAAGAAGGATCTAAGTCTGTCCCTTACTATCAGCCTGTAGTCCGCAAAAGGACTGTCCACAATAAGGGCTTTTATACTCTCTTTATACTCACTGTTTGCAGCACAGTATATGGAAACAGCCCCTCCCAAGCTTTGCCCGAACAGTATGAGATTTTTACTTCTACCTATCTCATAAGCCTTTTCTATGGCTGAAAGTCCGTCCTCATGGATTCCCCAAAAGCTCGGCTTACCCTCCGATTTGCCGTACCCTCTGTAGTCAAACATAAACACATCGTAACCGTCTTCCAGCAACCAATAAACATAACCTATGTAGGTGCTTATATTTTCCGCATTACCGTGGAAATGAACAACAACTCCCTTGGGCTTTTCAATTTTTGAAAAAATGTACCAGCCGTGAAGCCTTACACCGTCTTTACTTTCAAAATAAACATCTTTCTTCTCAACAACATCTATAAGCGGGTTCGGATAATACCTTTTATCAGGATAGAAGAAAAAGGAAGAGCATGAAATCAAACTAAAAATAAACAAGAGTCCCCAAATTAACTTCCCAACTCTCACTATCTCCCTTAATACCATAATTTCCGTAAGCCCTTAACCCGAGATTCCTTGAAAGAGATATATTCAAGGCAATTTCCATATTACCATATCCGGTGGATCTTTTATTGCTAAATTCAGTACCTCCCCTGAGGGAAAGTAAGAAAGATGCTAAGTTTCCTTGTTTAAGTACCCCTCCGTGACTGCCGGCGGAAAGGGAAGGATCAACTGCGGATACATATATTTCGGGAAGTAAAAAGAAAGAAACACCCATCACATCAAAGGTGTAACCCCCTCCCGTATTAATATAGGGACCGTATTTTACACCCCTTCTTTCAACACCGAAATCAACCTTCCAGGAGATGGGTCTTACAACCTTACTTACAGGCTCAAGGGAAACTATCCTTATACCTTTCCACCTCTGTAGCCATAACCTCCTTGAAGTCTCCTCATATCTGAACACAAATTCTGAAAACACGATCTCCGAATTTTTTCTGTAACCCCCAATCGGGTCAAGAAGATCGTGGTAAGCGGGTCTGTAAGAAAATTCTAAGTATCCCCCCTCTTTATATCCGTATCCTACGGATATACGCTGTGAGTCATGAGAGAGGTGTGGAGGTACTGCATATTCTACATTTACAGAAGTCTTTGCCTTTTCCTTACTCCTCTTTCTCAAAGCCTCAAGGAATTTCCTTCTGTAGTCCTTCCTTTTTATGGATCCCCTGTAATAAAGAAACCTTATATAAAGAGATGCAAATTCGTAAAATACAGCATCTTTGCCCTCAGGCAAATCAACCTTACCTCTTGCCCACCTTTTTATTATCTCAACATCATCATCGTCCATATTTTCCGCCATGGCGTTAAGCCTTCTAAGGAGGGAAGGTTCATATCTTATACCTTTTACCAAACCCCTTTTTACAATAACCTTTAATGTATCAACGGGAATAACCCAGAAGGTTTTAACCTCCAACCTATTGCCTGGATCAACAAAATTAAGCAGATAAAAGACATTGGTTGAGCAGTTCTCTTGAAAGAAGTAGTAATAGGCGTAAGTATCCTTAAGTTCAAAGAGGTGAAGTTTTAGCATATATAGATTTTCTTCAGATATGTCTATATCATACTCCCACAGATCCCTACCCTCTATGGCGGAGTACTCCCTTATCTTCATATAATAGGGAGCTATTGTATAGTA
>WFPJ01000031.1 GCA_015487615.1 Aquificales bacterium | reverse complement strand
TTATTGCCTCCTCCACACTTTTATCCGCTTCCACTTTTTCATATTTTCCATCTTCTATTTTTTTATACTCATAGCCTTCTATTCTTATTTCAACCCTACCATAACCTCTTGAACCTGATCCACCAAGATAGTCATCCTCAAGCATTTCAAAGCCTGTTTTCAAGGTTTCAAGGAATTGTTCTAAGTTGTCGTCTTCAAAGATTCTTAAGGTTATATAACCCTCAAATTCGGAGCCCGCTATTACTCTCTCTGTGTGCCTGGGATTTTCAGCTACGCCTTTTATTCTGTTGATCATGTTTTCAACCTTAATCTCTACATAACCACTATCAAGGGTGCTTTCCCAAAGCCTTATTGTATCGCATGTAGGATAAAAGTCGTCAAACCTTAATCTAACTGGCTCTTTTCCTTCCGCCTGATGTGCACCGAATAACTTACAGACAATACACCCTCCACACTTACAAGGCTTTCCTTCAAAAGACAGAGCTATAACATTTCCATTACCTTCTCCGGGCTTCTCTATCCACTCAAGAAGACTCCTTATCTTCCCTTTTAAGGATGATCCAGGAATGTAGGGAACATCTATGAACCTGTCCTTACCGTTTATCTTTTCTGCGGGGAAGAAAACCTTTAGCTTTTCCACTATGTTATCAATACCCCCAATCTCCACATTTTCTTTTGCACCACCTATGTGGAGACCAGTTTTAGCCTTAATTACTACCTTTAGCTTTAGAACTCCTTTAAGTGGCTTGTCAAACCCCATAGCTAATACCTCCCTTATGACTCGTAGTATTTCCTATATGCAACAATTGCTTCTAAAAGCTCAACAACCAAATCCAAATCACCTTTATCCTTCACCTTTTCAAGCAAACCTTTAGCAAACTTAAAGAAATCTTCATCTATTAAATTTCTTCCAGCAGAATAAGCCAAAAATGCAATTGTCTTTCTAACCTTATATAACTTTAGTTCATCCTGTTTAGCATCATATTGCAAAGATCTAAGTTGGTGAAAAGCTTTTCTAAGTTGTGTGGTCTTAAAGCTAAGAGAACAAGCTATAGCTTCCGCAATACCAGCTGGGCGTATAAACATATCTAAATCAGAATCAGAAATAGCAGATATTTTCATATTTTCCCAAGCTTCTAGCACGTCGTTAACAATGGATCTGTATAATTTTCCTTGTTCTTTCCTCGTCTTATCTATCTCGTTCTTTATTGCACGTTGCTTTTCCCTATCTCTTTCTCTCTTACGTTCCTCTTCTAATTTACGTATGTGTGGAAGTATCTCATTTACTATCCGTTCAGCACTCTTATAAGCATTTTCAAACTTATTCTTAGTAACAACCTCACCCATCTTACCTACCTCCTCTTGTTTTCATTAAAACCAGATACAGAATGACATCAAGGTTACTTATAACCGCCTTCACGTCCAGACTCCCTCTCACACCATTTAATAACGTGTCTATCAGCTCCTTTCTGACATTTTCATCTTTGACGTTCCTCCCCACATAGTAGTAAATTTTGGGGTATATCCGTGGATCTATTTTGTCCTCGTTCACAAAATCCTTATGAAGCTGGAGGAGTTTGTAATAGAGACCCCTTGACACTCCTGTGTTTTCGCTTATCAGCCAGCTTATCATTTTGCTAACTATCTCTTCGTGCACGGTTTTAAGGAATATGTAACAGGATTTTCCGTTCTGCTCTGTATAATTTCCCTTTTCGTCATCAGGAAGACAGGACATAATACCTTTTCTATCTACGGAACACTCCACCTCTTCACTCCAAAGCAGAGCTTTATCAAACATAGCTATCATATCTTTCCCTATCCTCTGTTTTTTGGCTTTGATTTCCAGCTCTTCCGCAAATTTAGCAACAAGGTGTATCGGTGTATCATGACTGCCTATATAAATACCTCCCGATATACCAAACTCAGGATTTTGGCAGGTGAACTCCCTAAACTCCTCCCTCAACTTAAGAGCAAACTCTATGGCTAAATCATAGGGAGCAATAATAAATAGATCATCTCCGCCTGAATAAACAGTGTAGATAAGAGACCCTATCTTTAGTTTGTCTCCCTTTTCATCATAAACCTTTTCCAGAAGCTCCTTCCTTT
>WFPJ01000030.1 GCA_015487615.1 Aquificales bacterium | reverse complement strand
TTAAGGATTAATAGGGCTTTAACGGGAGTTATATTTGCTATATCCACTTCCGCAATCCTTTTTATAATATCTTCAAGCTTTGAAACATTGAAGGTTTTTTCAAGGACCTCAATATCCTTTTCATCGGAATCGGTGTAAAGGGTTTCCAGTATAGATTGTGCCTTTTTTATTACCTCTTCCGGTAAGCCTGCACTCCTTGCCACATCTATGCCGAAGCTTCCCTCTGCTACACCCTCTTCAAGTGTGTAAAGGAAGTTTATTTCCTTTTCCTCTCTCCTTACCGCCATCCTATAGTTTTTAATGCTTTTTATACTATCCGCCAGCCTTGTCACCTCAAGGAAGTGGGTGGCAAACAGTGTCCTTGCTTTTATCTTATTGGCTATGTATTCAAGAACAGCCTTTGCTATGGCTATACCATCGTAGGTTGATGTACCCCTTCCTACTTCATCAAGGACTATTAGGCTTTTTTCCGTTGCATTGTTAATTATGCCCGCTACATCAAGCATTTCGTTCATGAAGGTGGAAACTCCGAGGGCTAATATGTCACCTGAACCTATTCTTGTAAATATAGCATCAACCATACCTATTTTTGCCCTCTTGCAAGGTATGAAGGAACCCATGTGAGCCATCAGGGTCAAAAGGGCTACCTGTCTTATGTAGCTTGATTTACCTGCCATGTTGGGTCCCGTTATAATTAGTACCCTCTCCTTTTCCGAAATCCGCGTATCGTTGGGAACATAGTATCTGTTAAAGGCTTCTATAACGGGATGTTTTCCTTCCTCTATCTCAATTATTAGATCCTCGGATATATCTGGTTTTGTCCATCCCTTTTCGTCCGCAATCTCCGCCAATGACTGTATGTAATCTATATCCCCTATTATGTTGGCGTTCCTTCCCACCACCTCTATCCTTTCAACCACCCTGTTTCTGAGGGCAACGAACAGTTCATACTCAAGATTGTTTATCTTCGTTTGGGCGGAGAGGATTTTCTCCTCAAGCCTTTGTAGTTCATCTGTTGTAAACCTCTCCGCATTTGAAAGGGTTTGTCTTCTCCTGAAGTAGGAAGGTACATACTTGAGATTGGGTTTTGTAACCTCAATATAATAGCCCATTACCTTGTTGTAACCTATTTTTAGGCTTCCTATACCCGTTTCATTCTTAAGCTTTGCTTCATACTCCCTCAGTATCTTCTCCGTATTGTCCCTGTAATACCTAAGTTCGTCCAAATATTCATCTACGCCTTCTTTTATGAGACCCCCCTCTTTTACATGAAGGGGCGGATCTTCAACGAGGGTATTTTCTATATCTTCTTTAATGTCTCTGTAATCTTCAAAGGACGCTTCCAGATTCCTTATTATCTTACTGTTGCATTCTTTTATTACACTTCGCAAAGTATCAAGCCTTTTTAATCCTTCCTTAAGAAGTACAAGATCCCTCGGCGAAGCCATATTTGAGCTTATCTTTGATACAAGCCTTTCAAGGTCCGCCATACCGTCTAAGGCTTCCCTTATCTTCTTCCTTATATCCCTCTTAATTTTCAGTTCTTCCACACCTTCCTGGATCTCTTTTATTCTTTCCTTGCTCCTTAAGGGATGCATAAGGTAAAACTTCAGTCTTCTCCTTCCCATGCCCGTGAGGGTCCTGTCAATCACGGAGAACAGTGATTGATCCCTTCTCCCCTCTATGCTTTCTATAAGCTCCAAACCCTTTATTGCTTTTGCATCCATACGAACGAAGCCTTCATCTTTATAGATTTTTGGTCTGGGAAGGAAAGGCATAAAAGCCTTTTGTGTGTGCTTAACATAATAAAATGCACCGCCCGCTGGCAGAAGCATTTTTTCCTCTTCAAATCCGAAAGCCCTGTAATTACTTACCTTGTAATATTCAATGAGTTCTTCAACACCCCTTTCAAAGTATTCCTCTTCAAGAAAGGAGAAGAAGACCTTTTCGTACTTTGATATTTCTTCTGAGAGACTGTCTCCTTTTTTCAACAGCACTTCCTTTATGCTGAATTTTGCTATAAAGTCTGCAAGCTCTTCCCTTCTCAACTTTGCACATATAAACTCACCCACCGATAGGTTTATATATGAAGAGTATATGTATGATCTAACGGGGACAAGGCACAAAAGCCCTCCCGTTTCCTTCTCAAAGAAGGTTCCGGGCGTTATAACTCTTATTACATCCCTTTTTACTATCTTGCCCGGGGTTGCCTCTTCTATCTGTTCGCAGATGGCAAGTTTGTAACCCTTAGCTACGAGCTGGGATATATAGGAGTTTGCGGAGTGGTAGGGAACACCGCACATGGGAATCCTTTCCCTGTTTTTACCAGCGGGTCTTGAGGTCAATACAAGATTAAGCTCCCTTGCACCTATGAAGGCATCCTCATAAAAAAGCTCATAAAAATCACCGAGACGAAACAGTAGAAGACAATCGGGGTACTGATTCTTAAAATAGTGGTACTGGGAAAGCATAGGAGTAAGCTCATTTTCTGAAAGGCTTGCCATAAGGAAAAAATTAACATAGGTGAAATTGTTTGTCTATCTTAACTTTAATTAGTGGGTGGCCTTATTATTATTCTGCAAGTTATAATCTTAATCCATGAAGATAGCGGTTCCTTTATCCGACGAGAATTTTGGTGATAATCTGAAATTATGCAAAGAGAAGAGGGCTGACATTATAGAGTTAAGGGTTGATCTCTTTAAGAACAGGGATGCGGATTTTATAAGGGAAAGAATAGATCAAATAAAAAGGGAAGGATTGGAAGTATTGCTCACAATAAGATCGGAGAAGGAAGGGGGAAGGTATGTGGAGAACAGGGCTGAATTATTTGAGAAGCTTTCACCTCTTTGTGATTATACGGACATAGAACTCTCTTCAACTGATCTTATAGGCTTTGTTAGAAATATAGTTAAAAACCATAATAAAAAGCTCATAATATCCCATCATGATTTTAATGGCACACCCCCAGGATGGATTATAGTGGAAATTCTTAGGGAGATGTACAGATGGGGGGCGGACATTGCAAAGATTGCTGTAACTCCTAAATCTTGGAGTGATGTTTCAAAATTTTTGTGTTTTTCAAGAAGGGTTGAGGGTAAGAAGATACTTATAGCGATGGGTGAACTTGGTAAGCTTACAAGATTGGCTGGTCCCCCTTTTGATTCAGTAATAACTTATTCCTTTGTGGGTAAAGCGGTAGCACCGGGTCAGATCCCCCTTGAAGATATGGTGCGGATAAGAGACATACTTTACGATGGGCAGGGTTCTCCCTGAAATTCATGGAATCCTATATCGGGAGCCCTCTTCGGTACGGGGTTGCCGAAGAAGTCCCTGTCTTTAAGACCGGGGGGTTCTGCACCTTTATCAACCGCAAAGGCATCACATTTCAGTTTAAAATCTTTAACTTCCGAAAAGATACCGCTTTCATTTACAAATCCGGGCGGTTCTCCTTCTACTGATGAGCTTTCATTTGTATTATTTTGTGTAAAAAGTCTTATATCATTTTCCCACCGTCTGAAGCTTGTATACACATTCCCTCCCACACAGTAGCCCGGGTCAAGGGCAGAGGATTGTGTGTAATACATATTGTTATTTATAAGAAGGGGAGATCCTCTATAATCATCCGTATTTTCCAAGCATAAATAGTAGGAGCTTATCTCGTAGAGGATATTGTTTATAAAGAACAGGGCGGGTTTTCTGGGAGTGGGTGGAGACTTCCATCTGAGGACCGTATCTATCTTATAAAAGGTATTGTTGTAAATGTAAGGGTGTTCAGTATCATAGGTGAGTAACACGAGGGCAT
>WFPJ01000029.1 GCA_015487615.1 Aquificales bacterium | reverse complement strand
TTCCGACGAGCTTACCAAGAACCCTACCGTTTATTCCCCATCCGCCTGCGGTATAGAAGTTCTGAGTATTTCCGTGATCCCATCCCATGGAATTGTTCAGATTTACGTTTCTGCCAAAGTCACCGAAGGCATTTATTACCACCCTTCTTGCTCTTTCCCTCTTTGTCTGGGGATTGTTGGTATCAAGTGAATACCAGTAAAGGTGCTTTACCGCACATCTTATAGCCCTCATAAGCATGGACATCCTCGTTTTGTATCCGTCTATGGCATCAGAATGATTGTCCCAACTGCTTAACCCTCCGTTTCCTACACTTATGAATACTGTATCCTCATTTTCTATTGCAAGGGTTACTGCTGCCTTCAGAAATTTAGCCATGGGATTGCCTGCGGGATATGTTAATCTTCTTGATGCATCAATGTCGGGATCATAGTTTCCTTGACCTTGCGGATCGTTGGTTGCATTAGGATCCGGACTGAAAGGAAGGGATGCATCTATATTTTGAAGTTTTGTTTCAACAAATTGGGCTAACTCTTCTCTCTTTGCAAAGGCTTCCTTTATCTTACTTGCATATTCACCATAGGTTGAGGATGTCTCCCTTGCAAGCTTTTCTATCTGGCTATCTATGTAGCTAAAATCCGCATCGCTGAATCCGGGTATCTTTTTCCTTTTGTACGGGTTATTTAGATTAGCATCAAGCATCATGGGTTTCATATTTATGGGAATTGTCAGGTCACCCTGTCTGAATACTATGGAATCACCCTCAAAGGAAACAAATGGAAGTATAAGCTCTTCTATATTTTTGTTCCACGGGTTATATGTAGCGAGGATTGAAGCGAGGGTTGCTGCGTATCCGGGCTTTTCCATATCAAGGTTACCCACAAGATTCTGGGTTATACTCTTGGGATGGGATTTATTGTCATCCTTTATCCTATAAACGGTCCTGTATATGGAAAGGCTTGGGGGGAATATTTCCACTCCTCCTGCATTCTTACCGCTTAACAGTTCTTCCATAATATTTCCACCCGCTTCTCCCCAGAAGTTGTTCGGTGTTATATCATTATTACTATTGGTGGGAATAATTTCAGAGGGATATTTGTTCTGGGAAAGATAGTTTATTTCTTCTATATTTGTCAGATTACCCGCAAGTTCCGAAGGTCCTCCATACAGGAAAATATTTATAACAATGGGTAATTCTTGGGGAGGACTGTATTGGATTTCACCCTTTATAATATTCATCATCTCCTTTGCCACGGATCTTGAGGTCAGCAGGAAGGGTGCATGGGTTAAACCGAGACCGAGGATACACGCATACTTCAGAAAATCTCTCCTCTTCATCCTTATCCCCCTATTTTATTGAGGTGAAGAGATAGAGCTCGGGCAGTCTGCTTATATAATCCAGAGCTATAAGTGCCTTTTCATCCTTGTAGGTAAAGGAATCATCGTATCCGAGGTTGTCATATATCTGATTTAGAGTATTTAATTCCTTTTGAGTAGCTTTCCTTCCGAGGGTTGCAAGGAAGATATAGTGTATAAAATCATCACCCGATAGCATGTTGTCTATGAATTCACCGGTCCATCCAAGGTCGTAAGGATCAAAGTCATTGGTGTACCTTTCTATTAGAAGTAGTTCTCTAACCGCTTTGTGGTAGTAAGCAAAGCTTAGATAATCAAGTGGCGGAACTGGATATCTTCCGAGTTTGTAAGTAAAGGGTGACTGCTTCATATCGTGTAGTGAGCTCCATCCTGGCGGTTTCCAATAAATGGGGTACATACTCTTAAAAAAGTGGGTGGCGGGTTTCCATTTTATCTTGTATGCTATAGGGAAGAATAATTCTTCAAAGTTTTTAGGCCTTTCCGCATTTAACAGATACTCCTTTGAGAACAAGATAAGATTAAACAGATCCCTGAAGGTTTGAGGATTTTTTTCAAGTATTGCTTCTGTTAATTTATTTATATCCTCTTCCGAGTAGGTGGAGAACAGGTGTCTTAATATCCTTCTAACTACTGTGGGCATAAAATCCTTATGTTCAACTATCGCCCTGTAAAAGTCGTAGCATGTTGTCACCCATGTATCAAGTATATTTTGGGGCTCAGTATTTTCGTTGTAGTCTATAACCAAAGAGTATCCTCCCGTATCGTCGGTTAAATACCAGTTTTGGCAGGCTATTGATGCTTTGGGCACCTCCTCATCTATAAACCTTTCAAGGAATATCTCCATCATTTCCCTCGTGTTGTCTTCAGGTGATCTGAATCTCCTCCAGTTTTCCTGCGATATCATATGCTGGTAAACTATCTCCTTTATGGGTTGATCTTCGCTTATCATTGTATAAAGTCTTTGAAAAACCCTGTGGATATCTATGTAATCCACGGATTCAAGTTCTACAGCGGGCGAGAATAGAATTGTATTTGAGAGAAAATAAGCTATCCACATGTCATAGTAATCTTTACTCAAAGGGAACTCATAAAGCATGGCTAATATATACTGCGGATACTTTGCATTAGGTGTAAATTGATATCTTTCGTTTATCCTCTGGACAATAGTGTATTTGTCTTCTGGATTCAAAGGCTTTTGTAAATCTGACTTTATCTTGTCAAGGTAATTATCTTCATATTTAGGTTTTAAGTCATTTAAATTATCCTTTATTTCAAAGAAATCTTCAGGAGCAACACCTTTATATAAAGTTGAAAGTAACTTATCAACAACCCTGTATTTATTTTGAGCTGAAAGCTTATTATAGTCTGGCGGATCAAGTTGACTTGGATAAGCTTTATTGTTATTACTAAAATCATTGCTTGAAGATTTAGATTTTTCACTACATGAATTTATACTTAAAACCAATATAGCGCTTATTAGAATATATAGGAAGGCATGCATACATTACCTCCTATGAATCTACATTATGATTTCAGTCATTGATATAATTTATAGATAAATGGTAAATAGGGCAACCCTATTCTGGGATTAGAATATAAATATTATGCAATATATTAATTGCTTTTTTTGTTTCATGCTTGGTTTTGTTGTTGGATTTATTGTAGCCCTTGCCCTCATTATAGGAATTACAGTTATACCTGTAATATTAGCTGTTATCCTTATATTTCTTGCTTACGCATGGTATAGATCTAGAAAAGAAACCAAGTTTTAGTTGCAAATCATTCTCAATTAGAATATAATATTAATAAACTTCTTTACGAAAGGAGGGCAGTGAGATGAAGAAAAGTTTGGTTGTTCTGTCTTTGGTTTCAATAGGAATGGCAATTGCTGATAGTGATAAGCAACTTTTAGAAGAAGCAAGAAAGCTTTTTAAGCCTTTGCCTGAAGTTGCTGAGAATCCAGAAAATCCTCTGAATGAGTATAAGGTTAAACTAGGAAAGATGCTTTATTATGATCCGAGACTTTCAAAGAGCGGTTTTATAAGCTGTAACAGTTGTCACAATATAGCAACTTACGGTGTTGATAATCTGCCAACTTCCATAGGGCATAAATGGAGTATAGGACCAAGAAATGCACCGACGGTTCTTAATGCTGCTCTGCATGTTGCTCAGTTCTGGGACGGAAGGGCTAAGGATGTGGAAGAACAGGCACAAGGTCCCATTGTGAATCCTAAGGAAATGGCAATCCCTCATAAAGATTTTGCGGTTAAACGTATAGCTTCTATACCGGAATATGTTGAGTTGTTCAAAAAGGCCTTCCCTGGGGAGAAAGATCCTGTCAATTATGAAAATATAGCTAAGGCTATAGCTGCCTTTGAAAGAACCCTTATGACACCTTCAAGGTTTGATAAGTTTCTTAAAGGGGATCTTAATGCTTTAACGGAAAAGGAAAAGAAAGGACTAAGACTGTTCATAGGTGTGGGGTGTGCTACTTGCCATAACGGTGTTACTGTAGGTGGTCAGACTTTCCAGAAGTTCGGTATATACGAACCCTTCTGGAAATATACGGGTAGCAAGAATCCTGATAAAGGAAGATACAATGTAACGAAGAAAGAATCTGATATGTATGTGTTTAAAGTACCATCACTCAGAAATATAGCCCGTACCTATCCTTACTTCCATGATGGTAGCGTATGGGATCTTAAGGAGGCTGTCAGGATAATGGCGAAGGTACAGCTTAATAAAGAGCTTACCGATGAACAGATAGATTATATAGTAGCATTCCTTAATAGCTTAACAGGGGAGATTCCTAAGGAAGCCCTTGAACTACCAGTTTTACCTCCTTCAACTGATGAAACTCCTAAACCTGATTTTGAATAAGGTGTATATTATTTAAACTATGCAGGAGGTTAAGGTAGATCAGGAGCTTGATATAAGGGGCGAGGTCTGCCCCTTTACCTTTGTTAAAAGTAAGCTTGTGCTTGAAGATATGAAAGAAGGTGAGGTTCTGAAAGTAATAATTGATTATCCTCCTTCTGCTGAGAATGTACCTAAAAGTATGAGAGAAGAAGGACAGGAGGTAATAGCTGTCAACAAGGTGGGTGATAGGCTGTGGGAGATACTGATAAGGAAAAGAAGATAAAGGTTCTTTTTGTTATAAGCAGTGTACCTTTTTCAAGTGATTTTGATACGATATATAATCTTTCAAGGGTGCTTATAAGGAGTGCTGAAGTTGAATTCTTTCTAACGGGTAATGGTGTTTACTATCTAGTGAGGCCAGAAACTGAGGAATTTTCAAGGTGGGGTATAAAGATATACTTTTGTGCCCATGCTGCTCACCAAAGGGGTATAAAGGATATACCTTCTTGGGCGGAAAGTAGTTCTACTTATAATCTATCTCGCATGATGCAGGAAGCGGATAAGGTTATATCATTCAATTGAGGCTAAGATATGAGGGTAGTATTTATACTAAAGGGAAACCCCTTTTCCTGGCTTGCCCATGAAGCTTTCAGGGTGGCACTTGCCCTTGCTATAAATAATGAAGTATTCTTTGTAATGATAAGAGACGGTGTTTATGCATTAACCGATTGGAGACCTTCTGATCTCGGTATAGAGGGATTTGATAAAATCTTTGAAACACTGGGTTTTGTAAATATGAAGCTTATTGTTGAAGATGCTTCCGCAGAAGAAAGGGGTTTGAAGGAAAAGGACTTTAAAGTAGATGTTGAAATCATGTCTTATGAAGAAATACAGGACATAATAAATTCCTCAGAGGCGGTTTTGGTATGGTGAACACTTTATGGCTTGTCAGAAAACTCGGTAATTTTTCCTCTGAGCTTATATCTGAGGGGGATGTGGTCATTCTCATACAAAATGGTGTATTAAGATATCCTTCCCGAAAGGATTGGTTTGTATGTAAGGAGGATGCGGAAAGGAGGGGATTAAGATTTGATGAGAAACTTCTAAAAAGCTATGAAGAGATAGGGAAGATGATCTTAGAGGCAAGGAGGGTCATTGTCTGGTGAGGTGGTATATCACAAAGGTTTTTAAATTTGAGGCGGGCCACAGGGTGTGGAAACAGAATCTGACCCACGGAAGGGGCTCGCAGTTTACTAAGGGCGGAATTAAAAATAAATGTGTTAATCTTCATGGACACAGTTACAAGCTTGAGGTAACCCTAGGATCCGATGTCTTAACGGAACAGGAGATGGTTATGGATTTCTATCATGTAAAGAGTGCTCTTGGAGATTTAATAGAGGAAATAGACCACAGTTTTATAATTGACAAACAAGATCCTATGCACGATGAGTTAAAGAAGGTTGCAGAAAAGTACGGAGCCTTTAAAATATTTTCTGTAGACTTCTGTCCTACCGCTGAGGCTTTGGCTAAGTTTTTTTACGATTTCTTAGAAGCTAAATTAAAAGAAGCTGGACTCCTTAGAGAGGTGTCGGTTGTCAGTATTGTTCTGTGGGAAACTCCTACCTCTAAGGCTGAATATAGGAAGGAAAGGGATTTGTGATATAATTTAAAGACCGTCTAAGGGAGGAAGAGCATGGGCATGCTGAGTTACGAAGAGGCTGTACAGCTACTTAAGGAACAGTTAAAGGAATTTGAATCAGAAGTTAAGATGGAGGAGGTAGGGGTAGTTTACTATGTGGGTGACGGTGTTGCAAGGGCATACGGTCTTGAAAATGTAATGGCAAATGAGGTTGTTGAATTTGACGGTGGGTCCTACGGTCTTGCCTTTAACTTAGAAGAGGACAATGTGGGTATAATAATCCTCGGAAGCGAGAGTGGTATAAGGGAGGGTACCATAGTAAGGAGGACGGGCAGAATACTTGATGCACCTGTAGGTGAAGGCTTGATAGGAAGGGTTATAGATCCACTTGGGAATCCCCTTGACGGAAAGGGTCCTATAGAATACGAGTACAGATCTCCTATTGAGAAGATTGCTCCCGGGGTTGTAACAAGGAAATCTGTTCATGAGCCTCTTCAAACAGGAATAAAGGCAATAGATTCAATGATTCCCATAGGAAGGGGACAGAGGGAGCTTATCATAGGTGACAGGGCTACCGGTAAGACCACCATAGGTATAGATACAATACTTAATCAGAAGGATACGGATGTTTACTGCATATATGTGGTTGTGGGACAAAAGAGATCAACTACCGCCAGGATAATAGAATTGCTTGAGAGACACGGTGCTATGGAATATACCTGTGTGGTTGTTGCATCCGCAACAGATCCCGCGTCCCTTCAGTATCTTGCACCCTTTGTTGGATGCACCATAGGTGAATACTTCAGAGATAACGGAAAGCATGCCCTTATCATCTACGATGACCTATCCAAGCACGCGGAAGCTTACAGACAGTTATCCCTTTTGATGAGAAGACCTCCAGGTAGGGAAGCTTTCCCCGGGGATGTCTTTTATCTTCACTCCAGATTGTTGGAAAGGGCTGCAAAACTTAATGATGAACTGGGAGGCGGTTCTCTTACCGCTTTACCTATAATTGAAACAAAGGCGGGTGATGTTGCTGCATACATACCTACAAACGTTATATCCATAACGGACGGACAGATATACCTTGAACCCGATCTTTTTAACAAGGGGGTAAGACCCGCTATAAATGTGGGACTTTCCGT
>WFPJ01000028.1 GCA_015487615.1 Aquificales bacterium | reverse complement strand
TCTTTCCATTTAAGGGTTGAAACATCATGTGGTATAAGTAATATTACTAAATCAATTAATATTAAGAGAACATATACACCTATAACTGATAAAGATATAAACTTATTCAAAGAATTAATTTTTGGTAATAGCATTTTATTTACCCTAATGAAGTAATCTTCTAAATATATCAACAATTAAGTCCCATGCGTAATCAGCAGCACATATTTCTTTGTTGGCAATACAATCAGCCATTTCAAGCCAAGGCCTGCAAAATTTAGGACACCTGCTGAATTTCCTTCTCAAGCAAATCAATTCCTGAATATCCTTATCAATATCGCACAAATCATTGCTTGGTTCTATTGTGCATTCTTTCTCAATATCCAGAAAACATAATTTTGTACAAATAATATAAATTGATCCAAACCCAACCATAACCGTTCCAACAGCAACGGCAACGAGTCCGCCCGTCCCTTCCCAATCCCCATAATTCACAAAATCACACCCCGTGTAAGAGTAAAGGTTTATCCCACCTTCAAACAGAATGGGATCACGCTGTAAAAATCTTCTTAAAACTGGTGAATAATACCTTGCCCTCAAATAGTAGAGATTCACTTCGTCATCATGATAAGCTCCCGTATAGCGGAAGGGTTGGTTTATTTTCTCGTCCATATATCTTATATTACCGTCGGGCCAGTAGTCGTATATGTTTACTATTCTGCCTTCTCCGTCTATGAGTCCTACTGTTGAGCCTTGATGGTTTTTAAAGTAGTAATACACCTCAATCTTTCCTTCTTTTCTAAGGATCATTGCCTCCGGTCTGTCAAGCATACCGGGTATGTATATGTACATTCTTTCTTCTTTCACATTACCCGTTTTGTCTTTTATCCTTTCATATATTAGGTTGCGGGACAGGTCATACAGATACTCATACTGATATTCGGGTGTTATCTTTTTCCATCTTAAGCCAAAGGGATTGTATAGGAACAGTATATCCTCGTTTCCGTTTTTTACTCTTTTCAATTTTTGGTCACCGGAGTATTCAAAGTAGGCGGTTGTATTTCCCTTTTTCCATTCTATTAGATTACCCATCTTGTCATGGGTAAATTCGTTATATGTGCCGTCCGCGGTGAATAACAGTATTTGGGATGAGGAATCATATACAGCGTCTCCGAGCAGGGGTATATCTTTGAATGCATCCCTTTTAATCTCCAAGGATGAACTCAGTTTATAGCTTGTAACCCGCCCTATACCGTCCCTTGTTACTTCTATGTTTATATAATCACCCTTTGAATCTTTCAGTTTGAAGGATACGGGCAAGCCTCTTTTGTCGTAGGTGTATTCTATAACCGCATTTCCTATTATCTTCTTTTCAAGGAGTCCCCGCTTGTTATAGACATATTCAATCTTACCCAATCCTCCTATGGATATGCTTGCTATATTGCCGTCTTCATTGTACTTATATGCAACCGGTATGTTACCGGGATACAGGATTGTTTCTATATACCCGTCTTCATTGTATGTATAAGAGAGGGTTATGCCGAGTGATGTATCGGAAAAGGATGTGGGTTGGTTAACCGGATTGTAAAGTATATTAATATAGGTATTATTGTTATTCGCGGAAACAATATTATCGTTATTGTCATAGCTGTAGGTAACACTACTGCCGTCGGGGTAGGAGATCCTTACAAGTCTGCCCTTCCTATCGTAGCTGTAATCTATCCTTGATCCGTCAGGCAACTCTTTGTATATCAATTTCTTCTTATTATCATAGTATTCAACCATTCTGTTACCCGCAGGATCCACAATGCCGTTATAATGTCCCGCAATGTCCCTAAGTATTTCCCATTCCTTTTCAAGGAAATCTACCAGACCTATCAGCCTGCCCGCACTGTTCCTTTTATAGCTATAACATTCACCGCTTTCACACACCTTTATAAGCATATCCAAACTGTCATAGAAGTATTTGGTGATCTTTCCCTCCTGATCAATAAATTCAACGGGGAAAAGGTGGTTATACCTTATTTTGTATGAGAAGCTCATGGGATCCTTTATTTTAGTCAGTCTTCTCAGTTCATCATAGCTGTAAGTGAATGTATTACCTTCAGGATCTTTAATTTCAACAACATCACCCGTTGTGTTAAATTTGAGTTTCCATATTCTTCCGCTGGGAAGGGTTACAACCTTGGGATAACCGAAGCTGTCGTAATCTATTTTTATTGATCTACCGGAACTGAAGTTTACGGATACGGGTAAACCCTTGTCATTGTTTGAGAATTCTATATACCTGCCGTCGGGATATACTATTTTCTCAAGATTTCCTTTATCATCATAAAACATCTCATATACAAAACCGTTTCCGTCCCTGTAGGATGTAAGCAAATCCTGTTCGTTGAAGGAAAAGTATTCCTGTGAACCGTCTGGATATACTATCTTTGTAGGGTTACCCCTTTCATCGTAGAATATGCGTGTAAGATTTCCGTACTGATCGTAAATGTGTGTCCTTCTTCCGTTGATGAAGTCATATCTAACAACCGTACCTTTTGGATTTATTATTTCATAGGTCCATCCGTTGCCTATGTTTTTGAACATTATCCATGTTCCGTCGGGATATTCAACTATGGTGTTGTAGTGATTTTGGGGGTCGGGGGTGTAATTCTTAACCGCCCCGTTTGGTAAAACTATGGAAACTAAGTAATAACCTTCACGGGGATGTAGTTTATAATTGAAGGTATATTCACCCTTAGGTGTCTTCATCTTTACAAGATAGCCGTTATTATCATACTCGTATTCAACAACCGTACCGTACGGGTCTATGGTTTTTATAAGGTAACCGTTGTTGTCATAAAAGTACTTGGCGGAAGTTCCGTTGAAGAATACAATTTCACTTACATATCCCTGATTGTTGTATTTAAACAATATCTCTCTTCCCGCGGAATCAACCATCCTTACGGGTTTGAAGGGTACAGTGTTATCTTTATACTCCAAGCGTATGCTGTTTCCGTTTCTATCTCTTACCTCAATAAGCTTTCCGTCGCCGTCATAAACCCATACTGAGCCGTCCCTCTTTCTGCGATAGTAAAATCTACCGTTTTCTTCGGAAAGGGTATCATAGATATCTTCATCCTGAGGTACATATTTACCCGAATAAGCATCCTTACTGAACCTTATTATTCTTCCCGTTGAGGTATATGCATTTACAGCAACATAACTGACAGGGAAGTGTAGCCTTGCACCATAGTACCAGCTCCAGCCTTTTCCAAATATGGACTCATCGGATGAATCCGCATTATAAGTCCTTTTGAATTTCACATCAAGACCGAAGTGTTTATATCGGAAATCTACATCTGTGATTACAAGATTTAAGTTTGCCATGTTGGTCTTTATAAGGGGAAATCCTGTAACTTCTTCGCATCTACCTCCGGGACCGGAAGTGTCATAGGCGGTTAAAGGATTGTCTTCCTTATCACCCAACTCATTGGCGGGACAACAAGGACACCTCCCGCCGTATATGGTTCGTGCTTCACTTATTGCCACCTCTTCCAGACCATTTATATCCTCAAAGACAATTGCATAACCGGAAAATTCCTTTTTAAGCGTTTCCTCTGTCATAAAAAGTACACTCCTTCCTTTAGCGGGATCCATGTAGGCTACGAGATTATCCTTCCTTCCAATCACCACTATATAGTGACTTTCCTTAAGTAGTGCTATAAAAGGTTTTCTGTTTTTAAGTAGTTTTTCCGCATCGCCCTTTACTATCTTTGTTTTTATACCCTTTTTATCAAAGAATTCCTTGATTTGTGCAAGACTCATTCCCTTTTCCGAATGGGGTATAAGCAAAATATCCGTTAAAGGTACGGGTAGATTAATTCTTTCAACCACCGCGAGGATTGCAACCTTTCCGCAAGAGGCACTTACGGGACCTATACTTTTACTGAACTGCTGAAGCTTAACCGTGCGCTTCAACCAATAGTTTACGAATTTAAACTGTTCCGGATCTTTTGTTGTGTTTAAAATCTTTGCAAATATATCCCGTGCTTTTTGAAGATCACCCTTGAGTAAATGTATTATGGCTATTGATGTTTCCGCATCCTCCGCAATGGTAGAATCCGGGTAGGTTTCCATCGCAAGCTTGTAATAGTACAGGGCGGTGTCGTAATCCATTTTTTGTTTGAAAAACAAACCGAGTCTTAAATAGATGTATGCAAGAAGTTCCGGATCATGTGTACTTTTACGGCTTGTTATTTTGTTCGTTTCCTTAATAAATCCTCCCCAATCTCCCCTTTCAATCATATACTCAAGCCTTCTGATTTCGGGGTGGGGGTAATTTACAAGGCTTCCCGATATCCTTGTTGCAAAACATATACAGAAGGTTATGATAAGGGCTAAAATAACCCTTATCACCTCTTCCCCCTCTTTTATACTTTAACTACAATCATCTATTTTAATCTCCGAAGGTGCCTTTATCAACTTTGAATCTGTGCTATTAAGTGTTATATCCTCCACGGTAAAACCTGCGTCTCTTACCTGTAAACTTACCGTGTATGTGTTTACATTTGTCTGATTTGTTAAAAAGCAACCGCTCAAGTTTTCCAAGTCCTCCGTTCTCCCTAAGGCAGGC
>WFPJ01000027.1 GCA_015487615.1 Aquificales bacterium | reverse complement strand
TTATTCTCCCCTTTACTCCAATCTTGAATATCAGTATGTTGAGGGTACACAGAACGGCTGGGATAAAAAAGCTATTATTTCCTATAACATAGTTCCGGATGTTGGTACTCCTGTAGATTGCATACACAGTGTTTTACATGTCTGGTGATATAGTTGTGTTTATGGGACCCTTTCCGGGTCCCTTATATTAATCTTGATAATTTAAGTTCACACTCAAAGAGGAATTCAAAGGCTTCTATATAGTTAAGAGCCTTTTCTATGGAATCAGACCATGTATAGATACCGTGAGCTTCAAGTAAAAATCCGTAAAGCTTTTCCTTTTTTAAGGTTGACAAAATTTCTCCTATCTTTTTAGACAAGTTTTTCATGTCCTGTTCATTTTCAAAAACTGGAATTATGATCTCTTCCTCATGAGTGCTTATATCCTCAAAGGCTTTTAGTATTTCATAACCTTTTATTTTTAAATGTTCTTTCCTTATTTTTGATATAACCGTAGCATTGGGAGAATGTGCATGTATAACCGCCTTGGTATTGGGAAAAAGTTTGTAGATAAGTATATGAAGTAGAACCTCCGCTGAAGGTTTACCTTCCCCGTATATTTTATAACCTTCCCTATTTACTATCACTATATCCCTCTCCGTGAGCTTACCCTTGTGTTTCCCGGATGCTGTAATTGCTATAAGATTACCATCTATGAGTACGGATATATTACCGCTTGTTGCAGGCACCCATCCTTTACTGTTTAAGAATTCACCAGCTTCAATGATGGATCTTATGTCTTCTTCCCTAAGCAGTATCATCTCTTAACTATTTTACATAGGATAATACGTACTTTCCTATAAGATCAAATTCTATATTAACTACGTCATTCGCTTTTCTATATTTTAGTATGGTGTTTTCATAGGTGTAGGGAACTATATTTATTTCAATGATTGATCCTTTTATACCGTTTACAGTAAGACTTATTCCATCTATTGCTATGGATCCTTTGTATACAACGAATTTTTTAAAATGATGAGGTATCAAAACCTTAAGCTTCCAATGATCACCGTCTTTATAGAAAGTTCTTATTATACCTGTGCAGTCAACATGACCCTGGACTAAATGACCTCCGAGTCTGTCACCTACCTTTAGTGCTCTTTCAAGATTAACAAAATCTCCTTTGTTTAAAAACTTAAGGTTGGAAACCTTAAGTGTTTCCGTAGATATATCAAAGCTCAATATTCTGCCTTTTATTTTTTTTACCGTTAAACACGCACCATTGACAGATATACTATCCCCTTCCCTTATGTCACCAAGTGATGTTTCTATATCAATACTCCAACTTCCTGAAGATTTTTTAATGTGTTCTACTTTACCTATATCTTCTATAATTCCTGTAAACATCAGATTATCACCTGTTCCTTTTCAAAAACCGGGCCTTCTTTACAAACCCTCAGGAAACTGTTGTCTTTACTCTTTATAACACAGCCGAGGCATACTCCCCATCCACATGCCATGGGCGACTCAAAAGACATGAATATTTTGAACCCGTGTCCCATGTTGTATAAGCTTTTAAGCATAGGTATAGGACCGCAGGCGTGAATAACCTCCTTACCCGTGAGTTCGCTAAGTATATCGGTTGCATATCCCTTTTTACCTGCGGAGCCATCTTCAGTGAATATATATACATCTTTAAAGAGATCTTTCAAAAATCTTTCCATAGACAACATACTTTTTGTTTTAGCCCCGTAAACAACCGTTACTTTGTTACCTCTTTTCGTTAGTTCTTTACCGAGGAGGGTGAGACCTGCCATTCCTATTCCCCCTCCTATGAGTACATTTTCTTTATAATTCAGGGGGAAGGTACCGTTTCCAAGGGGAAAAAGTATCTTTACCTTTTCTCCTGGTTTAACAAGACTTAAAATCTTCGTCCCTTTGCCCACGACATCGTAAAACAGGGTTATCTTACCGCCTTCCACATCCGCTATGGCGAATGCCCTTCTGATTAAAGGATCATCTGACGGATTTATAGTTCTTATCATTAAAAACTGGCCGGGTTTAATTTTTCCGGATAGATCTGCGCCAGTATCAAGTTCCATTTTAAACGTATTTGTTCCTATCTTTGTATTTGTCAGGACAGGAACTTCAACATCCTTTATCATTGGGATCTGTTTACTGTCATAAACTCCTCAAAGTTGAGTATTTTAAATAGATCTTTATAAGGGTGCAAACTAATTTCAATTTCTTGACTGAATTTGTCTTGACCGAGTGTATAAGAACCCATATCAAACAAATAGGCAAGGAAGTCTATAAGATTTAACTTCTCCTCTTCTGTAGGTGATCTCCTCAGCTGAATCCTTCCCTCTTCGTATTTTAGAAAATCCAACTTTAACAGTTCACCCATAATATTGCTAAGCACCTTTTGTCCAGACCACTTAAGGAGTATTCCAAAAAGTATATTTATCATAAACAGATATACAAGGGCTGAAATATTTTCCGTATCGTGCTCCTTAAATATAAGGGACAGATAAAAGTTCTCTGGCAGTTCCAAGTTTTGTTTGTATTTAAGTTTTCCGTCTTCCAATTCCTGTATAAAACCAAGGAGATTGCCTTCCTTGAAGAAAGAAAGGGTCGTTCCCTTCTTACCGCTCACTATCAGCAAGGCAGAATTTTTTTCCTTGCTGAGACCCATAAATATTTTACTAAGTTCTATATAGGAATTTGATACGTTGTTGATAGCCCTTCTTTCACAATATCTTAAAGCATATATATCAAGGGCTTCTTTGTTCATTGATATAAGGCTTATAGTACTTCCTTTTGTCGGATTTAAAAGGAAATCAAATACATCGTAATCAACGGGGTAAACAGCGTGCAATTTGCCTTGTTTATAAAGAAGATCAACCGTTGAAGTAAGCAGATGGATTCTTAATATGCCGGAAAACTTGCTACTCTTCATACTTTCAAGAATTGCAATTATATTTATCTTATCTATTGAAATATTTTCCATAAGATAGTCTATTTCAAGTTCTTTTTCATAATAGGACACTTCATCCTTAAATTCAAAAATATCTATCTTTCCTTCAACAAGATATGCATTCATTTTTCTTAAAGTAGTTACAATGTTCTCCTTTGAAGTACCTATTATTTCTATCGTATTTTTGCCTTCAAACAAATCTCTTTCGTCTGGAGGCAGGCTGGCTATTGTTCTAAAAACCGCTGACGGCGATATTATCTTTTTAAGTAGTTCTTTTAGCTCCTGATTTGCAAGTGTAGCTTGAAGTACTATTTCATCTTGTCCTAATTCCTTCTCAAGAGGAATGTAATCATTACCAATATTTTTCTCCTTAGAAAAGGTGAAAAACCCGGAAGGATTATCCATAATTTCTGAAAAGCAGTATGTCAAGAGGTTTATTTTATTCATATTATTGACTTCAAGGTTGTTTAAAAGGTTACATTTGAAAGAGGTTATAAAACCATCCTTAACTTCCATTGACAGGAATATTCTGTTAACAAAAAGGTCCAATATGCCACTTTTACCTGTTAGTATGTTTGAAAGGATGTCCACAAGACTTTGAGAACCTTCAATATATCCGGAAATCATGGCTTCACACTATAGCTTTTATTTTTTTTGTTAGCTCTTCAACCATAAGGTCAAAGGTTTCAGCTACTCCTATACCTTTTATCGCTACAGCTTGAGTTGAAGGTGCTTGAAATATATTCACTTCTTGCTCAAGAATCTCTGGATCAAGGGCATTGGGAAGATCCAACTTATTGTATTGGAATATTAGAGGAACATCTTCCAGCCTTCTGCCTATAAATCTGAGATCCTGCTTTAGAACTTCTATAAAGTTTATATTCTCTTCAAGCCTTTCCTTTTGTGAATCAACAACGTATATAATCCCATCTACACCCTTCATTACTGTTTTCCTTATATCCTTGTATATACCCTGGCCGGGTGTTGTGTATATAGCGAAGGATAACTGCATATCACCGAAGCTTATCCTTTTGGTTACAAAGTCAAACACCAATGTCCTTTCTCCTTTTGTATCAAAACTGAGAAGATTAAGGTTATGGTATTTAGCCAAAAAGTCAACGTTTGTTGTTTTACCTGACTGAGCTATCCCGTAGTAAACTATCTTCAGCTTTATTGTTTTCTTTAGTGTATCTATTAACATATCTTTTACCCCTTTACACTTAAAATATCAATACAGTTCCACTTCAGGCAATTTGTACACATGGGTGTGTACTCCTTAAATTTAGTACCACAACATTTACACTCCCACAAAGGGTATGCCTCTTTAAGTGCATTGAAGCACCTTTTATCCTTTTCTAAGTGTGACTCTCCTACTTCCACCATTACCCTTATATATTCAGGTAATGCATCTACCTTTTCTTGTAGAGGTTCATACATGTTAAGCGCTATATAAGCTCTTGCCAAAATTTCCAAATTTATCCTGCCCTCCTTTTCTCTGATTATATTTAAAAAATACGGCAATTTTTCCTCATAATTTAATAATAAGGCAATTACCCCATTTTGCATGCCGTTATGAAAAGATTCTTCAAATAACTGTTGTGCGGTATTTTCTTTACCTTTTTCCAAATTCAGCAATATACTTGCGGTTATATTGAGAGGATTCCTTGAATACCTTAAAGATTCTTTGAGTAGCCTTTCCCTTTCTTTTATATCTTCCTCCTTTAGAGAAGCATAAGCAAGTAGAGATCCCATTATATCACCTTCCTTCTTTGCTTCTTCCTTTTCTACTATTTTTAATATATTTCTCTGGGTTGTGATAGTTTCAGGTAAATTTCCCCTTAAAAAGGAGATATCTCTTAACAGTCTGTGTGCCCTTATGTTTTTAAAGTCAAAGGACACGCTATGTCTTAGACATGTAAGTGCTTCGTCTAAAAGGCCCTTTTTAAAGTACAGCTGACCCAGGGCATACTCTATGAATGTTGAACTTTGGTTTTGTCTCACCGTCTCAAGTATCTTTATACCTTCATCTATCCTTCCAGAATTTTTATAAACTTCGGAGAGTAAAACACTTAAGAAATGCTTTGTTTTAATATGTTTTTTAAGTAAGTTAACTAAATTTTTTGTTGAACCTTTGCTGTATAAGGTCAGTATTTTATGGAAAAAATTTATATCATGGGACATTTGCATATTTTTAAAATAGTAATAAACAGTGGGAATTAAAAATCCTGCTACAAAACATCCGAAGACTACTACAAATAATGGAAGTTTGTATGAATACTGATATACATTAATCTGCACCTCGGTCATATTTTGATAGCTGAATATTGCTATAAATACACCTAAGGATAGAAGAATTAGAAATCTAAAAAAATTCATCATAATTCTACCCTCTTAGCTTCAGACCATAGCCATTCAATTCCATAGTGGTCTCTCCATTCTTTTGTAAATATGTGGATTATTATATCAAGGGCATCAATCAATATCCATTTACCTGACTCTTTTCCCTCAACATGGTGTATGGGAACATTCCTCTTATTCAGCTCCTCTTCCAGATAATCCGCCAATGCCCTTCCGTGAATTTCAGAATTAGCTGTTGCTATTATGAAGTAATCCGCTATATTTGTTAGCTCTGATACATCAAGAATTGCTATATCTTCCGCTTTTTTGTTTTCAAGTAAATCTTTTATAAGCTTGAGCTTTTCCATTTCAACAGTTCTTTATAGTATTTGTTCTTCCCATATATTTCTGCATATCTTTCTAAGGCCTTTTCTGCTTCCCTTTTTGCTTCTTTGTATATTTCCTTCCATCTTTTTATTTGTCTTTTGTAGAATTCTATCCTGTTCTTTATTTTTTCCTTATCTTCCTCTTCCGATTCATTATACTTCTCCATAGTTTCCCTTATGAGACTTCTGTATTTTTCCATTTCTTCCTCTGCCTGTCTTCCAGTCATAAACAGGTTCTTTATGTATCTAAAGGCTATCTCTTCTTCATCTATATACTCATAGCTGTTTATAAGCAGATCCTTATACCTTTTAGCTGCTGAGTAGTAATAACCGTAATCTTCATAAAACCTTGCTATTAGATATTCATGCCTTGCTATTTTTTTCAGTGCTTTCTTCATTATATTTTTAACCTTTTCCGTATAGTTGCTTTTAGGAAATTTTATAAGAAACTCTTTTGCCTTTTCTACCGCCTTTTCGGTATATGACTGATCCCTGTAGGCGTCGGGTGCAACATAGAAATAGCTTTCAATTAGGAGATAGTAGGCATACTCTGTCTCTTCCGCCTTAGGATAATATGTAACGAAGTCTTCCAGAAACACAACAGCATTTATGTAATCCTCCTTTTTGTAATAGGAAATCGCCATTTTGTATTTAATATCTTTTATTTGCTCGGGAGATAGATAATCTATGTATTTTAAAGCTTCTTTAAATTTCATAATGGCATCGTCGTATTCACCCTCTTCATAAAGCTGTAATGATTCTCTGTAAAGAATCTGTGCCTGTTTTTCTCTATAATCTTCTGTTACCTTTGAGCAAGATAACAAAAATCCGGTTATTACTATAAAAACATATAGATATTTATATTTTTTCATCCTAAGTAAACCATTTCGTAATAATCTACTGGTATATTTCTGTCCTCTTTTACCGTAACCCATTCACTTATCTGCTTCTTACCTATAACATTTTCAACCTTTTCCTTTATAAGGGGGTTTACCCTTATTTCCATGTGACCTCCTCTAACGCAACTCAGCTCCTTTTCTATCTCATATATTACAAACTCTGGACTTTTTACATACCCCCTTCCCTTACAATAAGGGCATTGGGTTGATAAAATCTTAGTTAAGCTCGGTGTACTCTTTTTTCTTGACATTTCTACAAGACCCAACCGTGTAATTCCGAAAATCTGAGTTGTATTACTTTCATCTTGGAATGCACTTGCAAGCTTATTTAGTACCTTTTGTTTATTCTCCGCATTTTTCATATCTATAAAATCAATTACTATAATACCACCTATATTCCTTAATTTTATATGTTTTGCTATATGGTCAACCGCTTCAAGATTTATTTCTAAAGCGGTATGTTCAAGTGATGTTTTACAGTAACTTCCACTATTCACATCTATCACTGTCATTGCTTCAGTTTCTTCAATAACTATGTAACCCCCGCTTTTAAGCCATATATACTTGTTAAATATGGAATTTATTACTTTATCAAGCTCATACATTCTGAAATAAATGCTTATATCTTTAACGTACTTTACCCTTGTTATCATAAAGGGTAGTTCATTTTCAAGATAGCAAAATATTTCTTTCCATATATCGGAATTGTTAACAACTATCTCTTCAAGATCTACACAGTTGTCTCTTATAAATCCGAGATAGAGAGGTAATTCTTCATAAACCAAACCCGGTGTTCTTTTGCTTTTTGCTCTAGCTTTTGTTTCTTGCCATACATACTTTAAATAATTCAATTCATCAATTATATCTTCAACGGATGCTTTTAGGGCTGCGGTTCTTACTATTATTCCCTCATTTTTAATATAGCTGGATAGTACTTTTGAGAAGAACTCTCTTTTCTTTTCCGGTATCTTACTTGAAAAATGTATGGTATTATCATACGGCAGGTAGACCACATATTTGCCGGGCAAACTTATTTTACAGCTTACCTTAGGACCTTTATCATCTTCAGGTTCCCTTTTAACTTGTACTAGGACTTCTGAACCTATAGTTGGTTTACATGAACACTCTGATGAGTTTCCATTCTCGTACTTTTTATAAGGTAGATAAGCTTCTCTATCCAGGCCTATATCAACGAAGAAACCATCCATTCCTTTTGCAAGTCTTTTTATCTTTCCCTTAAAGATACTTCCGAGCAATCTCGTTTTTTCCCTTTTCTCTACTTTTATTTCCTTTACGTTAAAGTTATCAATAAGGAAGCATACTATAAACTCACATCCGACTGATATAATTAGCTTGCAACTCATCAGTTTTATTTTAAAATTTTTTACGGAGGATGATAGGTTTAATAGCGGGTTCAGGATCTCTGCCCGGTATTTTTAAAAAGGAGGCTGAGAAAAGGGGAGAAAAGGTTTTTGCGGTAGGTATTGAAGGAATAACGAATATACAGACGGAAGAAAAGTTGGCTTTTGGGAAGGTAGGAGAACTTATAGGTTTGTTTAAAGAAAGGGGTATAAAGAAAATAGTCATGTTGGGGAAATTTGAGCATAGGCTTATATATAACAATTTTAATATTGATGAAGAAGCGAAGTCAGTGATTACTGGTTCTTATACGAGGAAACCTGCGGATCTTATAAAAAGTTTTATGCTTTACATGGAGAAGAAGGGTTTCAGTTTTATAAATCCCAAGCCTTTTCTTTCCTCAATACTATCTAAAAAGGGGCCTATGAATGGTGTGGCTCCTGAGAAAAGTGCCATGGATGACGCTGTGGTCGGATTCCCTATAGCAAAGGCTATGGCAAATTTTGATGTGGGGCAAACCATTGTATTGAAAGATAAAGCGGTTGTTGCTGTTGAAGCTATGGAAGGCACACAGAAGACCATAGAAAGGGCGGGGAGAATAGCGGGAAAGGGGTGCAGGGTTTTGAAGGTTGGGAGGGACAATCAGGACTTTAGGGTTGATGTACCTACGGTAGGTGTTGATACTATAAAAGTGATGATAGATGTTGGAGCGGATGTGCTTTTTCTTGAGGCAGGTAATGTTTACATGGTTGATAAGGAAAAAATGCTTGATCTTGCAGAAAAGCACGGAATTTCTGTTTACGGAATAGATTATGATGTGATAAAATAGGTCCACCATGGCTATCTTTGATAAGTATGAAAGTAAGCTTATGGCACTTAAAGAGGTTTTTGAGAAAAAAACAGAGGGTCTTGATACGGAGGTGAGTGTTATTCTTCCGGGGGATAAGGAATGGTCTGAGGATGAAAAGTATCCTTATGTTAGGGTAAGATATTATTTATCACCGGATAAATTTGAGGAAAGGAAGATAGAGCTTCATGAGTCTTATCTTGAGAAGGACCTTATTGATTTGGTAAATTTTATAGAACATTTCATAAAAGAATTTGAAATGGAAGTTGACCAAACAAATTATGGCGGCGGTTAGTAAAGGAGGTGTTTGATATGCCCTTGCCAAAGGATAGAAAATGGGAGCTTATAAGAGAATTTCAAAAACATGAAAATGATACGGGTTCTGCGGAAGTACAGATAGCTATACTGACGGAAAGGATAAACAGATTAACTGAGCATATGAAAAGGAATAAAAAAGACTTACATTCAAGGAGAGGACTTATAGGTATGGTAAATAAGAGGAGAAGACTGTTGGAGTATCTTAAGGAAAATGATCCTGAAAGCTACCAGAAGGTTGTAGAAAAACTTAATCTTAAGGTTAAATGACTATGGTGAAAATACAGGCTGATATAGGAAAGGATCCTATAATTATAGAAACAGGAAGGTATGCAAAGCAGGCGGATGGTGCTGTTGTAGTAAAGCAAGGTGGAACAGCTGTACTTGTAACTGCTGTTATGTCAGATGAGCCCGTTGAAAATGTGGATTTTGTGCCTTTAACTGTTGATTATCGTGAAAGGGGATCAGCGTACGGTAGGATACCTGGTGGTTTTATAAAGAGGGAAGGTAAGCCCACCGATCGTGAGATTCTGGTCTCAAGGGTTATAGATAGACCAATAAGGCCTCTGTTTCCTGAAGGATTTTTCCATGATGTAGTAATAACCGCCCTTACCCTTTCTGCGGATGATGTATACGATCCTGATGTTCTTGCTATAACAGGCGCTTCCGCAGCACTTCACATATCCAGGATACCCTTCCATGGACCCATTGGAGGCTTAAGGATATGCAGGATTAAAGGTGAATATGTTGTTAATCCAAGCTACGAGGAGAGAAAGGAGGCGGATTTGGAGATAGTAATGGCGGGTACTAAAGATGCCATAGTTATGGTTGAGGGAGGAGGTAAGGAGATACCGGAGGAAGTTTTGGCGGAGGCACTATTTTATGGACTTGAAGTTATTAAACCTATTATTGATGCCCAGGATAAGTTGAGGGAACAAGTAGGTGTACCCAAGGTAGAGGTTTCTCCTATTGATTTGCCCGAGGAACTTCAGCAAGCCCTTGAATCGTTTTCAAGGGATAAAATAATTGAAGCTTTTTCTATTAAAGATAAAAAAGAAAGGAACAGAAGGCTTAATGAGATATTTGATGAATTTGTATCAACTTATCAAATTCCTGATGATCTCATGTTTAAAGCTAAGTATGCCTTTAAAAAATTTGAAAGTAAACTTATGAGGGAAAAAATATTGAAGGAGGGGGTTAGGATAGATGGAAGGAAACCGGATGATATAAGGCCCATTACCATAGATGTCCATCCTTATGAGAGACCTCATGGTTCTGCTGTGTTTACAAGAGGGCAAACACAGGCCTTCGTTACCGTTACCCTTGGTGCTCCCAATGAAGCACAGCTTATAGAAACCATAGCGGAAGGCGAAACCTTCAAGAGATTTATGTTGCACTATAATTTCCCTCCTTTCTCTGGCGGAGAGGCAAAACCTTGGGGTCCTCCAAGAAGAAGGGAAATAGGCCACGGAGCTTTGGCGGAGAGGGCTATAGAGCCGTTAATACCTCCAGAGGAAGAGTTTCCCTACATAATAAGGGTAGTTTCCGATATCCTTGAATCCAACGGTTCAACCTCCATGGCAACCGTTTGTGGAGGGTCCTTGGCTCTATTTGATGCGGGTGTTCCACTTAAAAAGCATGTGGCGGGTATAGCTATGGGACTTATAAAGGAAGGTGATAATTACGTTATTCTCTCGGATATATTAGGAGATGAGGATCACTTGGGAGATATGGATTTTAAAGTTGCGGGTACGCGTGATGGTATAACTAGTGTACAGATGGATATAAAGATAAAGGGGATAACAAAGGAGATAATGCTTAAAGCTTTGGAAAAGGCAAGGGAGGGAAGACTATTTATATTGGAGAAGATGTATGAAGCTATACCTGAGCCGAGGAAGGAGTTGTCTCCCTATGCGCCCAGAATGTATGTATATAAGGTTTCTGAAGAAAAGGCACCTCTTATAATAGGTCCAGGTGGCAGGAATATTAAGAAGATCTATGAAGAAACTAAAGCCAAAGTTTGGGTTGGTGAAGAAGGAAATGTTTATATAACCGCACCTTCCGAAGAATCAATTAAAGGAGCAATATCCATGATAGAGGAAATAATAAAAGAGGTTGAAGTGGGTAAAATATACGAGGGTAAGGTGACAAGGGTAGAACCGTATGGTGTTTTTGTTGAAGTTTTGCCTGGAAAGATAGGTTTATTACATGTTTCTAAAATGGCAGGGTTTGTGAAGGATGTAAGGCAGGCTTTCAGCGTTGGAGATGTTATAAGGGTTAAAGTTATGGAAGTTGATGATCTTGGAAGGCCTAGACTAACCACTATAGGTGTTGATAAACAATGATAAGGATTAAGGTAAAAAGATTACCCAGTGCAAAGGATATAGATCTGCCCTCCTACGCTACACCCGGTTCTTCGGGTTTGGATCTGAGGGCTGCTGTTGAGGATAAGGTTGTATTAGAACCAGGTGAGAGGGCTTTGATACCTACCGGTATAGTTTTGGAGATACCAGAGGGTTATGAGGGTCAGGTGAGACCGAGGAGTGGGCTTGCTATAAATAAAGGT
Organism: Aquificales bacterium; assembly: GCA_015487615.1. Classification (GTDB taxonomy): domain Bacteria; phylum Aquificota; class Aquificia; order Aquificales; family Aquificaceae; genus WFWF01. The sequence continues at coordinate 4,291 of WFPJ01000027.1, read as the reverse complement.
GTTACCGTTCTTAATTCTCCTGGAACTATTGATTCAGATTACAGGGGAGAAATAAAGGTTATCCTTATAAATTTGGGAAGGGAAAAGGTGGAAATAAAACGGGGGGATAGGATAGCCCAACTTGTTATATCTCCCGTCGTAAAGGCGGATATTGAGGAAGTGGAGGATCTATCGGAAACTTTAAGAGGGAGTGGGGGATTTGGAAGTACGGGGATTTAGGCCATGGAAATAAGCACTCTGTTTCTACACATAGCCATAATGTTACTTGCGGGTAAGCTTTTGGGTGAATTATTTTCCAAGATTGGTATACCAGCTGTTTTAGGCGAGGTAACTGCAGGTGTTATCATAGGTCAGAGTGTGCTTGGTTTAATCCCCTTAGAAGAAGCAATAAAAGTACTTGCCGAATTGGGGATAATTCTTCTTTTGTTTGAGGTTGGGCTGGAAGCAGATCTACACATGTTAATAAAAACAGGTCTGTGGTCTTTTTTAGCAGCGGCAGTTGGTGCTGTTTTACCATTCGTAAGTGGTTTTGTAGTATCTTACTACTTTTTTGATCAGGATATGCTTACATCCCTTTTCATTGGGGGCGCGCTCACCGCTACGAGTATAGGGATTACCATAAGAGTACTTACGGATTTAGGTAAGCACAAAGACAGATTTGCCCAAATAGTTTTGGGTGCTGCTGTTATAGATGATATAGTGGGAGTTGTACTGTTAGCAGCCCTTTATGAATTTTCAAAAACGAAAGAGGTTCATATGGACGCTACCTTAAATCTTATATTCCATATAGTTCTATTCTTTATATTCGCTCCCATTCTTGCTAACATCATTGCGAGACTTATATCTTTTATTGTAAAGCATGTTGCAACATTAGATTTTGTGCCTCCTTCAATAATGGCATTAATTTTATTCTTCGCATATTTGGCACACAAGGTGGGTTCACCCGAAATACTTGGATCTTTTACTGCAGGGCTTGCATTATCAAGAAGATTTGTTATACCTTTTGCATCCTTTTTAAGGACAGATGAAAAACTTCTTCAAAAGATTGAGGAAAGTATAAAACCTTTGGTTTGGACACTTACACCCATTTTCTTTGTAAGTGTAGGACTTGCTCTAAATTTGAAGGCTATAGATTTTTCCTCTTTACAGTTTTGGGCTTTTTCCCTCTCCCTTATAGGTGTAGCGATAATCGGCAAAGTACTGTGCGGATTTGTTGTAATGGGAATTCCACTTAGAGAAAAATTCAGCATAGGATTTTCCATGATGCCAAGGGGTGAGGTAGGTCTTATATTTGCGGAGTTCGGCAGAAGTTTTAAGATACTTGACGATGTTAACTACGCAGTTATAGTATTTGTAGTCGCTGTAACAACCTTCCTTGCTCCCATAATGCTTAAGATTACAACTAAATGAGGATTGAAGAGTTTGACTATGAACTACCGAAGGAGCTTATAGCGAAATATCCTGTAATTCCGAGGCATAATGCAAGATTGATGATCCTTAATAGAGAGGAAGGTACTATAAAGCATGATATATTTATAAACCTTCCTGAGTATTTAAAAGAAGGTGACCTTCTCATATTTAATAACACAAAGGTTATAAAGGCGAGGCTTGAGGGCAGAAAACCTACAGGTGGAAGGGTTGAAATCCTTTTAACTGATTTTATGGGAGGAAATAGATGGAAGGCTTTAGTGGGCGGGAAAAAAATAAGGGAGGGACTCATTATAGAAATAGGAGATGACTTTAAGGTTGAAGTTATTAAGCATGTTGAAGAAGCAACATTTATTGTTGAACTCAAGGGGGAGAATATACTTTCACTTCTTGAAAAATACGGAAAAATTCCCATACCTCCTTACCTTGAAAGAGAAGAGGAACCGATAGATAGGGAATACTACCAAACCATATTTGCTAAGGAGGAGGGTGCAGTTGCTTCACCCACTGCTTCCCTTCACTTTTCTGAAGAGCTTATGGAAAGGCTTAAAGGAAAAGGGATAAGGTTTGCATTTATAACCCTTCATGTCTCCTACGGTACTTTTAAACCAATTAAGGTTGAAGAAGTAGAAAAACACAAGATTGATCCAGAGTACATAAAGGTGCCGGAAGAAACGATTAATATTATAAAGGAAACGAAAGAAAAGGGAGGAAGGGTTATTGCTGTGGGAACAACAGTTGTAAGGGCTTTGGAAACAAAGCCCTTTGAAGCCTATGAAGGTTACACAGATCTTTACATTTATCCGCCTTTTAAGTTTAAAGTTATTGACGGCATGATTACTAACTTCCACCTGCCGAGGTCTTCTTTGCTTTTACTTGTTTCCGCTTTTGCGGGAAAGGATTTCCTCATGAAAGCATATAAAGAAGCTGTAGAAAGACGCTACAGATTTTACAGCTACGGGGATGGTATGCTTATTTTGTAAAATTTAAATAAACCATGAAAAGGCTACTTGACCTTGTCAGAGTTTCCGGCTGTGCAGCAAAAATTTCACCTTTGGAACTTGAGAGATACCTTAAAGAGGTAGAGTTTAAAACTTCTGACAGTATTGTTGTGGGAGTGGGTGATGATGCGGGTGTTTTTAAATTGGGTGATTACTATATAATACAAACTGTTGATTTTATAACGCCAGTGCTTAACGATCCTTACCTGTGGGCGCAGGCAAGTACCGCAAATGCCCTGAGTGATGTTTATGCGATGGGGGGTGAACCTGTCTCCGCCCTCGCAATTGTTTGTTTTAACAATTGTGATATGAACGAAAAGGATTTTGAGCTTATTATAAAGGGGTCCATGGACAAACTTGAGGAGGCAGGGGCTTTTTTGATAGGAGGTCATACGGTTGATGATAAGGAACCTAAATTCGGTCTTGCGGTAACTGGATATATGAAAAGGGAACCAATTACACAAAGCGGTGCAAAACCCGGTCAACTTCTTATACTTACAAAGCCTATAGGTGTGGGCGTAATGGTAAAGGCTTTGAAAGATAAAAGGATTGCAGAAGATGATATGGGAGAGATTGTTCGCTATCTTACCATGTTGAACAACAGGGCTTCCCATTTAATGCTTGAGCTTGAAGCTTCCGCATGTACAGATGTTACCGGATTCGGTCTTCTCGGACACCTTTACAAGATGTGCAGGGCTTCCAGAGTTGGTGCCAAGATTTATTATGACAGGGTACCTATTTATGAAATGGCAATTAATTTTGCGAAGGAGAAGCTATTCCCCAAAGGAACCTATGAGAATTATAAATTTGTAGCTCCAGTTTTAAAATCAAAGTTAGAAGATTATATTAATTATCTTTTATGTGATCCAGTTACATCGGGCGGGTTACTTTTCAGCATTGACAGGGAAAGGGAAAAGGAATTACTTAAGAAGGCAAAAGATATGGGATTGGATGTTTGGATAATAGGTGAAGTTACTGAAGGTAGTGAGTTGGAGGTTTTGTAGTGAAAAAGGTGTGTATAGTCAGTCTCGGGTGTTCAAAGAATCTCGTTGATAGTGAAAGAATAAGCGGTGTTCTTGAAGAAGGTGGAGCTGTTATTGTTGATAAACCTTCCGAGGCGGATGTAATTGTAGTGAATACATGTGGTTTTATAAAGGATGCAAAGGAAGAGGCAATAGAAACAATTTTTGATTTTGTTGATGGGAATAAAAAGCTTATTGTTGTGGGGTGCCTCGTAGAAAGATATAAGGAGATACTAAAAAAAGAAATACCCGAAATAGATGCCCTTTTCGGTGCGGAAAGCTGGAAGGAAGTGGGAGAATTTTTAGGCATAAAAACCGAAGGCTATCCAAAGAGGAGATTGTTGACGCCGTCATCTTACGGTTATTTGAAAATTTCCGAGGGTTGTAACAGACTTTGTTCCTTCTGTGCAATTCCCTTCATAAGGGGCAGATACAGATCCTTTAGGATAGAGGATATAGAAAGGGAACTTGATATACTTGAGGAAAGTGGAGTGAAAGAGATAAATATAGTATCCCAGGATACTACTTATTACGGCAGGGATATATCTGAAAACCTGGATATTATGGATGTTATTAGGCTTGTTGAAAAAAGAAAGGGAATAAAGTGGATAAGGCTTTTGTATCTTTATCCTTCGGATTTAACGGAGGATCTCCTCAGGTTTATTGCGGATTCAGAAAAGGTCGTTCCGTATCTTGATATACCTATACAGCATATATCTGATAAAGTTTTAAAGCACATGAGGAGAGGGTACGGTAAGAGAGATATTTATAATCTTCTGGAAAGGATAAGTAAAATTCTACCGAACGCTGTCTTAAGGACCGCATTCATTGTTGGCTATC
>WFPJ01000026.1 GCA_015487615.1 Aquificales bacterium | reverse complement strand
TCCATAGAAAAGGGTAGGGAAGATCTCGGCATATTCCCCACCCTCAAACCCGTGATAGGAAGAATACTTCCCGGTTCACCAGCAAGTCAGGTGGGTATAAAAGAGGGTGATCGCATTATTGAGGTAAACGGAAAAAGGGTGGAAAACTGGTATGAGGTTACAAAGCTTATAAAAGAAAACGGATTTAATCCCCTTCGTATAAAACTCCAGAGAAATGGTGAAATATTTGAAAAAACAGTCGTACCCCAAAAAGATCCCGCAAGGGGAAGGCCTATGATAGGTGTAAGCGTGAAGATAGAAACGGTTAAGGAAAAAACTCCCTTCCCCGAATCGGTTAAATTGGCATTAAGCCGTACCTATGAACTTACAGTCCTGACATTCAAAGTGCTGGCAGGGTTGATAACGGGTGATGTTTCCTTTAAAACCCTCGGCGGACCCATTGCCATAGCCCAATTTGCGGGGCAGGCTGCAGAGTCCGGTATAATAGCTTTTCTTTCTTCCATGGCATTCATATCCTTACAGCTCGGCATATTCAACCTTATACCCTTACCAGTTCTTGACGGGGGCCTTATTATGCTCTTTATAGCGGAAGCGATAAGAGGTAAGCCATTCTCCGATAAGTTTAAGGAAGTTTGGCAAAGGTTGGGTTTTGCCCTGATCATTACACTCCTTACCTTCGTTATAATCAACGATTTGCTTAAAATATTCGGGGGATGATGAAAAACTCCAATGTATCCATTGCCCTCGTTCACTATCCCGCTATGGACAAGAAGGGAAGGATCATAGTTACATCCTTTACTACGATGGATCTTCACGATATAGCAAGACCCGCAAGGGCTTATGAGATAGACAGATTTTATATAGTTCAACCTGTTGACGGGCAGAGACTCATAATAAACAAGCAGATTGAGTATTGGCTGTCCGAAGAAGGAAAAAGGACAAATCCGACAAGACATGAAATTGTTCAGAGGGTTTCCCTCCTCTATACCCTGGATGAGGTAATTGATGACATTATTAAAAGAATTGGTAAAGAACCCAAAACCGTGGGTACGGATGCAAGAAGGTATCCAAACACAATAGGCTACGATGATTTAAGAAAAGAAATAGAAAAGAGGGAAAATTACTTTCTCATAGTGTTCGGTACCGGTTACGGATTACCTCCCGATCTTATGCGAACTTTTGATTATATCCTTGAACCCATATACGGTGCGGGAGATTGGAACCATCTATCGGTTAGGAATGCTGTAGCTATAATACTTGACAGGCTGTTCAGCAGGAATAGGTGTTAAGCGATGATATACCATTTAGCCCTTATATTGAGAGATTACTTCTTCGCCTTTAATGTCTTTAAATACATAACCTTTCGCTCCTTTACAGCGGTACTTCTTGCCTTTATCCTGACCCTCATCTTTTCACCCATAATAATAAGAAAATTAAAAAGATGGCAAAGACTCCTAGGCGGATATATAAGAAAGTACACGCCTAAAGGTGTTTCAAAAAGGTATGTACCTACCATGGGAGGAATAATAATAATATCAGTACTCTCTCTAACAGCACTTCTGCTTATGAGATTTGACCTAATTTACCTTTGGATACTCTTACTCTCAACCATATCCTTTACCATAATAGGACTTATTGACGACTATCTAAAACTCAAAAATAAAGAAGGTTTATCGTCAAGAGTAAAACTGTTAGGACAGCTCGTAGCATCCTTTATCGTCGCTGTTATGATATATAAATTGTCGGGTATCGGAACCATTTTGTACTTCCCTCTATTCAAGGACTTCCAGATAGATCTCGGCATCTTTTATATACCCTTTGCAATGTTGGTAATTATAGCAACATCCAATGCGGTTAATTTAACCGACGGTCTTGATGGATTGGCAATAGGTCCTACTATGACAACCGCAGCAGCACTGGGTGTTATAGCTTACGCGGTGGGTCATATAAAGATAGCGGAATACCTCGGTATCCCTTATGTTCCTTATGCGGGTGAAATAGCCATATTTTGCATGGCAATAGTGGGTTGCGGTCTCGGATTTTTGTGGTTTAACTCCTTTCCCGCCCAGATGTTCATGGGAGATGTTGGATCCCTTGGGTTGGGAGCAGCGTTGGGAACAATAGCACTGCTAACAAAAGCGGAACTCCTCCTCATAATAGCAGGTGGAATATTTGTTTTTGAAACCCTGAGTGTTATAATTCAGGTTGCCTACTTCAAGCTTACAAAGGGAAAGAGAATATTCAAGATGGCTCCCTTTCACCACCACCTTGAGCTTTCTGGTATCCCCGAACCGAAGATAGTAGTTAGGATGTGGATAATATCTATTCTGCTTGCAATAATCTCTATATCAACCCTTAAACTTAGATAACTCAACCTCTATAGCCCTTTTTAAAAGAAAAGGATTCCCCAGTTCCCTTGACAGCGTCTTCTCTATATAGCGTAAGGGGGCAACATTATGAGGAGATCTTTTATCGGTAAACTCCATGGAAGTTATCATGGGATACAACCATGCGGTCGTATTGGCTATATCCACAACCTTTTCTTTATCAATATCTGCAGGGACCTCAAACCTTACGGTTGATGCAATACCGCCCTCATCTATTTTTACATACCATGTGTATCTATCAAAAGCCCTTTCCGTATCAAAGGATTTTAAAAGTATAAGGGGTGTTCTATGCCCGACTTCCATGTCTTTAAGAATATCAGCCATTTCTCGGGGTATGAAGTATTTCATGTGCTTCTTTACAGCTCCCACAACGGGAAAAGAAGTTTCCCTCAGGTTATATTTAAGGGTTCCGTCCCATATAACAAAGTCGGGAGAGAAATTCTCCGACACCTTTTTAACGACAACATACTCAAGTTTCTTTAACTCATTCAATACATTATTCATAGGCTCCTTGGGTGAATTAACAATGCGAAAGGACATTTTATAACCCGCCCACTCCACATCAATTGAACCTTTTATATTAGTGTTTGTAATAAATAACCTTTCTTTCTCAGAAACCGCATATTGGCTTCTGAAGGAACTACCCTCTTTTATCAAGATTACAGCTCCCGCCCCCATAGATACGAAGATACCCTCTCCCCTGTCTTTATCACTGCTAAGATAAACAAATTGATGAATGCGCTGTACACCGTCAACGAAGGAAACCTTTAGCTTAGAAGGTTCATAACCTGAAATGGGGGACCAGAGATCCCCCTCAATATCTATGTCAGCTATTTCAAGAGATTCCTCAAGAAAGTCCTCTTGTCTCTGATATTCCCATCTATGGAAAGAAATATCGTAGCCTTCTAAAACCAACCTTACCCTATGGTTATAGCGTCAGCGGGACACTCCTCTGCAACCTCCTCTATCTTATCCAGATTTTCCTGTATAATCTCCTGTCTGTAATTTTTTACTATGGCTATACCGTCACCTCTATCGGAGAATATTTCGGGCAAAACATCGTAACACAACTCACAGGCTGTACATAAATCCTCATCAACCTTAATGTATATCATTCTTCCTCTACGAGTATGGAACCGCTGGGGCATTCATCCGCCAGCTCTTTAACCTCTTCCGCATGCTCTTCGGGTACTTCCATCCATCCCTCATCGTCTGGGTTTACAACATCCGCTATACCGTCACCCGCATTTTTATAAACTTCGGGCAGTCTGTCATAACAAAGCTCACAAGCTGTGCAAGTGTCCTTGTCAATCTTAGTTTTTATCATCCTGCCAACCTCCTTTAGAATTTGTTAAAAATTGGTTAAGGTATTCTACCACAAGTCGGATAATAAATTGTTAGATATTAGAAAATAATAATATTTTCAAAAATGTAAATATGCTTAACATCAGATGATTTTCTTCATATTTTCAATTACAGAATCAACAATCTCTTCATTTATTATATAAGGTGGAAGAAATCTAAGTACACCGTTACCCGTACAGTTGGCAACTATGCCCCTTTCAAGGAGCTTAATTAAAACCTCATAACACTTTTCACCCAACTCCAAACCCAACATAAGCCCCCTTCCCTTTACCCTTCCAAGTTCGGAAAGCCTTTTTTTAAAGTATTCACCAACTTTTTCTATATGATCCATAAGCTCCTCTACCCTTGAAACAACATACAGGGCGACCTCAGAGGCGAGCGGATTCCCTCCAAAGGTTGAACCGTGATCTCCACGCTCCACTGCCTCAGCCACCCTCTCTGATACAACGGTTGCACCTATAGGGATACCTCCTCCCAGACCCTTTGCAAGTGTAACTATATCTGGCTTAAGATCAAAGTGCTTGTATGCAAAAAATTTTCCCGTCCTTCCCACCCCCGTCTGTACTTCATCTATAAAAAGCAGTAAGCCTTCCCTATCACACAGCTCTTGAATCTTTAACAGAAACTCCCCTTCCGCCTCATTTATACCTCCCTCACCCTGAATAATCTCAAGCATAATGCCTCCCGTCTCCTTTCTCAATAATTTTTTTACTGCCTCAAAATTGTTAAACTCCGCATAATCAAAACCGTCCAGCAGTGGTTCAAATCCCTTATGGAACTTTTCCTGAGCTGTTGCAGACAGACTGCCATATGTTCTTCCGTGGAATCCCTGTCTGAAGGTTATAATCCTGTATCTCCTTTCTCCTTTTTTATACCAATACTTCCTCAAAAATTTTATTCCCGCTTCATTTGCTTCGGTCCCGCTGTTACAAAAGAATACTTTACCGTTCCTTTCGAAGTGTTGAACAAGCTTCTCCGCCAATCTTTCCTGCCAAGGGTTTTCAAAAAGATTGGAGATATGCAAAAGTCTTTCCGATTGCCTTCTTATAATTTCCGCCATACCCGTATCACCGTATCCGAGCACATTAACACCTATGCCCGATATAAGGTCCACATACCTTTTTCCTTTATCATCATAAAGATATACACCTTCCCCCCTTATAAAGGTTACGGGCAATCTTTTGTAAGTATCAAGCACAAACATTTGATATATATTATCATTAAAAACATGGAACTTAAGGAAGGTAACACTTATGAAATAATCACAAGCTACAGGGAAATCCCTATAAGGC
>WFPJ01000025.1 GCA_015487615.1 Aquificales bacterium | reverse complement strand
GATTATCACTGAAACCGCTCCATGAAAGGGTTACGGTGGTTACATCCGTCAGGCGCGCACTTAAAGTACCGCCGGAAGGGGGTGTGGTGTCAAGTATTATACTATCGCTACACGATGATTGAACACCCAAAGGATTCCTAATATCAACATTAATGATCTTAGTGCCATCCGTCGGTGACATAGTAAAACCTATACTTGGAGAGAAGGGAACCCAAGTAGTGCACCCTTTCCCTTCCTCATAAATGCATATCTCAAGTTCGTTGGTTGAAAATACGGAATCGCTAGCGGTAATGGAAAGGTTAACATCTAAATTGTTTGTAAATTCCGCACCGTTATTTATAGTAACGCTACAGATAGGAGGCTCCTCCTTAGGGCGTGAGTTAATCGCAAGAGAATACTCCTGAAACGTATCATCTACCAGATCAACCTCCAAAATAACACCACCATTTGAAGTAAATGTAAAACTAATACTTTCACTGTCTCCCGTACCTGTTGATGATGCCAGCCTATTACCGGAAGCGTCGTACAGGTATATATCTATATCCCCAAGTATATGTTTAAAATTGACATTTATTTGTATAACGCATCCCTTCTGAGCTTCAAAAAGAAAAAAATCCTTGTCCATATCCTTTACAACCAGCCCTGTAAGATTTAGAGAATCCCCGCAATTAAGACTTATGGTGGCAGGATTTTGAAGGGTATCGTTGTCCTCATATGTATCATCTCCCAAACCGTAAGAAAAATATTCCCTGACTGCGGATCTTGTGTTGTAAAAAACTGAAATATCCGCAAAGTAATCCTTCAGAGGAGGACATTGGGCGGTAGGTCTTTCACCGAAGGAAAGTGTGCCTATACAATACCATTCACTACCGAGTCTATAAAAAAGACAAGAACCGCTTGATCCTCCGTGAGTACCTCCATCATCCCACCTTACCAAAAAACTGTTACCGCTACCGTCACATCTTACAGGCCTGGGTATAAGAAAATCGGATTCGCATATATTTTCAATAACACCCGCATGGTAAACAAGGGGATTACCGAGGGGATGACTGTATCCGAATACGCTACCACCTATCATTATGTTACCGTTAAAAAGAACACCTGCCAAAAAATAACTCGTAAGGTCTATACGAAGGCTTCCGTCTATTCTCAAAAGGCTCGCATCAGCCTCTGCGTAGGTGTCCAACAATGTAGCATAAGGCACATAAACAGCCATCCGTTGCGCATCAGGATTAGCAGGATTGCACGATGAGTTGTAGTAATTAAACCAGAAGTTGGCTGTTTCCGCCTCCTGTTGGGTACTTATACAGTGATTTGCTGTAAGAAATAGGGGATCATGGTTTGCGGATAAATTTGAAACAAGAGTTCCCGTACATAAATACTCAAAACCGTCTCTGCCTATGAAGGAGTACAGTGCTACCGCATTCATAAATTGGGCAAAACACATGTTTGAAGGACAACATACCGCATCCTTGGCATCGCAGGGAGGCTTACCTATAGGGTCAGGGGGTTGCCTTTTACGAACAGGAAAATCCCACAGGTATGTAACCTTGTCTATTTTAAAGTTCCTCTTGGGATTCCGACCTTTAAAGTAGTATTCAACATACAGTGTCTCGTAAGGTACTATACCACTCCAAAAATCACCCCGCCCGTGGGGACCTGTACCTCTGTATTCGTAAATAACGTCACCTTCGGGTGATCTTACAACAACACGCTCCCCATTCTTTAAGTTAAACTCCGAAAAGTGAACCCTTCCCCCCTTTCCGCCTTCAAGAACAATAGCAATAATACACACTCCCTTCTCGCAGTACATATCATTCGCTGAAATATTAACAGGCAAAGCCTTACCCACCGCGGGAATTCCACTTTTTAAAGGAGTTCCTGTTTTTCCATCATACCTTACTATCTTCCTCTTTGCTTTCCTGTTAAGATCCTTCCTAATATTAATAAGATTCTCCTTATACTTTGAAGATTTCCTCTGTTCAACAACTTCTGGCTTTATTTTAATGGAAAAGGCTAAAGCTATCACCGAAAGACAAACAAAGATAATTTTCCCCATATCTGTCTATTTTCCATTTTAAGATAATTTTTTCAAAGTATTAACAAAAACATCAAGATATTTAAACCACTCCTCCCTTCCGTAAAGTAAAGATACGGTAAGCCTCAAACGTGCTTTACCCTTGGGAACCGCAGGATACCTTATAGCCCTCAAAAGTATTCCCTCGGAAAGGAGTTTTTGTGAAATGTTTAAAGCTTTCTCCTCTGACCCTATAATAATAGGCAATATAGGTGTACCGTTCCATAAGACATTTACACCTTTTTCTTTTAAAAATCCATAGGTTTCCTCAGATCTTCTTTTCAGTTCCTCTATAAGACTGACATTCCTCTCAATAATTTCCAAAGACTTAACCGCTGATGCACAAATGGGAGGAGGAAGAGACGTAGAGAATATTAAACTCCTTACCCTATTTACAATGTACTCTACGAGTACGGAAGATCCGCAGATAAAGGCACCGTAGCAACCAACTGCCTTTGATAGAGTCCCCATTACAATTATATTTTCTTTCCACTCTACACCGAACTCTTGCAATGAGCCTCTTCCATTACCAAGTACACCCGTAGCGTGGGCGTCATCTATGTAAAGCATACAATCAAATTCTTCGCATATACTCCGCAGGACGGATATATCCGCCACATCACCTTCCATACTGAAAACACTGTCGGTGACGATTAGTACCTTCCTAAAACGATGCCTAAGTTTTTTGAGCTTGCAGTAAAGGTCTTCATAATCCCTATGTTTGAATATTTGCACTTCAGCCTTAGACAGTTTACACCCATCTATTATTGAAGCGTGATTAAGTTCATCACTGAGAATAAGATCACCCTCCTCCGCAAGCACAGGTATGGTCCCCGTATTTGCGAGATAACCAGAGCCAAAAAGCACGCACCCTTCCGTTCCTTTGAACTCTTTTAGTTTGTCTTCCAGTTTTTTGTGCCAATATGTGTATCCGGACACAAGCTGTGAGGCTCCAGATCCTACACCAAGATCCCAACAAGCATCAACACATGCTTTTATAACATCCTTATTTTTCCTTAAACCCAGATAATCGTTTGAACACAAATTTACTAGGCTATCGGAAACTATTCTTTCTCTGTAAAGATTTTCACCTTTTATTAACTCAAGACTTTTTAAGATCCAATCCATAAGGGTGGAGAATTTAAAGGGGTGGATTATTCAATACCTATGAACTTGTATATTCCGGAAACTATCTTGTCTGGAGAAACCTCATAGGTACCGTTTTCTATTTCCCTTTTTATCCTTTCCACCTTCAGTTTTATATCATCATAATCAACCTTTGATGCTTCCTTTGCAACGCTTGAAATCTCCACCCTATCGCCTTTAACAGATTCGTTCCCTTTTACACCTTTCCTCTTTTCTAAGTTAACAACATAGTTAACAAGTTTGTTTATCTCTACCCTGTTTATCATCTTCTAATCACCCCATAATATTATATCGGATTTTACGGATCGGATTTTAGTGTTTTATAAACCTCCTTAACTTGCTTCCATGTATTCATTATTTCTCCGCTGTTATCTATAACTATATCCGCAAGCTCCTTCTTTTTCTCAATATCCATCTGATATCTCATCCTTCTTTCAAAATCCTCTGGTGACATCCCTTTTTCAGTAGCCCTCCTCTTACATGTATCATAGGGTGCATATACGACTATAACCTTATCGTACATGTACCTTGTACCCTTTTCAAATATAAGGCTTGCTTCTACCATAAAAATGTCATCCTTCCCAAGATCCTTTTCTATTTCCCTAAGTCTCTCGTACAAAGCTGTATGGGTTATTTTTTCAAGCCTTTTTAAAAGCTCGGGATTTTCAAAAACTATATTCGCAACCTTCTTTCTATCAATATCACCATTTTCACTAACAACCTCTTCACCGAGAAGAAAAACGAGTTTATCGTAAATAGGTGAATTTTTCTTATAAAACTCCCTTATTATCTCATCTGCATCAACAACAACCGCACCCAACCTTTTAAACATGTTACCAACCGTAGATTTACCGCACCCGAGATTTCCTGTTATGCCCACTTTTTTCATCTTATCTCCACCTCACCTTCCGATAAAACCCTGCCCCTTATTATCTTGCCCGAAGAAATAACCCTCACCCTTATCATGGATCCCCTATACCCGTTTTCAAGTGCTTCACCCTCATAAGATATTTCAATACTCCCCTTCCTGTAAAGGATCCTTACCATATCACCCTTTTTTACAAGATATCTTTTTCTTAAAAATCTCTTCCTTATTATTTCCCCACTTTTTATCACGCGTATTGCCTCATAATCTGAAAGGACAGCATCCTCAGTAGGTATATCCCTTATATATTTAGACATATACATGTCTTCCCACTTCACCTTGTCCTGTGTTATGACCTCTCCCCTCTCAATATCTGTTACAGCTACAGGAACCTTCACTCTCCAAGAAACTTTCAACTTAGCCCTTAATAGCCTTCTTCCCACAATAATGGTAGCGGAGCCCTCTCCGTATCCCTCCCTCAGATGTATTTTTACCTTAGGGTTTTCAATTTTAGTCCCTGGAGGTATGTAAACACTTATACTTTCTATCCTTACCCTATCACCGTAAATCCGTTCTATCTCTGATCTTATTAAATCTTCAACACTACCGAAGGCGTAATTGCTGAAAATTAATATACTAACGACGCAGATTAGCAGCCTGGGAGAGCATCTCGTCCGCTGCAGTGATACCTTTTGAATTAAACTCATAGGCCCTCTGAGCTATTATAAGATTAACCATCTCCTCTACTATATTAACATTTGATGACTCTAAGTAGCCCTGCAACAATGTTCCCAAACCCTGATTACCTGGATAATCTATAATAGGTTCACCAGAAGCATCGGTCTGAAGATATAGGTTGTTGCCTATTCTTCTTAGACCAGCGGGATTGATAAAACGGGCAAGTTCAATCCTCCCTATTTCCTCCGCGTATGTTGAATTCTGCCTTATCACCGTCACTGTTCCATCGGGACCTATACCCACAGATACAGCATCCTGCGGAATTATGATTTCTGGATCTATGGGATAACCTTCCGAGTTTACTATCCTTCCCTCCTGATCAACCCTCAATTGACCGCTCCTTGTGTAAGCTATAGTTCCGTCGGGCAGTATCACCTTGAAAAATCCGTCACCCTGTATGGCTATATCAAGCTGATTTCCAGTCTGTACAATATTGCCCTGTGTGAATATACCATAGGTATCCGATATATAAACACCGAGTCCTATTTGAAATCCAGAAGGATTTCTGGTAACCGGTGATGTGGGAGCGCCGGGGTCCCTTACAGTTTGATAAAGAAGTTCCTGAAAGGTCGGTCTCATCTTCTTATAACCCACCGTACTCACATTAGCCATGTTGTGGGATATGATGTCCAGATTTGTCTGCTGGGCTGTCATTCCAGATGCAGAAGTCCACAACGCTCTGAACATACTATACCCTCCTTCTCCTTATCTATCGGATAAGGGATGGATTATTTTAATTCTATTTTAAAGATGCACCTCTCCTTTCCCTGTGCCTGACATTCCGTTTCCTTCACATCTATATTCTTTCCCAGAAGTTCGCCAAGAAACCCTTTAAAAAAGGATGCCATAGGTTTGCACACTGGCTTATCGCTTCTACCTACTGCCTCAACAAGTATTGAACCTTCTATGTATATCTCCATACTACCTATGCTGTATTCAAAGAGATCTATCATGCGCGAAGATTCCGCTATAACGGAGAGGAATCTTAAGGCATCCTCAAAGATGTCCGTGTAAACACCGTACCTTTCCTTAAGTGTAACAGCTCCCTTTTTACCTCCGTATTCAGCAGCCTTTCTTACTACCATATCAGCCCCAAATTTGGAAAGCTTCATTATTTCCCTGTATCCGTCGATTAAGGCATCCCTGTGGATTAAAACAGACTCCCTCTCTATCGCTTCCGCTATTGCCCTAAGTGTACTCTCCATTTCATCACCTGCCAGTTATCATTTTACCTTACCAATATTTTATCTAAAATTTAAAGTATGGATATATTTTCCCCCTCTTTTATCAGAAAGGTCATCAATTTTTATAACAAATTCGTAACACTCCTCGTAATGCTTACTATACCCATAATAATATTCACCCTTGTAATGGCAGTTATAATCATTATCTTTGATCTCCGTTATTTTATAACCCATTTCACAGAAGAATTGGCGCATAAGGATAAAGAAGCTTTTAAATATCTGATAATAAATGTGCTAAACTTCTTTGTTCTTGTTGAACTTTTTAGGATGTTTCTTGATGTTATTGAGTATCAGAGATTAAGAAAAAGACAGATGATTGAAGCAGGCATTATATTTGTCTTAAGGGAAATAATCATATCCCTGTTCAGTCAAAAGTTTGATTTCCTTCACATAGCTGGATTTTCTATTCTTTTACTTTCCTTAGCAATAGCCTTTGTTCTTATGAATAAGATGGCCAGGGAGGGAACAGTAACATATAGATGGAAACCTATAAAAGGGGAAAAGCAAGAAAAGATAAAAAGATTATACCGATCTATGATGAAGGGTTCGGAACAAGATGAAGGATAGATTCATTAAATCAAATCGCTGGATATCAATATTTAATCCTTTAAAAATATTTCACCTTGAAAGCTGGCAGAGGGGAGAGGTTGAAGATATACCTGACAATTTAAAGGAACCGGATGTTATATATTACGATCCTTCCACCTTAGAACATATCCCTACCGATCATAAACATGTCTTTGTTGAAAAAGAATTCTATTTCCTTAAAAATACCGATCTTTATACGCTTAATCTGATACAGAAAAAAAGCTTCAAACATGGATATCCTCCCTCATGCGGTGCTTTACTTATGCTTGCTTTAGAATATTACAGGATTTTAAATCACCGAAGGAGAGAAACAAGAAATCTTAAACCCTATTACAAACATCACAGAAATCTCCTCCTGTTTATTGATAAAGGAGAACAAATCTATAAGGGAATTGAACATTTTCTAAGTGAAAGTAAAAAGAAAAGAACAAGCATACTGACGGAAGAGATATGGTTTGATTACATAAAAGATCTTGAGCTGTCGGTTAAAGAGGGTATAGTTTATCTGCTACTTGCGGAGTTAAAGAATAACAATTCAAAGGCATCCAGCGGGAGAATAGCAAGGGATATAATCGCCAGGCTTCCTAACAGCACAGTTACTTTAATGAAAAAATTTAAACCCTACAGTCCCCTACCCCTTGATTTTCTTAAAGAGTTTATGAAAGAATTCTCAAAGCTACCCCAATGGATGGTTGATTACGGATACCAGATGAGCAGGCTTGATATAATTGAAAAAGATGTAATCCTTCTTAAAACCCTGTTTCCCCTCTCCTTGAAGTTTGAGGTTGAACACAGGGGGTTTATAAGAGTGTTGTTTCCTGGAGAATCAGACACGACAGTCAACACTTCGGGAGGGGTATTAAAGGGAAGCGAGAATATAAAAAGACTTTCAAAACCTTACATGCAAAGGCTTGAACTGCTTCTTGAAAAAGAAAGGGAAAGGATAAACACCCTACAGGGCAGGAAAATAAACAATACTAAGATAGGCGTTGAAATACCGACGAAAAGGGGAAAGATGTTCAAAAGATTAAAAGAAACCCCACTTCCTGGTATTCACTTTATAATGCTTCTTGATATATCCTCATCTGTAAAAAAGGATAATCATATCCAATTTCTAGTTGGTGTATTTAACCTAATAAGGGAGTCCCTTGAAAATTCCGGAATATCTTTTACTTTTCTTCTGTTTAACGACAGCATATACCCCGCGGATGATACAAAGGAGGAAAACATAGAAAGCCTTGTTAAAGGGAAAACTAATGTTGAAAAAGCTATAAGGGAAGCTGTAAGTTATGCCAGGAAGCTTTCAAGGAATAAAAAAAGTATTATTCTTGTTTTTACGGACGGAGAACCTACTAAAGGACTTAAAGGAATTGCTTTAAGGGACTTTATAAGAATGCAAAAAAGGTTAATCCCCATAATAGGAATAGGATTAAAAGGTGTAAGTAAGGTAAGGTTCTATTTTGAAGAAACGGGTCTGGAGATAGAGGATTTCTCCCTGTTACCCTTCCTGCTTGTTAACACAATTGAGAAACAGATCAGAAGATCAACTCCACTAAGCGCATGATATCATTTATATCCTTCACATCTTTCTCTATCCCCATATGCGGATTATCAACCTTTACGGAGATATCATAAAGGGATGGGAAACCTTCCATATATTCCACATACTCCATAGCACGTTCCTTATCACCGAGGGCTAAATTAATAAGACTAAGCAGTAAATATTTTTCTTTTGAATCTTCGGATAACAATAACCACTTTGAAGCTTCAAGATACCTAAACTCAAGTATATATCTGACCCCCACCCAAAAATTATCCTTTTCCTCTATATCCTTCTTAGATAACTTCCTATCTCCTCTTAAAAGGAATATCCTCAGCTTAAGTTTCATACTATAACAGGCTTCAAATCTATTCCCTCATCCTCGCTAAACCCTGCCATTATATTCATATTCTGAACAGCTTGTAGTGAAGCTCCTTTACCCAAATTGTCAATAGCACTTATTATTGTATAAATACCTGTTTTCCTATCATACAAGGGACATATAAGGGCATAGTTTGTACCCCTTACCCATGATATATGAGGCGGTTCCCTTAAGATCTTAACAAACTTTTCCTTTTCATAAACGGATTTAAACAGTTCAAACACATCATTTACAGCTTCACCTTTAACATAAACGGTGGATATCATTCCCCTTGATACGGGGATTACAGAAGGGACGAATCTTATAGATATGTTGACTCCTAATCTTTTTAAAACATTCTCCATCTCAGGTGTATGTCTGTGTTTTAACGGAGAATAGACAAAAGCATCACCGAACATTTCGGGAAAGTGAAATATCTGTCTCGTCTTCCTTCCCGCTCCGCTCACACCGGATACCGCATGAACTATAACATCTTTAATCTCTATCTTCTCTTTAACAAAAGGATAAAGGGCAAGAAGGGTTGCGGTAGGATAACATCCAGGATTAGCAACAAGATAGGCATTCTTTATATCCTCCCTGAATATTTCTGGCAAGCCGTACACAGCCCTCTCAAGAATATCAGGATACTCATGCATAAAGTTGTAGTATTCTTCGTAAGCCTTTTTATCCTTTATCCGGTAGGCACCCGAAAGATCAATAACCTTTAAACCTCTGCTAAGTAACGAAGGAACAAGGGTTAAAGAAACCTCATGGGGGGTACACAAAAAAACTATATCCGTATCAGGTGCTACATCCCCGGATATATAAAGATCAGTTACATCTTCCGACAAGGTAACAGGTATAACATCACCCAGTTTCTTTCCTTTATCGGATCGTGAAACTACTGATGTAATCCTTACCTTTCCATGAATAAGCAGAACCCTCAGGAGTTCAATACCAGTGTAGCCAGTAACACCTATAAGAGATACCTTTAACGCTTGCTCCACCTATACTTAGCCCTTGCACCCATTTGACCGTATTTCTTCCTTTCCTTCTTACGAGCATCCCTTGTCAGTAATCCAGCCTTTTTAAGGGTAGGCCTAAGATCCGGGTTGTAGCTCACCAAAGCCTTGGCAATTCCATACATTATTGCTTCCGCCTGACTTGATATACCTCCTCCCTCTACGGTAGCATATATACCGAATTTACCTTCAAGACCTACGACCTTAAAAGGTCTCATAACCTTATTAAATAAGGTTTCTCTTTGAAGGTAGTCCTTTAAATACCTTTCCTTACCGCTATCCTTTGCCTTAACAATCATCTTATCCGTGTCCTTAAGGAGCCACACCCGTGCCACGGAGGTTTTCCGCTTACCAGTTCCATAAAAAGAATTCTCAGGTGTTATTGTAAAATCCTTAAGCTTATTCATACATTAACCTCCAACACCTTGGGCCTTTGAGCCTGATGGGGATGGGATTCTCCCCTATAAATCTTTAACCTTTTCAACATCCTGTGACCGAGTTTATTTTTGGGAAGCATCCTTTTCACAGCAAGCCTTATAACCTCTTCAGGTTTGTTCTCAAGCATCCATTTCAATGATCTCTCCTTTAATCCCCCCGGATATCCCGAGTGTCTGTAATAAATTTTTTGATCAAGTTTTTTTCCTGTTACCCTTATTTTATCCGCATTAATGACTATAACAAAATCACCACAGTCAACATCTGGCTGATAATAAACCTTATGTTTTCCTCTTATAATCTTTGCTATTTCAGACGCAAGTCTTCCCAGTATCTTACCTTTAGCATCAACAACCCACCATTCCCTGTGTACTTCATGAGGTTTAACCCTATATGTTTTCATCCCTACTCTCCTTTTCAAGTAGCAGAATATTTTATTACTTTTTACCTATATAATCAAGGGTGTTAACCCTTGATCCATCCATAGCCCTTATCTCAAATCTTATATGGCAGTCATCAGTAGCAAATCTTCTTCCCACCTTCCCTATAACTTCTCCTTTTTTAACCTTTTGATCTTCTTTGACAAGAATTTCGCTGTTGTAGGCATAAAGGGTCATAAAACCTTTGTGTTCAAGAATAACTAGATTCCCATAATTACTCATACCATCTCCCGCATACATAACCCTTCCATCTTCTACCGCTTTAACCTCCGTACCACAAGGCGCATATATGTTTATCCCGTGAGAAGCTTTCTCAATTTTACCGTTCACGGGTAACATATCAAGTTTAACCTTTGGAATGACAGCAGGTATAACAACCGTTTCCTTTACAGGTATTCTCAACCTTTGACCAACCCTTATACGGGTGGACTTCAAACCGTTTATCCTCATTATCTTTTTATAAGGAACACCAAACTTTCTTGCTATCTTTATAAGAGTATCTCCCTTTTTTACCCTGTACGTAACATAAGTATATACAACCTTCCTTTTTCCACCTTTCCTTTTAACAGGTATCTTCAACAGCTGACCTGCATAAATCTTGCTTGATCTCAACCTGTTTACCCTCTTAAGGGTTTTAACCGAAACACCATATTTCTGAGCTATCTCAGATAATGTATCTCCCCTTTTTACCCTGTAGTAAACATAAGATGTGTACCTCTCTTTATATTTCTTAACCTTTTTCTTCTTAACCGGTATGCATATACGCTGACCCACCTTTAGGTATTTACCTATTCCAGGATTAGCCCTTCTTAACTTCTTTATACTTATACCCTCCCTTTTGGCAATTTTCCACCAAGAATCTCCCTTCCTAACCCTGTAATACTTACACTCCTTAGCAAATACTTCTTGCACGGAGATAAGACTAATAGCGAATATCAAAACTACCAGTACTCTCAACAAACCCCTCCTTCACTATTTGAATAGACTTAACATCAGCAAGGGGAGGACCTTCCATAAGATCCTTAATGAAGTACCATAACACCTCTTCGTCTCCCGTAACATAAACCTCAACCCTTCCGTCCGGTAAGTTCTTTACCCATCCGGAAAGGCCGTAGCTATCCGCTACCCTCTTTGTAAAGTTTCTATAGCCTACACCTTGAACTCTGCCCTCAACAAAAATCCTAAAAGCAGTCATGTCTAATATAATAATTCTATTATGCTGTCGGAAGATTTGATAAACATTCTTGCATGTCCGAGGTGTAAGGGAAACCTTGAATACGTAAAGGATAAAGATATACTGGTGTGTCGTAAATGTAACATATTCTTTGAGATAAGGGAGGGTATTCCTATCCTCCTTCCAGATGCGGGGAAACCTCTGAAAGAATAAGCCTTAGCAACTCATCTCTGTTATTAGCGGAAAGGTCCGCCCCTATATCAGTACTATTTTGAACCTCCCTGTAATGTATAAGTTTGCAAGGTTTACCGTAAATCTTTCTGTAAAAATAAATCATCTCCCCATCCGCAGGTGTATCACCTATGTAAATGAAACTGTCAACACCGAGTATCTCAACAGCCATATGAAGGGGAAAGGGATTAGGTTTCCTCAAAAAGGCATCATTTACATCGTCTTCATCAACTATAACATCAAAAAATTCCTTAAGATTAAATCTGTTTAAAGCATACTCAAGATCTTCCCTCGGTCTTCCCGTAACTATGCCGAGAGGTACATTCAATCTTTTAAGCTCTTTAAAGAATTCATCATCCAAAAGAAGTTTCTCTCTGTCCCTTAAATTTTTATAAATATCTTCAAAAATACTTACAAGCTCATTATAGTCAACACTTATTCCCCTTTCCTTCAAAAGTTCGTAGGTTGCATCCCAGTCATTGTTTATGTGCTTTTCATATTTAAATCTTCTTATATAATCCTTACTTATATCCTCAGAAGAAAAGTATCTGAAAGTTTCCGCAATTGCGGAATGATAAGAATCCCTTACATCCACTATAACACCGTCAACATCAAAGATTATACCGTACATACTCAAGACTTCTTAGCCACTATATCTCCTGTGGTAGTAGAAAGCAGGTACTTTATAAATTGATTTGCTAAAAAACTTATGCTGTTATCCTTTGGATAGATTATATAAAAGTTACGCTTGGCTTCAAAGCCGTTTATCCTGACAGGTACCACATCACCCCTCTCTACATATTTTTCAATAACACCCCTTGATAGGAATGATGCTCCATAACCGCTTCTTACCATATTAAGTATTGTCCTTATACAGTTAACCTCTATCTTTATGTTAAGCTTATCGCAGGAAATACCCAGCTTCTCCAAAGCAACCTTAACTATTCTCCTTGCCTCTGAATTACCTTCCCTCATAATGAGATCTATGTTATACAACTCCTCCGGTTCTATCTCACCCTTTTTGGCTAACTCTGAATCGGGATGGGTGAAGAATACTATCTCATCCCTTAACCACGCTATGCTTGAAAATTTGGATGAAGGTTCCTTTTCAACGATACCCATATTTATAATGCCGGAAGATAGGGCATCCTCAACCTGATTGGAATTACCAACAAACATCTTTATGGTTATACTAGGAAGCTGTTTATGAAAACTTGTTATAAGCTCAGGTATCTTGTATTCTGAGAAGGAAGCACTGACTCCTATGAAAAGTGTATCCTTTATATCCTTCTTTATCTTGGTTATTTCCTCAACAAGTCCCTCATAGCTTGATAGGAGCGACTTAGCAATCTCATGAATCCTCTTACCCTCTTCCGTAAGTACCATCCTACCACCCTGCCTTTGGAATAGCCTTGCACCTATTATCTTCTCAAGGGATTTTATCTGTTGGGTCACCGCCGGCTGAGTTATGTAAAGGATTTCTGATGCCTTGGAAAAACTACCCAGCTCCGCAACTATTACAAAGGTCTTAAGCTTTACTATATCTATCATCAGATATTTTTATTATAAGTTCTTCTTTATTAAATTACAAATAAAATTTATGATTAAAAAAACAGGACCAGCAACAGCCGGTCCTTAACTTAGTTATTTTCTTGGGAATCTTCTCGCGAATATCAACACAGGTATGATAAACAGCATAAAGACTGAGGTTCCATGGAAGGAATTACAACCTATGAAGTTCGCTTCACCCCCACCCTCCATTGTACCCTCTTCAGGAATACGAACCTCTTCACTTTCTCCCTCTTTCGCACCTTCCCCAGGAGCACTTTCAGAAACCCAAGTAACATTAATATTAACCGTTTCAAATACTACACCACCATTACCATCATCAACCGTAAACCTTGCGGTGTAATTTCCAGCATCTTTGTAGGTGTGCTGTTGAGATGTGTTGTTGACACAATCGTTTATCGTGTAATCCGTATTACCATCATTGTTAACGTCAAGATAACAGGTAAGCACGTCACCATCTTGATCCGATACACTCCAACTGAATGTCACCGTCAAAGGAGCTCCTCCACTTGTAGGATTGGCTGTAAATGATCTTATAACAGGTGGATTATTAGAAGGCGCAGGATTGGTCACACTTATATCTACAGTTCTAAATACAGTCCCTCCATTACCATCATCAACAGTAAGCTTTGCTGTGTAATTTCCAGCGGTATAGTAAGTATGATTTTTAGATGTGTAGTTAGCACAATCGTTTATAGTATACTCCACATTACCATCATTATTCACATCAAGGTAACAAATAAGTGTATCTCCGTTTGGATCCGATACGCCCCAGCTAAAGGTTACTGTCAAGGGTGCATTACCACTTGATGGATTTACCGTAAAAGAGTCTATTGTGGGTGGATCGTTAATTACATCCACACTAACAGTCTGAATGGTTTCTCCTCCTCTGAAGTGAAAAGGACCCCATGAATCTTTAACAGTAAGTTTCACAATGTAATTACCAGGAGTTGTGTAAGTATGTTGGTGGGAAGTATTGTTAGCACAATCAGTAATTACATAATCGTCGTTTCCGTCGTTGTCTATATCAAGGAAGCAAACTAAATTGTCTCCGTCCTGATCGGAAACACTCCAGTCAAAAGTTACCGTTAAGGGCGCACTTCCATTAGTGGGATTAACTGTGAAAGAATCTATGGAAGGAATAGCGTTTGAAAGATCCGGAGTCAGTTTGGATATGTAGATATCACCACCACCGTTATAGGCTGGCTGGAATACCCCAGGTGTAGTTGGGAAATCTGATGAATCTGTTATACCCGCAACATAAACATTTCCACTTTGATCTAATGCTATAGCATACGCGCTATCATTATCACCAAATCCGCCACTTCCTCCGAGGTATGTGGAAGCTATAAGAGTCGTTAGATCACCACTGAGTCTGGATACAAACGCATCCACCCTATTATGAAGATGTGACTGGAAGGCACCCTCCGTTGTGGGAAAGCTTGAAGTGTTGGTCAAACCAGCAACGAAAACATCTCCACTTTGATCTATAGCTATGGATATTGCTTTATCACTACAAAATGTAAAATCACATCCTCCACCAAGGTAGGTGGAAGCAAGCAGGTTGGTTAAATTGTTATCAAGTTTTGATATAAAAGCTTCTACGCCACCGTTTATATTAGACTGATATGCCCCTTGTGTTGTAGGAAAGTCTGATGAGCTTGTCTCACCTGCCACATAAACATTCCCACTTTGGTCTATTGCTATTGTCCTGGCTACGTCTATACCTGTTGTACCTCCAAGATAAGTAGATGCAAGCAGCTTCTTGAGGTCTCCGCTAAGCTTGGCTATAAAGGCTTCAGGGTAATCTGCGGACACATAAGTAAATGTGTTCTGATAAGCATCTGGTGTTATCGGAAAATCATCGGAATATGTACCTCCAACGATAAAGACATTTCCGTTTTGGTCTAAAGCCATGGAGTATGCCCTTTCTCTACTGGTTCCCCCGAGATAAGTAGAGGCAAGAAGGTTTTGAAGATCATTACTTAACATAGAGACAAATACATCCCAACCGCTAATAAATCTACCACCATCAGTATCGTATGCTCCTGTGGTAGTGGGGAAATCTTGAGATATTGTATTACCAGTAACATAAACATTTCCATTCTGATCCACGACTATAGAGGTTGCGCCTTCATCATCAGTTCCCCCAAGGTATGTAGAAGCAAGCAGCGTTGTCAAATCATTACTGAACTTTGCTATGAAAGCCTCTCCGAAAGTACCACCTCCACGGTATACACCTTGATAGGCATCTTGTGTTACCGGAAAGTCGTTTGACCCCGTTACACCCGCAACAAAAACGTTCCCATTCTGATCTAAGGCTACAGAGAAACCCTCATCGTGTCCGCTTCCTCCAAGGAATGTGGCAGAAAGCAGGGTGGTAAGATCTCCAGAGATTTTAGCCACAAAAGCATCCGCATTACCGTTTTCAGGTAATGTGTCCTTAAAAGCTCCAGGAGTTACAGGAAAATCTATTGAATAAGTCCTACCAGTTATGTATATGTTACCACTTTGATCTATAGCCATAGCCCCACCTGGCCATATAACTTCTGAAGCCTGACCCCCCAAGAAGGTAGAAGCAAGAAGAGGATCTATTACCAAAGGTCTTGATCTGTCATACTTTCCTAACTCAAATCCGTACGCATCCTTTGATACAAGTTTGTACCTTACTGAAATTTCAACCCTTTTGCCATCTACTTCCTGATATGCAACAGGCTTCGTAAACCTTACCTCTCCAAGATCAGTCTCTAACACAAGCTCTCCAGTCTCTGAATCTATCCTAAGCTCTTTTATACCCTTCACCTTAATCGTTATGTTACCAGGATCCGCACCAGGTTTTACCTCAAATATTTTCTCCACATTCTTATAATAAGCTCTAAGCCTCACACTTATACCCTTGTAAACCTCACCGAGAGATACAGTCTTGAAAGTCTCTATATTTCTTCTCCATCTTTTCTCGTCTTTACCTATAAAGTAGTTCACCTTTGTCTTCGTCTTTTCAAGCCCAAAAACTTTTTTCACCTTTGCACCTTTCAAAACTTCTTTGACAATCACACCACCCCTTATCCTCCCATTCTCAATTTTAGGAAGGTTGTAAATCAATTCCCCGTCTCTTGTCACGTATAGTGTTCCACCCAGGATATTGGCATAAAATTCCACCCTTTCATCCATCTGACCTTCATTCTTGACGAATGGGACACTAAGCTTGGTGATAACACCCTTGCTTAAAGTCTCACCACTTAGGAAAAGAAGCATTAAGAAGGAAAGGATCATATAAACAAACCTCTTTCCCATAACACTTCCCCCCTTCTGAATTTTTACATCTACTTTTATTTTATAACATATTTATCCTATACTTTATTTAACACCTAAAATCTTATGAACCTGAGGTAAAACCCTTAAGCTGTACCCCTTTTTTAAAAATTCATCTTGTGTGCTTATAGCCTTTTCTATCATTTCTCTTCTGTTATTTTCGGGCTGAAGTATAACAAGACCCTTTTCAACAAAGGGTTTGAACTCTTTCCTTTCAAGAACTGAAGCGTCAAACCTTTCATCTACAACAAATTTTAACTCATTAATAAAATCTATAAGCCTTTCATCAATCCTGAAACCTGCCTCTTCCTTTGGTGAACACGAAAGGTAAATCTTATCAAGCAATTTTTCCATACCCTCTATCCAGAGAGTACCGTTGGTTTCTATCTGAACGAGATAATTTTCCTCAAGAAGTAAAGCACATAAATGTTTTATGTTTTGTTCGGTAAAGGGTTCCCCTCCCGTTATAACAACATGTCTGCATCCATATTTTGAAATGTGCTCAAATATATCCTCTATATTCATTTTTCTTTCAACAAAGCTGAGGGATGAAGGTTGATCACACCAAGGGCATCTTATATTGCACCCCTGAATTCTTACAAATATACAGGGAGACCCCACAAGAAAGCCTTCGCCCTGAATAGATTTATAGATTTCGTTTATATTCAGAGCGACGGCTTTTCCAATTTCATCTCGTAGCATTCTATAATATCACCAACCTTTATATCATTAAAATTCTTAAGTTTAATCCCGCATTCATAACCTTTAGCAACTTCCTGCACGTCTTCCTTGTACCTTCTAACATTCTCTATTTCACCGTCATATATAACTACTCCGTCCCTTATGAGCCTTGCTTTAGCATTTCTAACTATTTTTCCGTCTAAGACGTAACAACCAGCTACCGTACCGACACCCTTTATCTTAAAGGTAGCCCTTACCTCCGCGCTACCAAGCAAAATCTCTCTTTCAACTGGTTCAAGTAAGCCTTCCATAGCCTTTTTGATATCATCTATAACCTGGTAAATAACGGAGTACAGTCTAAGGTCAACTTTTTCCCTTTCCAACACCTCCCTAACCTTCGGATCCGGTCTCGTATTAAAACCTATAATTATCGCATTGGTAGCCTTTGCTAACATAACATCGTTCTCAGATATACCTCCGACCGCACCATGTATAACCCTTATATTTACCTTCTCCGTAGAAAGCTCTTCAAGGGATTTCTTTATTGCCTCCAATGACCCTATGGTATCCGCTTTTATTATCACATTTAACTCCTTTATATCACCTTCTTGAATCTTCTTAAACAACTCCTCAAGTTTGAAACCCGTAACCACCTTCTGTTCTTTCTTTTCTCTTCTCTGTTCCGCAATCTGTTTTGCTTTCTTTTCACTTTCAACTACAACTAGCGTATCACCAGGATCGGGTAAATCTTCAAACCCAAGTATCTCAACTGGAGTTGATGGGGGAGCTTCTTTAAGTCTCTCACCTCTATCATTGAACATTGCCCTTACCCGTCCGTAGGTTGCCCCCGCAACGAATATATCACCAACCCTCAAGGTACCCTCTTGAACTATAACCGTTGCCACCGGACCCCTGTGTCTATCAAGCTTTGATTCTATAATTGTACCCTTAGCCCTTTTTGTGGGATCCGCCTTAAGCTCAAGTATATCCGCAAGCAATAATATCATTTCAAGAAGCTGATCAACATTCTGCCCTGTTTTTGCAGACACATCAACAAATATGGTGTCACCACCCCAATCTTCTGGTATGAGACCGTGTTCCGAAAGCTCTCTTCTTACCTTCATGGGATCCGCATTAGGCTTATCTATCTTGTTAACAGCCACTATTATAGGTACATTGAAAGCCCTCGCATGGTTTATTGCCTCAATAGTCTGAGGCATTACACCGTCATCCGCCGCAACAACAAGTACCGCTATATCCGTTACTTTAGCTCCCCTTGCCCTTAAACTAGTAAAGGCTTCATGACCTGGAGTGTCAAGAAAGGTTATTTTCTTACCGTCGGGAGTCTCCACCATGTAAGCTCCTATATGTTGGGTTATACCGCCCTTTTCTTTCTCAGCTATTCTTGATCTCCTTATAGTATCAAGAAGTGTAGTTTTACCGTGATCAACATGACCCATTATTACAACTATGGGAGGCCTGGGTTGTAAGTTTTCCGGCGCTGTTTCCTCCTTTTCAATCTCTTCCTTCTCTTCCTCCTCTTTCTTCACCTCTGCAAGATACCCGTACTCCTCCGCTATCTCCACCGCTACATTAGGATCAACACCCTGATTTATGGTAGCAAGGATACCCCTTTTTAAAAGTCTGGCTATTATATCGTTGGGCGACACATCCAACATTTCGGCCAACTCCCTAACTGTTATAACCTCCGGAATTGTAAGTATTTTTATTTCATCCTCCTCCTTCTTTTTCTCTACCCTTTTCTCCTTTTTTTCTTCTTTAACTTCTTTCACTTCCTTCTTTTCTTTCTTTTCTTCCTTAATCTCCCTCTCCTCCTTCCGTTCCTCCTTAACCGCTACCGCAGTCTCTTCCTTCTTCTCCTTCTTCTCCTTCTCCTCCGCCTTTTTCTCTTCTTTCTCCTTTTCCGCCTTCACCCTGTCCTGAAATGTTTCGTATACTATATTCAACTCTTCATCGGAAAGATACGCAAAGTTAGATTTTTTCTTAAATCCCCACTCACTCAGTACATTATTTATTTCCTTAACAGATACATTAAGTTCTTTTGCAACCTCCTGCATTCTTTTTTTACTCAAAATATTCACCTCCTATAGAAGGAATATTATAATAAGCTTTTAATTGCTTTTTTCCAATGGAAAAGCTGATATGTACTTTTAATGTTAACTCAATAAGGGCACGGAAAGATCTTACCTTAGAGTGGCTCAAAAGGTCAAACATAGACATCCTGTGCCTACAAGAATTGAAAGTTGATAATAATAACTTCCCATACAAAGAATTTGAAAGCTTAGGATACAAGTGTTATGTTAACGGTCAGAAAACTTACAACGGTGTCGCCATTTGCTCAAGAGAAGAGTTAAGCAATGTTAAAGCAGGCATGGGCGATGAATACTTTGACAGGCAAAGCAGGATAATAAGGGGAGAATACGGAGATATAAAAATAATAAATGTATATATGCCCCACGGTGATGTAAGGGGGTCGGAAAAGTTTTATTACAAGCTTGAATTTTATAAAAAATTCTTAGAGTTTCTGAATTCGGAGTATTCACCTACTGAGAAGATTTGTCTCCTCGGTGATTTTAATGTTGCCATAGAAGATATTGATGTTTATGATCCGGAACTTCTTAGGGATACCATAGGCACGATGAAGGAAGAGAGGGACGCCTTTTCTTCAATCCTTAAATGGGGGTTTATTGATGCATTCAGATACTTGTATCCTGATAAGATTCAGTACACTTGGTGGGATTATATAGGGGGAAAAATATGGAAAAATCAGGGTATGAGAATAGACTATATACTCCTGACCGAACCTCTACTTAAACATCTTAAAGACATCTGGGTTGACCTCTGGCCAAGAAGGAGAAGAACACCAAAGCCTTCGGACCACGCTCCGCTTATAGGAAAGTTTGAGATTTAGATCACCTTTGCTTCTCTAAACTTTTTGAAATCCGTGTCAAAGGTATAAATTGGGATAATATCCTTAACTTTGGCAGTGGCAAGAAGCAAGGCATCACCGAACTTCAGGTTTTTCTCCTCGTACAAACTTAAAGCGATAAGAACTATATCAAGATTTTCCAGCTCCACAGGAAGTGTCAATATACTTTCTATCATTTCCCTTACACGGGTTTTAGGAATGTCGTAGATCCTCTCCAGAACATAAACCATTTCTATAATAACAATTAGCGGAATGTAAAAGGTACTTCCCTTTCTATTTGCCTAATATATCAGCTTTTTAAACTTTTCCTTGTCCTCGTTAGTCCCGTCATGGAGGTAGCGTATGAAAATATTGGTATCAAGCATTCCTTCATACCGCATCCTTCGCAACTTCTTCTTCAACTCTGTCCCTTATTTCATCAGGGCTAAGAATTTTCCCTTTTAAGCTTCCTTCAAACTCAAGGAAATTTTTCAACTTCCTTATTTTAATCTCATTACCCCATATCTCAAACAGTACCTTGTCTCCTTTTCGGATACCTAGTACCCTTCTTATTTCTTTAAAAACTTCTGCATAGCAAGGGGTTGGAGAATAGACGGAGTTTACAAAGATATAGCTTCAGCTCTTAACTTTGATGCAAGGAAGGATTTTCAGGCTCTTCTGAATGAAGTTTTGAGTTACAGGATAGAGAGAGTAGTAGTAACCTACAGGG
>WFPJ01000024.1 GCA_015487615.1 Aquificales bacterium | reverse complement strand
TTTGATCTCGGCACCCATATTAATGTCGTACTTCTGTCTGTTACAGAAGGAGAGGATAAACCCCTAAAATATCCCCTTATATTTAAAAGGGCGGATGTCATCCTTTTAACAAAGATTGACCTTATACCCTTTATAAGGTTTAATGAGGAAATTTTCCTTAAAAATATAAAAAGAATAAACAGCGAAGCCCCCGTAATAAGGGTATCCGCTGTCACAGAAGAAGGTATTATGGATTGGATTAATTTATTGGAAGGCTTCAGAAAAGATACTGCTCCTCTTCCTTAAGTTTATCTATATATTCTTTTATACCTTCCTCAAGGGATGTAAATTCACCCTCATAACCTACCTCCCTAAGCCTTTTTAAATCCGCACATGTGTATGTTTGATATTTACCTTTTAATTCTTCGGGAAAGGGTATAAATTCTATTTCTACATCACCGCAAATGTCCTTCATAATTTTAGCGACCTCTAAAAAGCTTCTTGCCACACCGGTCCCGCAGTTGAATATACCAGAAATCCCTTCCCTTTCATAAAAAAACAAATTTATCTTTACTACATCCTTAACATATACAAAATCCCTTTTAAATCTTTCACTGCCCTCAAAAAGCTTTATTTTCCTTTCTCTCCTAATTTGATTGTAAAACTGATACACAACAGAAGCCATCTTGCCCTTGTGTCCTTCCCCAGGCCCGTAAACATTGAAATATCTCAATCCAGCAATTTGTACGGGAGAAGATTCCATAATCCTTCTTACATATTCATCAAACAAGAATTTTGAATAAGCGTAAACATTGAGAGGGCGTTCGCACTCCCTTTCTTCCCTGAAACCCTTCTTCCCGTCTCCATAAACGGAAGCGGATGAGGCATATATAAACCTGATACCTGCATTCATACAAAAGTTCAACAATCTTTTACTGTACTCATAGTTGTTGTTCATAACATACCTTCCGTCCCCCTCCATCGTATTAGTACATGCGCCCTGATGGAATATAACCCTCACCCCTTTAAAGGATTCCTGATTGTTAACAAAATATTCCTTATCCACATAATCATAAATTTTTAAGGAAGACAGATTTTTTACCTTTTCCGCATTCTTGAGATTGTCAACAACTATTATTCTGTCTTCACCGAGATCGTTAAGCCCCTTTACAATATTACTTCCTATAAATCCCGCACCGCCGGTTACTATTATCATTAAAGAAAATTAAACCTTAGCCCCCATAGATTTGGCCTTCTCTACAACCTCCTCTATGGTTCCCACCATATAGAAGGCATTTTCGGGAAGGTGATCATACTTTCCGCTCAGGATTTCTTTAAAGGATCTTATGGTGTCTTCCAACTTAACATACTTACCGGGCATACCTGTAAATTGCTCCGCCACATGGAAGGGCTGGGCGAGGAACTTCTGTATTCTTCTTGCCCTGTTAACTATAGCTTTATCCTCTTCGGAAAGCTCTTCCATTCCAAGTATCGCTATAATCTCTTGAAGTTCCTTATATCTTTGAAGTATCCTTTTCACTTCCATGGCGGTTTCATAGTGTTCATCTCCTACGAACTCAGGTGCTAAGTATTTGGATGTGGATTCAAGGGGATCTATGGCGGGGTATATACCGAGTTCAGCCAACCTTCTTGCCAAAACGGTTGTTGCATCAAGGTGAGCAAATATGGAGTAGGGAGCTGGATCCGTTATGTCGTCCGCGGGAACATAAACAGCCTGAACGGATGTTATTGATCCCTTCTTTGTGGAAGTGATCCTTTCCTGAACCTCACCCACATCTGTATTTAGAGTGGGTTGATATCCGACCGCGGACGGAAGTCTTCCAAGAAGGGTTGAAACCTCCGAACCCGCCTGAACAAATCTGAATATGTTATCTATGAATGTTAATACATCCTGCCCTTCAACGTCCCTGAAGTATTCTGCCATAGTAATACCAGTTTGGGCTACCCTGAACCTCACACCGGGCGGTTCGTTCATCTGACCGTAAACCATGACCGTATAGGGGAGAACACCAGACTCCTTCATTTCATTCCAAAGGTCATTACCCTCCCTCGTCCTTTCACCGACACCTATAACAACGGAAAAACCCTTATGGAACTTCGCTATATTGTGTATAAGCTCTTGCATCAAAACAGTCTTTCCGACACCCGCACCTCCGAAAAGTCCTACCTTACCACCCTTAACATAAGGCTCCAGAAGATCAACAACCTTTATACCAGTTTCAAGTATCTCAACCTTTGTAGATTGTTCTTCAAGGGAAGGGGGTTCCCTGAACATGGGCCAGTACTCTTTGGCTTCAACGGGACCCTGATCATCTATAGGTTTACCCACAACATTAAAGATCCTTCCCAACACCTCTCTGCCAACTGGTACCTTTATAGGTCCCCCTAGATACTCAACCTCCTGACCCCTCACAAGCCCGTCACTGGCACCCATCGCTATGGTTCTTACCCTTTTCTCCCCTATATGCTGGGCAACCTCAAGAAACAACTCCTCCTCCGCCCAGTTACCTTTATCGTCTATAAACCTTCTTATTGTCTTTAAACCATGCCTAACAGGGGGTAGTTCTTGGGTATCAAACTCAACATCAATAACCGCACCTATAACTTGCACTATCCTACCCTTCATTTAAAATACCTCCTCACTTCATTGCCTCAGCAGCTGTTACTATATCTATGAGCTCCGACGTTATTGCCTCCTGCCTTGCCTTATTAAATATCATGGTCCACTCTTTAACAAGCTCATCCGCATTTCTTGTTGCATTATCCATCGCAACCATTCTCGCAAAATGCTCAGATGCATTTGATTCAACCATAGCCCTGTAAATCTGATAGTTAAGGTACAAATTCATAACTGCGGAGAGAACCTCACCTTGCTCTATCTCGAAGTTATATATACCGGGTATCTCTTCTCCCTCTGGCATATCAAAAGGCAAAAACTTCCTCATAATAGGTTTGTAACTCGCCCTTGTAACCATTTCATTATTTAAAAGGTATACGCTGTCTGTTTCCTTATTTTCATATCTGTTTCTCACTATTTCACTTACCTCTTTAGCAACCCCGAAGTTCACCTCCTTCCTGAACACCTCATCATATTTTTTGATTATGTTGTAATTTCTCTTCTCAAAGTATTGAACTCCCTTCCTTCCTATCAGTATCATTGAAACCCTTTTGCCCTCTTCTTCCTTCTGCCTCACAAAATCTTCAGCCATTTTTATTATGTTTGAATTAAAAGCTCCCGCAAGTCCCCTGTCCGCGGTTATAAGTATAAGATCAACCTTTTTTTCGGGTCTTTCTACAAGAAGAGGGTGACTGTCCCTGTCTATTTTAGAAGAAAGGCTTCCCATAACTTCATAAAGCTTTTCCGAATAGGGTCTTGACGCATAAAGAAGCTCCTGAGCCTTCCTCAGCTTCGCAGCGGAAACAACCTTCATCGCATTGGTTATACGCCTCGTATTTTTTATACCCTGTATTTTTCTTCTGATGTCACGCGGAGATAACTTAGGCATATTGGTGCTGTATTATATCACAAATTAACTTCCCTATCACTTTCTATAACCTTTTGCCTCATACGGTCCTTATACTCCTTAAGTTTTTCTCTTAAATCCTCATACTTAAGAGCCAATATTCTTAAGGCGAGCAAGGCTGCATTCCTTGCATTACCTATACCCACGGTTGCAAC
This sequence comes from Aquificales bacterium, assembly GCA_015487615.1. GTDB lineage: Bacteria > Aquificota > Aquificia > Aquificales > Aquificaceae > WFWF01. The sequence continues at coordinate 13,929 of WFPJ01000024.1, read as the reverse complement.
GGGTATTCCCGCAGGCATCTGAACTATAGAATAAAGAGCATCAACTCCCTTGAGGGGTTCAAGGGCTATGGGCACACCTATGACGGGAATATCCGTATAGGAAGCAACAACTCCGGGCAGATGTGCAGCCCCGCCAGCTCCCGCTATTATCACCTCCACACCCCTTTCCCTTGCGGTCTCTGCAAACTCTTTACATATATCGGGTGTTCTGTGCGCGGAGATTATCCTAACTTCACACTCAACCCCAAACTCTTTCAAAATATCCACCGCAGGTTTCATTTGATCAAGATCCGTTTTACTCCCCATAACTATGGCTACCTTCCTCATGGGCCTATATTATACCTTGATACTTCTTCAATATTTCCTTAATTTTGTTCCTTATCCTCTCATAATGACTGCCCTGCCAAAAGACAGCACCGCATCCTGGACACAGTGTAAAGTTCTTACCATATAAAAGTACACCTTCTGGTACCTTGTCAGCTACGGATTCCTTGCTTACTTTAACAAGGGGTTTACCGCAATAAACACATATATTCAGCAAAGGTTCAGTCCCGAGATTAAATTTTTTTATTACTATCCAAAGCTGAAGTTCCCAGTTATCCCTAGGTACAAGGACGAAGGGTAATTTTCTTCTTGAAAGGATATCGGCAAACCTCTTTGATGTTGTAATAACAATTTTGCGTGTGTCATCTATATCTGAAAGGCTAATTTCTCCTTTAAAAAACTCTACTTCATAACCTAAGAATCTTAACCACCTGCCTAATTTACTTAGGCCTCTCTCCAACAGAAATCTCACTGGTCTTCTTGACTAATCTGTTAAAATAACATAACTTATTATTAATAATAACTTAATCATCCTTTTTTTCAGGAGAAACTATCATGACTACCTTAAACTTAAAGGAGATTTTTAAATCATTTAAAGTGTTTAAAGGGTCATATATTTTGAAGCCCGTTGATTTGAAAATACCGGCGGATACGGGCAATCTAAGGGAGCCTGTTAATGTTTACATAGAAATAAAAAAGGCTAAGGGCGGTTATAACCTCCATTTTGATATGGAAGGTGAAATAGAACTCGTATGTAGCAGATGCTTGAACACCTACAAAAAGGATATATCACAATCAAAAGATATAAGGCTTGAAGGTATTAATACCCAATTCCACGGTGAGCTTACTATGGAAGATCTTGATGTTTCCTTTATAGAGGATGAAGAAAATTTCGTTATTGAGGAAATAATAAGGGAGCAAATCATTCTGAGCGTACCTATAAAGCCTCTATGCAAGCAAGACTGCATAGGTGTGGCGGAGTTTATCTTCAGAGAGGAAAAAGATAGCAAAATAAATCCAAAATTTGCTATACTAAAAAATCTCTTAAACACCGGAGGTAATGAGTAATGGCAGTCCCCAAGAGTAAAACTTCTAGGTGGAGAAGGAATCAGAGAAGGGCTCAGAACTTTTTTAATAGACTGAGGGTACCTTCTTTATCAGAGTGTTCAAATTGCGGAGAGATGATATTACCCCACCGCGTTTGTCCCTACTGCGGTTACTACAAAGGTCGCGAGGTGACAGACGTAGGCTGATGGAAAATAACGGTATAGCTGTTGACTGTATGGGGGGAGACTATGCCCCCGAAGAGATAGTAAAGGGCTGTATTCTTGCTGCGGATGAATACAACTTAAAAGTATTTCTTACCGGTGACGAGAAGAGAATAAAAAAAATAATAGATGGTTCAAAGGTAAAAAACAGACATCTTCTTGAGGTAGTTCCCGCTGAAGAAGTAATATCAATGGATGAACCACCTTCCAACGTTCTTAGAAAGAAAAACTCTTCCCTATACATAGCGGGCAAGCTTGTAAGGGAAGGTATAGCGGACGGTCTTGTATCAGCAGGTAATACAGGAGCGGTCCTTGCTGTAGGAAAGCTAATAGTGGGGGCAACGGAAGGTATAGACAGACCTGCCATTGCTGTTGCATTGCCTAATCCGAAAGGCAAAACAGTACTCATAGATGTGGGTGCAAATGTTGACTGTAAACCCAAACATTTGGTTGAATTTGCCATTATAGGCCACACCTATGCGGAAGAAATGCTTGGAATAAAAAATCCAAAAATAGGTATCCTAAGTATAGGAGAAGAAGAAGGTAAAGGGAATGAACTTGTTAAAGAGACCTATCCCTTACTTAAACAAACAAGGTTAAACTTTGTAGGTAATGCAGAAGGGAGGGATATATATGCGGGCACCTTCCATGTTATAGTATGTGACGGTTTTGTGGGTAACATAATACTTAAAACAAGCGAAAGCCTAGGAATGGCTGTTATTCAGATGATAAAGGAAGAGGTAGAAAAAAGTTTCCTGGCAAGAATAGGTGCATTCCTTATGTTACCCGCAATAAACAGATTTAAAAAGAAAGCTGATTTTACTGAATATGGAGGGATACCACTTCTGGGGGCTAAAAAGCCAGTTATAATAACCCATGGGAAGGCAAACGCCAAAGCTATAAAAAACGCAATAAGGGTAGCAAGCGAGTTTCTGCATACGCATTTTAATGAGAAACTTGTTGAAAATGTTAAAAAGTTGTCTCCCGCTGAGGCAAGGATCTGATGGGTCTCAAAATAGAGGGCGTAGGTATATACTTACCGAATAAAAGGCTTACAAATTTTGATCTTGAGAAAATGGTTGACACCTCCGATGAATGGATAACCACGAGGACCGGAATAAAGGAGAGAAGGATAGCTGAAAACGAAACAACAAGTTACATGGCGTACAAATCAGCGTTGTCAGCTATTGAAAGATCAGGCATATCAAAGGAAGATATAGACGGTATAATAGTTGCCACCCTTTCACCGGAAAATCAGTTTCCTTCAACAGCATGCCTAGTACAGGAGAAGCTAGGTCTTAAGGATATATTTGCTTTTGATCTTTCCGCAGCATGCAGCGGTTTTCTATACGGACTTGAGGTAGCATGGAGCATGATATCAGCGGGAAGGGCAAAAAGGATACTACTTATAGGATCGGAAAAGATATCAAGCATAGTTGATTGGAAGGACAGAAGTACATGTGTACTCTTCGGTGACGGTGCCGCTTCTGTCATTTTAACAAACGATAAAGGTAACAGTGATATACTTGCTTCAAAAATATATTCCGATGGTTCTCTCTGGAAACTGCTTTATGCTCCTCTTTGTGGGTACATAAATATGAAAGGTAGAGAGCTTTTCAAGGTCGCTGTAAGGAGCATGGAAGAAGCATGCAGGTATGTACTTAATAAGGCAGGTTTGTCTCCCGAGGATGTAGATCTTGTTATTCCCCATCAGGCAAATATAAGGATAATAAATTCTCTCGCTGAAAAGCTTAATATACCCGAGGAGAAAATTTATACAAATATACACAAATACGGAAATACGAGTGCCGCATCCATACCTATAGCCTTATACGAAGCCCTTGAAGAGGGAAGATTAAAAAGAGGAGACATAGTGCTGTTTACAGCGATGGGGGGAGGACTAACATGGGGTGCAACACTGCTTAGATTTTAGTAGTAAGTACGATCCAAGTTTTCATAAATCTCCTTTATTGGTATCCTGTAATATATGGGTCTTCCGTGTGGACATACATGTTTATTTTCTAAATCAAACCAGCCCCTTACAAGATCCTCAAGGGCCTTCTTTGAAAGCACTTGGCCACCTTTTATAGAGCTTCTACAAGCTTCATCCTCCTCATATCCTAGTTTTTCATAGTTTATCCTCTCGGAAAGTAGGTGTTGATCAAAGAAGTAAAGGAACTCGTCAACAATGGCAACTATAATCCTTTCATCTATGGTACCGAGAACCTCAAACAGCTTAGTATTATATGAAGGTGTCTCTTGATAAAGAATTTGCTCCCCAAAAGATGGTTCAGAAGGATTGATTACTTCCCTTATTGCGGAGAGGACTTCCCTTTCTTTTCTTATTCTTACCTCCCTCTTCTTAGGATGTACATTTACATCAACCGCATATAAGGGAAGATCAATAAAAAATATACCGCAAGCCCTGTAACCTATGAGTTTTCTCAGAAACTCCTTAATATTTCTGTTTGTCACTGGTCTACCGTTTATAAATACAAAAAGCTCCCCCCTATCGGTATTCCTTGCTATATATGCATTAACTGACATCATCCCCCTGTTACCCTCAATATGCTCAAAATTGTATCCAAATATATCACATATCCTCTCCTCTGCACCGGCAGGCTTAAGTAACAACACCTCCTTCCCTTCTGAAATAAGGCGGAATCCTATTTCCGGATTTACCATCGCATACTCTTTAATTATCTTTAGTATCTTTCCGCGTTCTGTCTCTTGCTTCCTTAAAAACTTACGCCTTACAGGTACATTGAAGAAAAGATCCCTAACCTCCACCTCGGTTCCCTGTGGCATACCCCTATCCCTCACTCTTAGTAAGGTGCCTCCCTCTACAAATATCTCTTTACCTATACTGTCTTGAAAATACCTTGATCTTATATAAGTCCTGCTAACTGAAGTAATAGCATGAAGTGCTTCACCCCTAAAGCCGTAGGTGGATATATTTAAAAGATCTTCCTCCTTTCCTATCTTACTTGTGGCACCTTCAAGGAAGACCTTTTCTATATCATCCCTATGGATACCCGTACCGTTATCACTTACTCTTATTAGCGATTTACCACCCTTTATTATCTCTACCTCAATGAAGGTTGCCCTTGCATCTAAGGAGTTTTCAACAAGTTCCTTCACTACATCAGAAGGTCCTTCTATAACCTCCCCAGCGGATATCTTTCTCCTTATCTCCTGAGGCAGTATCTTAACAAACATTATTTAACCCCTATCTTGTATATATTGCCTTTGTGGTCAACCACATAAACATTCCCCGCATCATCCGTTCCGAAGGAGCTTATCATCATATCAGTATCAGCAAGAAGCTTATGCTTTATAACCTTTTTACCATCATATATGAGTCCCCATATCCTGCCAGTTCCCCAATCTCCGAAAAAGTAAACACCGCAAAGCTCAGGAAACTCTGTTCCCCTATAGACATAACCGCCTATGATCGCAATACCTTCCTTCCTGCCATACTCCCAAATAGGCTTCTCATATAGGGACGGATCGCAATGATCTTTAACACCAGGTGTGCATATGGAACCCTCCATAACCCTCCACCCGTAATTACCGCCCTTCTTCACAATATTTATCTCCTCCCTCGCATTCTGGCCCACATCACCCACGTAAAGGTAACCCTTCACTGGATCAAAGCTGAATCGCCAAGGATTCCTCAAACCATAAGCCCATATCTCCCCCCTCGCTCCTTTGACTTTTACAAAGGGATTATCTTCCGGCACACTGTAATTTCTTCCTTCAGACACTTTATCTACATCTATCCTTAAAATCTTGCCCAGAAGGGTGTCAAGACGCTGACCATTGTTTAAAGGATCGTTCGCACTTCCTCCGTCACCCAAACCTATATAAAGGTAGCCATCCGGTCCGAACTCTAAGTGTCCTCCGTTGTGATTGTCAAAGGGCTGGTATACCTTAAGAAGTACCCTTTCCCTCTTTTTGGGTAATGTTACCTCTGAAATAACACTGTAAAGCTTTGAATTCTCCCTTACAGTATAGTGTATATAGAAACGCTTTGGATCCTGAGGGTGAAAGGCGAGTCCGAGCAACCCCTTCTCACCGCCGTTTTCAATTCTTTCACTTATATCAAGGAAAACTTTTATCTTACTACCTTCAATAACCTTTACCCTACCCTCCTGCTCTACAACATAGAACTTGCCACTTCTACCCAAGAAGAAAACAGGCTTGTCAAATCCTTTGTAAAGAGGTTTGAGTGTTATATCCGGTATCTCCTTTGTATCTTTTCTGCAAAAATCCTTAGAGTACGCATGTAGAACAAAAATAAGTAAAAATAAAATAGAAACTATCAAACCTCTACCTTCTGAATTATCTCCTCGGGTATTTCAAAATTGGCAATAACCTGCTGGGTATCATCAAGATCGTCAAGGGCATCCAGCAATTTCAGAACCTTCCGGGCGGTTTCAGGATCATTAATATTTACCGTTGTGGTCGGTATCCAACTTATCTCAGCCTTTTCCACCGATACACCCGCACCCTCCAACCTTTCTTTAACATCATATAGATCTTCTGGGTTTGTAAATACTCTGTAAAACTCTCCCTCCAACCTCATATCCTCAGCCCCAGCCTCAACAACCTTTTCAAGCAATTCATCTTCACCTATTGAGTTAGAAGGAACTTCAATTATACCCTTCTTCTCAAAAAGATAGGAAACACATCCCGATGTACCAAGACTACCGCCGAATTTTGTAAAGGCATGCCTGATCTCAGCGGTAGTCCTGTTTTTGTTATCCGTTGCAGCAATTACCATTACCGCAACACCGCCTGGTGCATAACCTTCATAGATTACCTCTTCAAGCTGTTCACCTTCCAATTCACCTGTTCCTTTCTTAATTGCCCTCTCTATAGTCTCAAGGGGCATGTTTGCCCTTTTTGCCGCCTCTATGGCGGTTCTTAATCTCGGATTGAATTCTGGATTACCGCCACCAACCCTTGCAGCAACGGTTATCTCCCTTATAAGTTTGCTAAAAAGCTTACCCCTTTGAGCATCTACCTTTGCCTTCTTATGCTTTATCTGTGCCCAATGACTGTGTCCAGCCAACCTTTAACCTCCTTCCTTATATTAATAATAAGGCTAATACCTCTCCAGTCCTTTTGTCAACTTATTTAAAAAGACTATGAGTGCTTTTTAGTGATAATTCTATTCCACAACTCTGGAAGTCTTTTAATAACCGCCTGTATCCTTCTCCATTTATGTATCTCTTCTGCAGATATGGTGGAGCTGTAAACCTTCCCTGGTTCAAGATCCTTTGTTACTCCCGATTGGGCGGAGACTTTCACACCGTCCCCTATCTTTACATGATCAGCCACCCCTACCTGACCCCCCAACATAACCCCCTCTCCTGTTTCAACACTACCCGCAAATCCCGTCTGCCCTGCAATAAGGTTGTATTTACCTATCTTACAATTATGGGCAACTTGCACCAAGTTATCTATCTTAGTGCCCTCGGAGATTCTCGTTTCATCAATAAGAGCTCTGTCAATGCACACATTGGCTCCTATTTCAACACCGTCATCTATGATAACCCTGCCTATGTGATTTAGCTTTATAACACCTTTATCGGTAATGTGATAGCCGAAACCGTCCGCACCTATAACCGTACCGCTGTGAATCCTTACATTTTTACCTATGAGTGTCCGCGGATATATGTGAACACCGCTGAATATAACCGTATCTTCACCTATATATGTTCCCTCTCCCACATAAGTAAAAGGATAGATCTTAACACCTTTTTCTATTACAGCACCTTCACCCACATATACAAAGGGACCTATATAAACATCTTCTCCAATTACCACACCCTCGGAAACAACCGCTTTATCAGATATACCCGAAGGGTGTTTCTCTTTAAAAAATTCAGAAAGAAATAAGGCAAGGGCGTATCTTACATCATCAACAACTATATAGTTTTGCCTGTTCACCTCCCTGTTTACAACAACAGGAGATCCCTCGGGAACCTTTTCCGTATCCTCTATCCTGGCACAGAATACTATATCCTCTTTTGATGCTTTGCCCGGAACTCCCACCCCTTTTACTTCATAATATGGATCGCCTATAAGCTTTCCTCCTACAACCTCCGCTATCTCTCCGAGCTTCATTTCATACTGTCAAGGGCATTAAGAACCTCTGAGGTTATATCACCTACCTTATTACCTCTGTAAAGAAAAACAGCGCAGTCAATAACACCGTCGTATCCCTTTTGAACTGCCACTTGCTCAACAACCTTTTTTACCTCCTCCAAAACCTGATTCTCAAGCTGTTCTTTTAAAGAGGCTATTTCCCTCTGGGCTTTTTGTTGAAGTTCAAATCCTTCAGCCTCTATCCTTTGATACTCTTTTATTTTTTCCTCCTTAGCCTGCTGACTTATAGCCTTACTCTCTATTTGTTTTTTTAATTCTTCAAGCCTTCTTCTTTTAGCTTCAAGCTCCCTTTGAAATTCCATAACCTTAGCCCTTAGCTTATCTTGAGCCTCCTTAACCCTTTTTGAATCCTTTAAAAGGGTTGTTGTATCTACACAGGCAAGCTTAACAGCGGAAAAGGAAAAATCAAACAAAGCCAACAACAAAAGTGAAAACACAAAAAATCTAAACATATCTATCTCCTTTTAATTTATAAGCTCAAGTAGATCTTCCTCCCTCGGCACACCACTTATTATCTTGCCATTCATACCCACTAATGTGGGTGTACCAGTAACACCCATTTGATGAGTTAAAAATTGGAGATTGTTCCTTACAGCCTTCTTACCTTCTTCACATTGTTTTTTCTCATCTTTGTATTTCTTATAAAGTTTTTCAAGTTCCTCTTTACTCATCAACTCTTTAAATCCTTTTTTATCACATATAAGACCCACCGACTTGGCAAAGGCTTCAGGGTGTATAGGTAGGGGGAAAAGTATAACTTTTATTTTTACATTGTGCTTTTTGGCAAACTCCTCAAGAATTGGCTCAGTTCTTTTACAGAAGGGACAATCAGGATCCGTGATGTAATATATGTATTTTGTACCCTCACCGTAGGTAAAGTTTACCCTCTTCTCAAGCTCCGCAAGTATATTTTCATCTACCTTCATATACTGTCTTGCAACTTCACGGGTGAGGTTTTTCCTCGTTTCTATCTCTAAGAGATTCCCCGCAAGTATATATTTGGCTTCAGGATCAATATAAAACACTATGGGCTGATTCCTTACCTTTACAACAACCTGGCAAAGGCCCCTTATCTGCTTCAAGGGAGAAATGTCCTCAACCGTATAATTACCTGATATAAGTCCCTTTACCGCCTCCCTTATTTCATCCTCGGAGGGGCAGGAACCACCAAACCCCTGACAGCTTGCACTTAAAAATAGGGGCAAAACAAGACTGACAAGAATAAACTTTTTCATAGCATCCTCCTTTATACAGTACCCTCTCTCTTTGCCATATTTCTTTTTATTATATACTCCTTTCTAACGATAGCCCTGTTTAAAGCGTCAACAAAGGCATCAACACTTGCCTTTATAACATCCGTATCCGTACCCCTGCCCGAAGCCTTAACTTCCCCGAGCTCAAGGACAACCCTTGCCTCCGCCATCGCTTCCGTGTCAGGCGTGAGTGCCTTTATGGAGTAGTCAAGCAATCTCGGTTTTATATCAAGGGCTTTAATAATAGCTTTTATAGTCGCATCAACGGGCCCGTTACCCGTTGAAGTTGCTGTCCTTTCTTCGCCTTTATACTCCAATTTAACGGTTGCGGTGGGTACTATGGCATCACCGCTTTGTACCTGAAAATGTATAACCTTAACTGGCTCTTCTTCTCCTGTTTTGAAAAAGTCCTCATATATAAGGGCTTCTATATCCTCGTCATAAACTTCCTTCTTTTTATCCGCAAGGGCTTTAAACTTTTCAAATATCCTGTCTAGGTCCTCTTCCGTAAATCTTACACCCATCTCCTCAAGTTTTTTCCTGAGGGCATGCCTTCCAGAATGCTTGCCCAACACTATCCTGCTCATAGGAAAGCCCACATCCTCCGGATTTATAATCTCATAGGTTAGAGGGTGGGAAAGGACACCGTGCTGATGTATTCCGGATTCATGGGCAAAGGCGTTGTCCCCTACTATAGCCTTATTCGGTTGCACAAAACTTCCTGTTATTCTGCACAGCAGTCTACTCGTTTTGTATATCTCCTTTGTATTAACATCAGTGTATAAATCCTTGAATATGTCCTTCCTTGTTTTTATAGCCATAACCACTTCCTCAAGACTTGCATTTCCCGCCCTTTCACCTATACCGTTTATGGTGCATTCTATCTGTCTTGCACCGTGAAGAACCGCGGTCAGAGAGTTGGCGGTAGCCAAGCCAAGATCGTCATGACAATGGACACTTAAAATAACTTTGTCTATATTAGGAACATTGTTCATTATATTCTCTATTAGATCTCCGAACTCCTCTGGCATGGCATAGCCTACCGTGTCCGGTATGTTTATAACGGTGGCTCCCGCCTTTATTGTTTCCTCAATGATTTTATAAAGAAAATCCCTTTGACTTCTCGTAGCATCCTCACAGGAAAACTCCACATCATCCGTAAAGTTTCTCGCAAAGGAAACAGCCTTCTTTGCCCTTTCAAGAACATCCTCGGGTGACATTTTAAGCTTATACTTCATGTGTATTTCTGAAGTAGCTATAAAAGTATGTATCCTTTTTCTTTCAGCAGGTTCAAGGGCGGAAGCAGCTATCTCTATATCCTTTTCAACAGCCCTCGCAAGCGAACATACGGTTACACCTTTTACTTCTTCAGATATAAGTCTTATTGCGGAGTAATCACCCTTTGAGGCAGCAGCAAAGCCCGCCTCTATAATATCAACTTTCAACCTCGCAAGCTGATGTGCCATCTGAAGTTTTTCCTCGGTGGTCATAGAAAAACCGGGCGCCTGTTCTCCGTCCCTGAGGGTTGTATCAAATATATATACCTTTTCCGCCATCCTATCCTCCATGGTTTAAATGAAAATAATTCTCACTTAAAATGTGTCAAGCTATACTTCTATTTCCGTATACCTTTTTTGCCCCTCTTCAAATATATCCCCCCCGTATATATCATTTGCAACTATAACAGGGAAGTCCTCAACATAAAGCTTTCTTATGGCTTCTGTCCCCAGATCTTCGTAAGCTATAAGCTCGGAAGATTTTATATGTTCCTTTAAGAGAACAGCAGTACCCCCTATTGCCGCAAAATAAACCGCTTTATACTTTTTTAAAAGTTCCCTCACCGGAGGTGTCCTGTTACCCTTACCTATCATACCCTTAAGACCCCTTTTTAAAAGGGGTTCCACATACTTGTCCATCCTCTTTGCGGTTGTAGGACCAGCGGAACCTATAATCTGTCCAGGCTTTGGCGGTGTAGGACCCACATAGTATATTATCTGACCCTTTATATTAAAAGGCAGATCTTCACCCCTTTCAAGGGCCTCTACCATCCTTTTGTGTGCAGCATCCCTGGCGGTATATATATATCCAGTTATCAAGACCTTATCTCCAGCCCTTAAATCCTCTATAACTTCTTCTGTGAGGGGTGTTGTTATTTTCTTTACTTCCATTTTTTGATATTATAAAGAAACCTTTTAAGGGAGGTTTAATAATGGATAAAATGGAGAGATTTATCATAGATCTTTATGAAAAGTCAATAAGTTATGAACCTCTTACGAAGGAGGAAGCCCTCACCCTTCTAAAGGTTGACAATGTTTATGTCCCCCTTCTAACCTACTATGCCCACAGGATAAGAAATCATTTCTTTCCCGAAAACAAAATAGAATTCTGCTCTATCATAAATGCAAAGAGCGGGGCATGTGAAGAGGATTGCAGTTTCTGTGCCCAATCAAAGTTTTACAAGGCACCCATAAATGTTTATAAGCTCGTACCTAAGGAGGAGATAGTTGAAGGTGCCCACAGGGGTATAGAGTACGGTGCCAACAGATACTGCGTTGTTGTAAGCGGTAAATCCGCAACGGATGAAGAGGTTGATAAGATTGCAGAAGCAGTTGAAGAGATAAAAAAGAAGGAAAAGCTACCAATAAATGTATGCGTGTCCGGAGGCACATTGAATCATGAACAGCTCAAAAAGTTAAAAAATGCTGGGGTAAGAAGAGTAAATCACAATCTTGAAACCTCAAGAAATTACTTTCCAAAAATAGTAACAACCCACAGGTGGGAAGAAAGGTACGAGACCATAAAAAGGATAAAGGAAACTGGGCTATCCACATGCTCTGGTGGTATATTCGGTATGGGAGAATCCCTTGAAGACAGGGTTGATCTCGCCCTCACTTACAGGGAACTTGAGGTTGACTCTATACCCCTTAACTTCCTTATGCCCATACCAGGAACACCACTTGAATCCAGAAGGGGTGTTTCACCCCTTGAAGCCCTCAAAATAATAGCCATGTTCAGATTCACAAATCCTAAGGCGGAACTCAGATTATGCGGAGGAAGGGAACAAACCCTAGGAGATTTCCACGGCATGGCAGCATTGATGGTAAATGCATTGATGGTAGGAGGCTATCTAACAAGGGCAGGAAGGGACATAAAGAAGGACTACAGGCTCCTTGAAGATATAAATATGGAGAGATTACATAAGGTTTTAGATTAATAATTATGAAGGATGTATTAACATTACTCTTCCTTCTCCTTGCCTATAATTTTTTGCTCGGATATTCAACCTTTGAAAAGATCCTGCCTATTCCTCTTTTCCCCACAGATGTTTACAACTTCGTAATAGTAACATCCTTCAACTTGGCACTCTTCCTCGGATGGCTTTTCGGACAGAGAAAGTCCACCGTTTTATGGCTCAGCTATCTTCTCTTTTCACAAATAATAATGCTTAGTATTTTAAAAAGGGACATAAGCATAATATACATGGACCTTCCATCCATAACCCTCAGTCTCATGCTTATATGGTTGTTTGAATCACCCGTGGAGAGAAATATAAGGAAGATAACAGAAGAGAGAAACAGGCTAAGGAAAGAACTTGAAGCAAACAGGGAAGAACTAAAAAGACTTAGGGAGGAAAGTAAGTTAAGGCAGGAACTTGTAGATCTGCTCAAAAAGGAGAAGGCTGATATTGAAAACCAGCTAGAAAGGTTGCTTTTAAAACATGATATATTCCCGCCCGATTCTGATGAGGTGTTTGATAGTATCCTCTACAAAAGGGGGAGACTTGAGGAACAAAAGGAAGAATTGGAAAAGAAGATAAAGGAACTTGAGTATATGCTGGAAGAATACAAAGAGAGGGAAGAGAGACTTAAAAGAGCCAATGCAAGGCTGTTTAGAATGCTGGGGGAGATACGTGAAGATTCAGCCAATGACAACCTTAAAAAGGAAATTGCCCAACTCAGAAAGACAAGGAAGAAACTATCCAAAACTGTAAGGGAACTGAACGGTAAGATTTCCTTACTGGAAGAAGAAAACAGAAGATTAAAAAACAGGATCAAAGATCTGGAATCGGAGAATAAAGGTCTAAGGAAGAAGGTCCTTGAGTTTGAATCCGCAACCAATTCAGAAAGTAAGAACAAAGTAGAAGTGTACAAAGAGATATTGAATAGCTTGTTTAAAAATATAGAGTTCTCTGAAAGGGCAATAAGGGAGTTTGCAAACCTTGATCCTTCCAGAAAATACTCTTTTGTAAGGGAAATGCTCCTATTAGATTACAAGGAAGATAAAGAAGATATGGAGATGCTGAAGGGAGCCCAGGGTGTTTTCAAGCTTAAACCTCAAGGGGGCAGAATATATGTAACCTATGGAGAAAAGAAAAGATGGCTCATACTCGGCATGCTTGGCTCGGAAGATGATAAGGATAAAGATAGGTATATAAGGGAACTCCTTTCTAAGTCTTGATTTTTTTCCTATATTATATATACTTTCTCTGCTTAAATATATACTTGAGGTAGAAGGATGATCCAAAAGGAGTATGATGCCTGCGGAGTTGGATTTGTATGCGATGTTTCTGGCAAAAAATCCCACCAAATTGTAAGGTGGGGTATAGAAGCGGTTAAAAATCTTACCCATAGGGGTGCCATAGGAGGGGATAAGAAAACGGGAGATGGTGCGGGAATACTTATCCAGATACCTCTGACGTTTTTCTTAGACTACATTGAAAATCAAAAACTCAACCTATCTTCCCCGGAAAATCTTGCTGTAGGCGTCCTCTTTCTATATGAACCGGTAGAGAAACACATAGAGGATATCATATCGGAAACCGGTATAAAGGTAGTAGGTTGGAGGGATGTACCTGTAAATCCGGAAGCAATAGGGGAATCCGCCCTCAAGGTTATGCCCGCCATAAA
>WFPJ01000023.1 GCA_015487615.1 Aquificales bacterium | reverse complement strand
TTATTTTCAAAATTCCCTTTAAAATTAGCGGATAATGTGTTAACCTTACCCCTGTTTACTATATTTTTTGAAGAAGAAAAGGTTGCCTTTTCCGAAGCAACCTTGCCCAATAAATTCACCGTACCTTCCTTTGAGGTTATCTTTACATTGGATTGAGAGGATACATCCCTTACCCTTATTTCTCCATTGGCATCTATGCTAACTTCCTCCGCACCCACTATAGGTCCTTCCGCATTTACCCCTGCCCCTTTCTCGGTTACTACAATCCTTATTCGGTTACCGTATATACCTCCTACTAAGGAAGAGTTAAATGCCCATCTTATCCTTCCTTCGGAATCTATTACCTGTGTAAGCATACCTTCAGAGTTGAATATGTTTGAACCAAGGGTAAATGTGATGTCGGAACCTTTAACGGGTCCGTTCACATTGACAGATTTTGAAAGTATAACAAGGTAAGGCACCGATTCTGCATTTATTCCCCTCCCTTCTATTAATACTTCTCCGTCTTCTACCTTTATGCCGTTGAACTTATTATCGTAAAGTATATCTCCTGAGGTTAATGTAAGCCTTTTTATATTTATAAAGTTTGCCCCGTTTATGGTAATACCGTTGGGATTGGCGATTATAACATCTGCCATCTTCCCTGCCACTTCAAGGGGTCCGAAAAGTAAGGATCTTTCTGAACTTGTTACTTCGTTTATTATCAGTGTTGCGGACCTGCCCATTAGAAGGGGATTTGCATCAATGTACCCTCCGAGAACTGTTTCAGTGAGGGTGGTAGAATTGTTAAGTATAGCGCCGTACCTGTCTATGTTGAATCTTGTGTACAGGTTGTGAGAAACACCGTCCGCATCGGGGGTTACTATATTAACCACGGGAATATTGGGGTTTGTGGATGTTCCCTGCCTTACTTCCGGTCTTTTATTTGCCGGAGCATTTGGGTCAGCAACTATGCCTACCGGATAAGCAACCTGTGATAAAAAGAATACATAACATGTAATTAGGGCTACTACCCTCCTCCACACTCTGTACCCTCCCGTAGTTTATTATATACTAAAGTTAAGTGAAAATCCGGTAAAACCGGACTCCTTTATATATTCCGGGTAAAATACGGGTAGAGAGTGAAACACATTTATACTTAATCGCTTGTATATAATATGCGTACCGGCGGATAATCCTATAATTGCACCGCAAAGGCTATCCCTTGTACAATCAATAATGCCATAATCAGCACCTGCGTAAGGTCTTAAAAATATATTTCCTTTCAGCCTTATATTTCCGGAAATATCGTTCCTTATATAAAATCCCGTGTCACCGCTTATATTATCTTCAAAAAAACCCCTTACGCTGTAAGGTCCGCCTATGCTTATCTGTTCGGAACTAAATAGTCTTTCCCATGCATACTGACCGTAAATAAAAGCTGTGTATGAAAGTCTGAAAGGCAGGTTAATGAACAGGCTTCCTTCAACAGAGAATTTGGTAAAATATCCGCTTATCTTGTAAACCTCATTATTCCTGTATATATCAATTACATATTTATCCTCATCGCTTCCCAAACCTTTGTGGACATTTAAAGTCAAGGATGCGTACATATTACCCAATATAAAAACATTTTTGAGAAATACTTTCGCTTTGTTATATTTATAGCTCATTGTTCCTATTTTGATTTCCTCAATAAGTGTTGTATTTTCCCTGAAATAAAGATTAACCCCTCCCGAAAATTTAAACTTATCGGAATGATATGCCTTGTATTCAAAACCGGTATTCAATGTGTTATTTGTAGTAAGCATGCTGTATCTTGCTATTGCACCTTTAAGGCTTTGGGCATAGGTTGTGTTAGAAAACGAAGTTGTGAACAAAAACCTATGAAGGGGAAAAGAGTAATCAATAGAGTTTGTAACAGATCTCCTATTCGGATCCTGTCTGTTCGTTGTGTTTATGCTGAGGGCTAAAATGTCACTTATTTTCAGAGGATTCTCAAGTTGAATACGTGAAGAAATGAGGTATTGACCGGTTGGTTTATAACCGAAGTTGTTAAGGGATAGGTTTATAGAATATCTTCTGCCTTGTATGTTTTTAATAATTACTTTGGTCAAACCGCGGGCTGATCCCGGCTCTAAATTTATCGTTGCGTTATTTGATTCAAGGCGATTTAGCATTTCTATACCCACTTCTACGTCCCTTATATTTAAAACCTTCCCTTTTAAACCGTAAAAAGCTGTACCTATTCCCTCTACATTGCCAGTAATTTCTTCTATCTTCCCTTCAATTATCTTTATATCAACGACGCCTTCCGATATATTCTTGGGAATAAGGTAAGCCTTTGAGGTTATATATCCTTTTTTTATATAGAGATTGTTTATTTCCCTCAATAACATAGAAAGCCCCTTTTCGCCCAAGCATTTATCTACATATTTAGAAGCCACTTTGTATATTTCCTCCTTTGAAATAAGCTTATAACCTTCAATCCTTATTGCTTTCACATAGAAACACTTTTCCTCTTTAACTTCCTCTATCTTCAGTTCTGGAACTTTAAATTTAAATAACTTTTCTCGTTTCCTTAAACGGTTGTATATGTCCCTCTGCTTTTCAAAAAGAAGAGGCTGTTTAATACGAAGGTCAGTCATTTCATCTTGCGGCTGAGCAAAGGTATAGTAAGCAAACAACATGTAAACAAGAATTGTAATAACAAGATGGACCTTCACAATCTATGGATTTTAACAGAGGTTAGTGTTTAAATAATTAAAAAAGGGGGAGAGAAGATGGGAAAGTTAATATTTGTTATATTAATGTGTTTATTGGTTACAGCCTGCGGTGGTAAAAAGGCCGGAGATGTTAGTAAGTCAGAGAAGGATAATGAAAAAGCTTCTACAAATAAGCCTCCTGTTATAGAAAGTTTCAAGGCGGATCCTCAAGAGGGTGAAGCTCCCCTTAAGGTTACCTTTTCATGGAAGGTGAAAGATCCTGATGGAGATAAGATAACATGCTCTTTAGATGTTAACGGAGATGGTGTATATGAGTATAGGTTTGACAACTGCAAAGAAAATGGATCTCAGGAGCATGTTTATAAAGAATCTGGAAAGTATAATGCGGTAATAAAGGTGGTAGATAATAATGGTAACTCATCAATTAAGGAAATAAGAGATTTAAGTGTCATAAAACCAAATAACCCTCCCAAAATAGAAACCTTCAAAGCAACACCCGAAAAGGGAATGAAGCCTATAAAGGTGTCTTTTATATGGTATGTAAAAGACCCGGATGGAGATATACTTACTTGCAAACTTGATGCTGATGGTGATGGTAACGAGGATATTGTTGTGGAAGAATGTAACGGATTGGTTTCAAAATCATTTACATATAATGAAGTAGGGGAATATTTTCCTAGGCTCACAGTTGAAGATAAGAGAGGGGGTATATCTGAGGAAACAGTGAGGGTTTATGTGTATCCTGGTTGGGTTAAAGTTTACAGAGCACCGGGCAATGAAATTGTCAACAAAATTATAGCAACATCGGATGGCGGATATATCTTTGTTGGATCCACAAACTCTTTCGGGGCAGGAAATATGGATATACTTGTTGTCAAATTGGATAGAGAAGGAAATATACAATGGCAAAAGACATACGGGGGGTCAAAATACGATGAGGGTGTTGATATTATGGAAACGTATGATGGTGGGTATGTAATTTTAGGCAGGACGGAGTCTTTCGGTAGGAGTTTTTCTGATATATGGATAATAAAAATTGATGAGAAAGGTAATATATTGTGGGAAAAAGCCTATGATAGCGGTGCTAATGATATAGCGGTTATGTTTTATAAAGTAGATGACTATACAGCAGGTGTGTTAGCTACAG
>WFPJ01000022.1 GCA_015487615.1 Aquificales bacterium | reverse complement strand
ATAACGACTATATATAATATAAGGACAGCGGTTGAGGGAAGTGGCTATGAAGTTCGTAGGGAAGATAGGAGAGGAAATTGAAAAGAAGGCAAGGGAAGAGGAGGAAAAGAGAAGGGAGGAGATTAAAAAAGAAATAAGGGAAAAACTGAATAAAGAAATGGAAAAACTCAGGAAAGAAGGAAAAACCTACAAAGTAAAGATAAACGACATGGAAATAGAAGTGCCCGAAGGGTTTGAGGTGGTGGTAACTAAGGAGGGAATAATCTTAAAAGAAGACCAGGATAGAGAAAAAGCTCTTATAGCAGAGGAAATTTTGGTCAAGCTTGAAGAAATAAGGAAAACCGTAGTTGAAGGAGTGGTGGTAACTACTGGATAATTTTGTGATCCTCACCCAAATATATCCTTAAAAGCATCCAGGTCTCTCTTCCGCATTTCCTTTAGCTTTTTCTTAATTTCTTCCCGTATTTCTTCAGGGGTCTTTCTTTCTTCCTTATAGTTTTCTATTTCCTTATCCAGCCTTTCGGTAACCTGTTCTGTAGTGGTTTCTATCTGAGGATGTCTTCCGGGTCCCTTATCGTCCCTGTACTTGACTTCGTAGTCTCCCTGCTGAAGATCTTTAGCTTGTGCATAGGGTTTCAGTTTTTCATACTCTTTCATTTTCGCATTCAGCTCTTCCCGGATGTCCGAAAGCTCCTGCTTCATTTCTTGTATGTTGAGCAATCTTTCTCTGAAACTCCGAAGAGCATTCGGATCCGGCCCGAGCTGTTTGTAAGGTGGAGTATTTCTGAGCTATTACTCAGCTTCAATCCTTTATGCGCACTTAATAAAACGTTATATTCACAACCCCCCCATGATATTCCATAAAAATGTTCTTATGTTGGATGTATTGAATACGTTGTCTCCTACGGATTAGTTGGCTATGGCGGTTTTGAGATCAGAATAAACTTTGATTCATGTTCACGATAATAACTCTATCATTCTCTCCGCGGCCTTTTGCTCCGCATCCTTTTTGCTTTTACCTGTACCTATGGTCCTGTATTCCCTCACGGTACATTCAACGGTGAATATCTTATCATGTTCCGGGCCTTCCATCTTTATAACTCTGTAAACCGGTTTCTCTTTCCACCTGCCTTGGGTTATCTCCTGTAGTAAGCTTTTATAGTCTTTCCTTATCCTCTGTTCCCTTACCGTTTGTATTATTTTTTTCTCAAAAAGTTTTGCAAATATATCCTTAACAAGGTTAGCATCCCTGTCACAGTCAATATATATAGATGCCCATAAGGCTTCAAATACATCGCTCATAATGGATATATTGTTTCTCGTGCCCTTCAGGTGTTCCCTTTTACTCAGCCTTATGTAATTCTGTAGGTCTAGTTCCTTGGCAAGCTCCGATAAAAAGTCTTCGCTTATAAGAAAAGCTTTTAGGGGTGCGAGGGTTCCTTCTCTCTTTCTCGGGAAATTTTTGACAAGTATATCAACTATTATGAAGTTAACTATAGCATCCCCGAGGAACTCAAGGACTTCATAGTGAGAACCTCCCGACTCTTTGGCGTAGGATATGTGGGTTAATGCTTGAACTAGCAACCCTTTATTTTTAAATTTGTAGCCTATTTTTTCTTCTAAGCTTTCCGCGTTAAACTTTCCTGAAGAGGATGCTTGCATTTGTACCACCGAATCCGAAGGCGTTGGAAAGAGCTACATTTACCTCTTGCTTTACCGCTTTGTTAGGTACATAGTCAAGGTCACAGTCCGGATCAGGATTTTCCAGATTTATGGTAGGGGGTATTATTCCCGTTTCTATTGTTTTAACTGTAGCTACCGCTTCAACTGCCGCTGCACCCCCCAGAAGGTGTCCGATCATTGATTTATTTGAGCTTATCTTTAGTTTATAAGCATGATCACCGAAGAGTTTTTTAATAGCCATAGTTTCCGTTTTATCATTGAGAGGTGTTGATGTTCCGTGAGCGTTTATATAATCAACTTCTTCTGGCTTTGTTTTACCGTCTTCCAAGGCTAATCTCATGCATTCATAAGCACCCTCACCGTCCACACAGGGAGCGGTTATGTGATAAGCATCGTCTGTAGCTCCGTAACCTGCAATTTCAGCATATATCTTAGCTCCTCTTGCTTTGGCATGTTCATACTCTTCAAGTATAAGTATGCCTGCACCTTCTCCCATAACGAAACCGTCCCTGTCTTTATCAAAGGGTCTTGATGCTTTTTGGGGTTCATCATTCCTCGTGGAAAGTGCTTTCATATTTGCAAATCCCGCAACCCCGAGGGGTGTTATGGCGCTCTCACTTCCCCCCGCTATTATGACATCCGCATCCCCTTTTTGAATAAGCCTAAAGGCATCACCTATAGCATGGTTGCCTGTTGCACAGGCGGATACAACCGCATAGTTAACCCCTTTGAATCCCCATTTTATGGCAACATACCCGGAAGCCATGTTTGAGATACCCGAAGGTACAAAAAAGGGTGATACCCTCCTTGCCCCTTTTTCAAGGAGTATGCGCGTATTTTCTTCTATGTCCCTCAAACCTCCTATCCCGGAACCAATGATTACACCAACCCTGTACGGATCCACCTTTGTTTCTAAAAGACCACTGTCTTTAAGTGCTTCTTCCGTGGCGATAATTGAAAACTTTATGAAATCAGAGATTCTTTGGGCTTCCTTTTTATCAAAGTATTGGAGAAAATCTATATCTTTTACCTCACCCCCTATGTGAACAGGAAGACCCCACTCAACAGGATCAAACCTTTTTATCCTGTCTATACCGCTTACACCCGCAACGAGATTGTTCCAGAATTTTTCAACACCGGTACCTATAGGGGATACTACTCCCAGACCTGTTACAACTACCCTTCTCATAATAGGTGAATTACTTTACTTTTTCCTTAAGATAGTTAATAACATCCCCCACCGTTTGAATCTTTTCAGCGTCCTCGTCGGGTATCTCTATCCCGAACTCTTCTTCAAAAGCCATTATGAGCTCTACCACATCAAGGGAATCCGCACCCAGATCATCAACGAACTTTGCATCATCAGTAAGCTTTTCTATTTCTACTCCGAGCTGATCCGCTATGATTTCTTTGACCTTCTGTTCAAGTTCCATTTCAACACCTCCTGAACCTTTTTATTTATAGCATTCCTCCGTTAACATGAATAATCTCTCCCGTTATATAAGAAGCCATATCGGAGCTGAGAAACAAGACAACATCCGCAACCTCTTCGGGTGATCCGAATCTTCCCAAAACTATATGGGATTTATACCACTCCTTGACTTCTTCCGAGAGCCCTGCAGTCATATCCGTTTCTATAAAACCCGGGGCAACAGCATTAACAGTTATATTTCTTGGTCCCAGCTCCTTTGCAAGGGATTTTGTAAATCCCAAAAGTGCAGATTTAGATGCGGAATAATTTGTCTGACCCTGATTTCCTGCAAAACCTATCACGGAAGACATATTTATTATCCTTCCCCACCTTTTCTTAATCATGCCCCTAACCACCCTTTTGGTTACCCTGAAGGTACCGTTCAGGTTTACATTGATCACATCTTCCCAATCCTTATCGGACATTCTAATAAATAGAGCATCCTTCGTTATACCCGCGTTGTTTACAAGTATATCTATATCTCCGAACTCTTTATTTATCTTTTCAAAGGCCTCTTCAATAGATTTATCATCCCTTATGTCCATCTTTACACCTATGGCATTTACACCGTACGATTTTAAGGATTCCGCAACTTCCTTTGCCTTTTCTTCCGTTGTTCCCGTTACAACAACATCAGCACCTGCCTTTGCAAGTTTGTGAGCAATGGCTTTTCCTATGCCCCTTGTAGAACCGGTTACGAGGGCTTTTTTCCCTTTCAGATCAAGCATGGGCTGTAAAATTATAGCAAATTTCCGATTTAGGTGCTATATTTAGAATTTGGTATTATGATATTTATTTTAATTCCTTTGCTTCTTATTACATTATCGTGTAGTCAAAAGGCAAGGACCCTTTCCGATTATGAAAAGGAGAATCCTTATCCGGTTGTGGAGGGGAAGGAAAAGATAACCGCAAAGGGAAGCATATATGCAATGGGGGACAATATGGCAAACCTTTATGCGGAGAACAGGGCGGTTTCTGTAGGAGATGTTATATTTATTGAGGTTATAGAGAGTGTTAATGCTCTTGAGACTGTAACCAACAACACGGGAAGAAGGACAAAGATTTCTCAAGCCCTGTCCGCCCTTTTTGGGAAAACGGAGGATTCCTTAGCCAAGATGCTTGAAGCGAGAGGCGAATTATCCTCTTTGGGTACGGGAAGGCTTCAGCAAAGGGGAATGTTAACAACCAGAATGGCGGGTAGGGTCATGAAAGTTTATCCCAACGGTACTATGCTTATTGAGGCTAAAAAGTACATATCCATTAATGATTCCCAAAAGCTTATAGTTTTAAGGGGTATAGTAAGACCGGAAGATATAGATAGTACCAACACCGTTCCAAGTAATCGTATAGCTAACCTTGAGGTTATATTGGACGGGAAGGGTTTCCTTGTTGACGGGGGTAAGCCAGGATGGTTAACAAGATTCTTTGCAAAGGTCTTGCCTTTTTAATGTTATTTTTCTCCGTTTCTTACGCTGTCAAGCTCAGGGACATAGCAAGCTTTGAAGGTAACAGGGGTAACTTTATAGTGGGTTACGGTCTTGTGGTGGGTCTGAATGGTACGGGTGATACGAGAAGTACCTTTTTCACAGTCAAGAGTCT
>WFPJ01000021.1 GCA_015487615.1 Aquificales bacterium | reverse complement strand
CCCTGTAGGTTACTACTACTCTCTCTATCCTGTAACTCAAAACTTCATTCAGAAGAGCCTGAAAATCCTTCCTTGCATCAAAGTTAAGAGCTGAAGCTATATCTTTGTAAACTCCGTCTATTCTCCAACCCCTTGCTATGCAGAAGTTTTTGGCGAGTTCTATCTGGTTGATGAGGTCTTGTTTTTGCTTAGGAGTGGATACTCTTGCGTAGATAACGGTCTTCCTCTGAGGAGGTTTTCCCATAGTCTCAAGAAGGTATCTGTAAACGCTCTCTTCGTCGTATTCATATCTTCCGTTGGGAAGCCTGATAGCTTTTATCTTCCTTCTTTTCTAAGTCTCCTTAAGGTGCTTCTGGAAATCCTCAGAACTTCCATCACCTCTTTTGGCTTCATGGTAGGATTAATATAGTCATTTGACTATATCATGGCAAGAGTCTCTAAAAATTATTGACTATATACTTCCCTGTATTCCCAACCAGTAAAACCTTCCCAGAAGTCCTATATCAAAATCCTTACTGTCACCTAAATTATCCACTCCCCCTACAAGCCTAATATTTCTATAAATATTTCTTGATAGGCTTATATGTAAGAGACCGTAGTTTTTCTCTTCATTGGGCGCATACAGAAAGCCGTTTACCAGTTCTCCAAAGAGGGCTACCCTGAAAGCCTTTTCATTTAAAACAATCCTGCCTACAGCCCTGTGTCTTGGTCTCTGTAGCAGAGGTTCCCTGTTTACAATATCCCTCGCCTGCATATACGTGTAGGATACACCCAGTATTACCCTGTTCCCCCTTTTACCACTAATGGATAGCTCCGCTCCGTGTATTTCAGCCCTTCCTATATTTTTGTAGGTTATTAGAGCAGTGCCAGTAGGAACAGGTGTTCCGTTAGCTGTACATCCAGGGGTTCCTCCCATGCATACAAAACTGGTATCTATAAGATCCTCGGCCTTAGTGTAAAATATTCCTCCTTTAAAAGTGAGATTTTTGTAAATATCTATCTCCAATGCAGCATCTATGTTGTCCGTCTTTTCACTTTCAAGTTGCGGATTGCCTACCACCCAGTAGCCGAAACCAGGAAAGAAAATAAACAGCTCCCTCGGACTCGGTGTCTTAAAACCCTTTGCGTAATTAGTTTTTAATCTTATACGTTCCGTCGGCACGAATGTAGCCCCTATTTTTGGACTTAGGTTGCTTTCAAATCTGTCACTATCATCGTACCTTACACCTCCTATAATAAAAAGATTCTCCGATAAAAACAGCTCATCCTGTATATAAAGGGCGTAATAGTCTATTTTTTCCATGTAACGATCCTTTGATATATTTTCCCTAACAACTTTTCCCTTAAACTCCCCACCCCTTATCCGTGTTCCGTTAAAAATTTCCCTCCTTATTTCTCCACCAACAGTAAACCTGTGGCTGTTCAAGAATACCCTGCTGAACCATGTTTCAAATACATAAAGATCCCTGTCCGCCACATCAAAGTCTATAAGTCCATTACCCACCTCTCTCCTAAGCTCATAGTCCTTATCGTAAAGGGAAGCGTAGCCTCTGATGAATAGCTTCCAATTCTTTCTATCCCTATCAAAACTTAGAGAAATATTTTGCCTTGCATTATTGTGTATTACCTTTACATTTGATGGACCCATCTTAAGAACACCCCTTTCGTCATGATCCATGTAATCGTAATCAAACCTTACCTTTGATCCTCCAGAAGGGTAGTGGAAAAGGGATAGCCCCGTACTCTTAACATCCAGTAGAAAAGAGGGAGTTGTTCCGTCGTGAAGTCTGTAAGCATTCCTGCTCTTTATCCTTCCGAATACACCTAAGTTAAATTTACCTCTTATTCCCGTATATGCGGAGAAGGAAAGCTGTCTTTCATCAGGCGGGGATCCATACCTGAGAGAAAAATTCACCTCCCTTTTTAATGGCTCGCGCGTTATTATGTTTACAACTCCTCCAAGGGCATCCGTGCCGTAAAGCACAGATGCGGGACCCTTCATTACCTCTATCCTTTCTATCCTGTCCAAGGTAATTCTGTCCAGCTCAAAGGTTCTGTCAACATCACCGGAAAGACGTTTTCCGTCTATGAGTATAAGTATCCTATCCTGAGTAAAGCCTCTTATACCAAGAAAGTCAGTTCCGCGGGACCTCATTATGAAGAGACTGGAATCAAACAGCAATATGTCCCTCAGGCTTTCCGTACTTCTAAGTTCCAGATCCTCTTCTTTTACGCTCGTAATTGACGAAGGTGCAGTTTCAATATCTATTTCATGGCGCGTTTCAGTAACAACCACATCCTCAAGTTTAATAACCTGCTCAGAAGATAAAACCGCAGTAGGAAGAAGGGACAAAATCTTTATATACCTCATTTTTTGCCTCCCACCGATATTACAATCCCCTTATACCTTCTTATTACCCTGAAACCCAGCTCCTCCGCCAAGCTCAAAATCTTTTCATCTTCCACAGGGATCATAAAGATCAGTTTGAACTCTTCCAAAGACACTTTTCTTTTAAAAGACAAAGCAATCCTTAAACGCTCCTTTATGTACTCCTCTATAAGCCACGGATCGTTCGGCATAGCCTATCACCTCCCTGCATATTTTATATGAAAATGAAATTGAATTTCAATCTCTAAATGACGATGATGTAGATCAGCTAATACTGAACAGGGTCTTTGTTTTAGAGAATTTAAATTTTTAAAAACTTCTTTAAAATTGTGAAATAAAACCGTTTTTATAAAACAAAAATAATGTTAATAAATGTTTAATAAATGTTAAAAAGAACGTTATTAAACCGTTAAATAAAGAGATTGAATTAACAGAGCTTTAGGAATATCATTTTTGCATGTTCAGATTCTTAGCTTTTTTTATACTTCTTATAAATATTTCTTTTGCGGAACAGCTGGACGATTTAATAGATTTTGCATTAAAAAATAATCCCACACTTAAATCCTTTGAAAATTTAATTAAATCAAAGGATATAAGATCAAGATATAAACTTACGCTTCCTAATCCTGTAGTAGGTTTTGCCCTGCAAAGTGTAGAACTTGAGTATCCCTTTCCGAGGGCGCAAAATCCTATGAGCGGTTTCGGTTTCTTCTTCTCCCAAAGATATACCCTTCCCACAAAGAGGGAAAAAGATTCCCTTATAGCCAAAGAAATGGAAGAGAAGATAGAGGCGGATAGAGAGCTTTTTAAAAAACAGCTTATAAGGAGCATCAAAGAAAACTATTATGACTTTCAATACTCCTTCATGTTGGAAGAACTTTCTTTATCCATAAAGAAAGAAATTGAGGATATACTTGAGGTTTCCGAAGAACACTACATATATGGAAGGGCTAACCTGGCGGATCTTGTATTCCTCAGGGTTGAGCTCGGCAGAATTGAGGAGCAGATAGTTTTTGCCCGAAATTTGAGGCTTAAAAGCCTTGCAATAATAGAAGCGCTGGCAGGCGGAAAAGTTGATCTTAAAAAGGAGAAACTTGAAATTGTTCCCTTCCCCTCACCCCTTGAAATAGAAAAGAGCCCCTATATAAAAGTGGTGGAAAGGGAAATAAAGGTTTTGGAAGCGGAAGAGGAAAGGTTAAAGGTTGAACACCTTCCCGATATAACCTTAACAGGTGCCTATCTCCTAAGACCTGATATACCTGATCTCATAACCCTTAAGGCGGGTATAACCGTTCCCCTTTGGTATGAAAGAAAAGAAAAACTGATGGTTATGGAGAAGAGGGAGGAGATAAGGGGGAAGCATCTTTTTCTTGAAGGTACAAAGCTGAGAATTAAGGGTGAGTACGAAGCCTTGAGATCTATATACCTTTCCCTCAAAGAGACCCTTGATATAGTCAGAAAAGAGATAGAGGACAAAAAGAAGGAGATAGAAAGCCTTAATATAGCCTTTTCTTATGAAAAGGAGGATTTCAGGGATCTACTGAGGGCTTACAGAGAGCTTTGGAACCTGAGACTTAAGGAGATAAAGCTTATCGTTGAGCTACTTAAAGTAACAGCAAGGGCGGAGGAACTGATATGAGGTGGATGATTTTATTGCTGTTTGTTGTAGTCACTACAGCGGGTATATATTCGTGTGCCTCAGAAAATAAAAAAGAGGAGACCGCAAAAGTTGAAGAGAAAAAAGAGGTTTACACCTGTCCCATGCATCCTCAGATAAGGAGTGACAAGCCGGGAGAATGTCCCATATGCGGTATGGCTTTGGTACCTTTAAAGGAAGCTCAACATGATGAGCACAAAAAACACATAATGGTAGCCCACCACAAGGTCCAACTCGTAGGAATAGTAACAGAAGAGGTAATAAGAAAGGAACTCATTAAGAGCTTCTCAACGGTGGGATTTGTTGAATACAACAAAGAGAAGATAGTAGATGTAACGGTTAGGGCTGATGCATGGATTGAGGAAACCTTCGGAAGGTTTGAGGGTGAGCTTGTTAAAAAGGGTGACCCGTTGATGAGAATACTCAGCCCGGACATTGAAGTAGCCATGAGAGAGTACGAGCTGGCAAGGGAGAAGGGAGATGAGGAACTTATAAGATCCGCAAAGGAAAAGCTTGAATATCTTAAAGCCCAAAGCATTATAAGATCGCCCATAGATGGCTTGATTATAAAGAAACTTGTTAATGAGGGGGGATATGTAAAGGAAGGTCAAACCGCCTACAGAATAGTGGACATATCAGAAGTATGGGTAATAGCGGAAATTCCCTATCGTCTTTTCCCTTATGTGGAAGAAGGGATGGAAGTGCTTATAACACCCAGGGACAATCCTGAGGAGATGTATGACGGCGTTGTAGATTACATCTTTCCCCAAACTGACAGAATGGCGAGAACTGTCAAGGTGAGAATAAAGATAGACAATCCCGAGTACAAATTAAAGCCGGATACCCTTGTTGAGATCCTGCTTGAAAAGGAGCTCGGTGAAGCCCTTGTTGTTCCTGAAAGTGCGGTGGTTGATACGGGTAAAAGGACGGTCGTATTTGTAGAAACCGGAAAGGGCATGTATGAACCGAGGATGGTAAAGCTCGGAAAAAGGGCGGAAGGCTACTATCAGGTACTGCACGGCTTGAAGGAAGGTGAAAGGGTTGTTGTAAGGGGAACATTCCTTCTTGATTCCGAGGCACAGCTGAGAGGACTTTATGGGACCGCATCCGCGGGAGGACACCATCACTGAAAGGAGGTTAAGGTCATGAGGAAACTGCTTTTTGCGGGACTTTTGAGCATGTCTTTGGCTTTTGCCCACGGCGTTCCTGATATGGATATCAAAAGGGAATCCCATGGTATGGGAATGCATCACATGTACATGGGGATGCCCATGATGTTCATGAAGGATCCGGAGATAAGAAAGCTCGTTAAGGAGCACATGAAGGAATGCAGGAGGGAACTGAAGAAGAAGCTTATGAAACATCCCAAGGTAATAAAGCACATGCTTAAAACCTTGCTTATGAACAAGGAAGAGCTTCAGAAGGTGTTGGAAGAAAATCCCGATCTCAGGGATGAGCTTAAAACCCTCTTAGGAGGTTGAGGCGATGAGAAAGCTTACATTGATGATGATAACCTTAAGTCTTATAGCCTTTTCTCAGCCTTCACAAAAGCTGGAAGGCAAGAGATGTGTAATATGCAACATGGATGTCAATATGTCACCCGAGCTTACATCACAGGTAAAGCTGAATGACGGTACTTACAAATTTGCAGAATCCCCCAAGCACATACTCCAGTATTACTTCAAGAATAAAGAAAAGGTAAAAGAGATCTGGGTAAAGGATTACAACACCGGAAAGTGGATTGACGGTAAAAGGGCTTACTATGTGGTCATTGAAGAAGGTCCCATGGGTAAGGATCTTGCCCCCTTCAAGAGCAGGATAAAGGCGAAGAAATTTGCAAAGGGCAAGAAGGTTTACAAGTTTTCGGATATAACACCAGACCTTCTGAAACACCTTGATATGGACATGAAGATGGGAGGACACGGACACAAATGATGCACAACGGCCATCACACCTTCATGTGGGTGCTGGGCATTTTACTGCTTG
>WFPJ01000020.1 GCA_015487615.1 Aquificales bacterium | reverse complement strand
TCTCTGCAGGTTGCGGGTGAACTTTTAAAGGATACAAATATTAAACTGGGCGCCCAAAACTGTTTTTATGAGAAAAAGGGAGCCTTTACGGGTGAGATATCCCTTGACATGATAAAGGAAACGGGGGCTTCCTATGTTATAGTGGGACATTCGGAAAGAAGACATATATTCGGTGAAAATGATGAATTAATAAATAAAAAGGTAACTGCGGTATTGGAAGCGGGCTTAAGACCCATCCTGTGCGTGGGGGAAAAGCTTGAGGAGAGAAACAGCGGTATAACCTTTAAGGTTGTTGAAACTCAGCTTAAGATAGGCCTTTCAGGTATTGAAGAATATATAGATAGAATTGATATAGCTTATGAACCTGTATGGGCTATAGGTACAGGAGTTCCTGCAACTCCCGAGGATGCAAAGGAGGTTCATTCTTTTATAAGGGAAACATTGAAAAGGCTTAATCCGAATGCTAAAGGGAACTCAAGGATACTTTACGGTGGTAGTGTTAAACCGGAAAATGCAGGTGAATTTATGAAGTATGAGGAGATCAACGGGTTACTTGTAGGAACAGCAAGCTTAGACCCTGATTCCTTTTCTAAGATCGTAAAGTCTTTTTAATGAGTATAAGAGCAACATTGTATAGGGAATAATCACATATAAGGGGCTTGTCTTTGCTTCTGAAGGCAATATTTTGGAAAGGGTTATAAAAAACCAACCGCCGATTACGAATACAAAAAAGGTGAGCATACTCCTTCTAAGATTTCTTGTCAAAAGCAAGGTGGATATTACAGGTATAAACACAAAAATGGGAAAGAGGGAAACACCCAATCTGTACATGATTTCCCCAAGGTACTGATTTACATCTATACCAATATCCTTTCCTTTTGAAAACAGAAATATTAATGAAGATGAAGGTAAAAATTCTATTCTTTCGGATATTAAACTTATTTCCCTTAGGGGAAATCCTATATCAATGCTTTTATTCTTAAGCTTTTCATTTCTTTCGGAGACTAAAAAATTATATCTAAATCCTTCTCCCACCTTTAAAAGTGTTCCCTCCCATATGCCGTACTTACCTTCTGTTATCTCCTTAACCCTATCATCTTTTCCTACCCTTATCATAATCAGATCAAAAAATTTGCCCGTATCAATTTCTATGGTTTTAACGAAAACATAAACCCTATCTTCCCCGATATTTTTCAAAAACCATATATCCCTTGCAATCTTCTTTAATACCCTTTTCTTACCCTTATATCTTTCTTCAATACCTTTCATCTCTTTATACACGGTGGGATAAACCTTTTCATTCATAACGATATGAAACATGGAAAGAATAATGACTGATATAACAAGGGGTAATATCAAATTGTAAGGTGATATACCAAAGCTTTGTGCTGTTAGATCAACCTTTTTATCCATTAATCGCTTGAGAACAATAAGACCCGCAGATGTGTAGCTGAGGGGTGAAAGGTAGTAAAAAACAAAAGGTATTAATAATAATATGTATTTAAAACCAATAAATAGGGAAGGTGATTTGAAGGAAAGAAAAATGTCCGCAAGTCCGTAAACAGCTGTTATAACAAATATAACAAAGTTTATTATTATGAAAATCTTAAGAAAATAGAAAAGAAGATACTTATACAGCAATTTCATTTTTGGTTATAATTATTTTAATTTTATGAAAAGCCCTTTACATAAATTTCATGAGAAGCTAAAAGCCCAGTTTACTATCTTCCACGGTTGGAGGATGCCCCTTTATTATAAATCCGCTATAGAAGAGGCTTTAAGTGTAAGGAAACATTCGGGTGTATTTGATGTCTCCCACATGGGAAGATTCATGGTAAGGGGAAAAGGGGTTAAGAGTATATTACAAAGATTGCTTGCGAATAACCTTGAAAGGCTTGAGCCAGGAAGGGTGCAGTATAACCTGTTTACCAATGAGAAGGGTGGTATAAAGGATGATGTAACCGTTTATATGCTTGACAGCGATGAATATCTAATATGTGTAAATGCCTCCAACAGGGAGAAGATATTTTCCCATTTGAGAACCTTTATCGATCCTGTAGATATATCCGATAGTACGGTTCAAATAGCCCTTCAAGGTCCCGAAAGTGAAAGGATAATCAAAAAAATTTTTGATATAGGTGATTTAAGGTATTACAGATTCAAAACATTCGGAAATATCATAGTTTCAAGAACGGGCTATACTGGTGAAAAGGGTTATGAAATATACGCCCCTATCAAGGAAGGTGCAGAAATATTTGAGGAAGTACTTAAGCACTCCGTACCGTGCGGTCTTGCTTCAAGGGACATATTAAGGATAGAGGCGGGATATCCTCTTTATGGAAATGAAATAGACGAAGATATTACACCTTTTGAGGCGGGGCTTGAAAGATTTGTTGATCTTAATAAGGAATTCTTGGGTAAGGAAGTCTTACTTAAAAGGGAAGTAAGAAAAAAATTAAAGTCTTTCGTCGTAGAGGGAAATCTGATCCCAAGGAAAGGTTACAAAATATATGAGGGAGATAGTGAAATAGGGGTAGTTACAAGCGGTGCTTTTTCTCCTATTCTTCGTAAAGGGGTGGGTATGGCTTTTTTAATAAAAAGCGAGGTAAAAGGAGACTTAATAAAGATTAGAAACCGAGTAAGGGAAAGCCCTATCAGGTTTGTCGGAAGGGTTATGGATCTTATTAAAAGCAAAAGCTGATTTATAATTACTTCTATGAAGTTCCCTTTCACAAGACCAAGAAGATTGCGGAGAAATGATTTTATAAGATCCCTCGTAAGAGAAACCAGCCTTACTCTTGATGATCTTGTATATCCCATGTTTGTTGTTGACGGTTCAAATACAGTTGAAGAAGTTCCTTCAATGCCTGGAGTTTACAGATATTCACCGGATAGAATAGTGGATGCTATTAAAGAGGTGCGAGATACGGGTATAAAGGCAATTATACTTTTCGGCATACCCTCAAAAAAGGACAGTGTAGGTTCGGATACATGGTCCGATGAGGGTATAATCCAGAGAACCCTCAGAAAGGTTAAAAAGGAGGTTCCTGATATATATGTCATAACGGATGTATGTTTCTGTGAATACACGGATCACGGTCACTGTGGTGTGTTAAAGGGCGATACTGTTGATAATGACATGACACTTGAAAATCTCAAAAAGCAGGTTATATCCCATGCGGAGAACGGTGCGGATATGGTTGCACCTTCGGGTATGATGGATGGAATGGTTAAAGCAATACGAGAAGCCTTGGACTCAGCAGGATTTAAAGATATGCCTATTATGGCATATTCTGCAAAGTTTGCTTCAGCCTACTACGGTCCATTCAGGGAGGCGGCGGAATCCGCCCCAGCCTTCGGAGATAGAAGGAGTTATCAGATGGATCCTGCAAATTACAGGGAAGCCATAAAGGAAGTATTGCTTGATGTGGAAGAGGGAGCGGACATAGTTATGGTTAAACCAGCCCTTGCATATCTTGATGTGATAAGGGGTGTTAAAGAAGCTACCCTACTTCCCGTTGCAGCGTACAATGTGAGCGGTGAATACTCAATTATAAAGGCTGGGGGTAAACTGGGATGGATAGATGAGAAGAAGGTAATGATAGAAACCCTTATTTCAATAAAAAGGGCGGGTGCTGATATAATTCTTACATACTTTGCAAAGGAAGTTGCACAACTCATAAACAGAGGAGAAATCTGAAAACATAATGCTTATAACCATTGAAGGCATTGACGGAGCGGGGAAAACAACCATAGCCCTTAAGCTTTATGAATATTTAAAAAGGGAAAAGGGTGAAGTATATCTTTTCAGAGAACCCGGAAGTACGGAGGTGGGTGAAAAAATAAGGGAGATTCTTCTTATGTACGATGTTAGCGATATTACAGAGCTTCTATTATTTGAATCAGCCAGGGCGGAACTTACAGAAAGGTTACTGCTACCCCTTTTGGAAAAGGGTAAGATTGTTATCCTTGACAGGTTTTATGATTCAACAACCGCCTATCAGGGTTACGGTAGAGGTATTGATATTGAGATGATAGAAAGGATAAATATGTTTGCCTCAAAGGGTATAAAGCCAGATCTTACAATCCTGCTTGATATAAGCCCGGAGGTGGCACTTGAAAGATTAAGGGCAAAGGACAGATTTGAGGAGATAGATTTTCTCAGAAAGGTTAGGGAGGGGTTTTTAAAGATAGCGGAGAAACACGGTAGAATTAAGGTCATAAAGGCGGATGAGGATATAGATACTGTTTTTAAAAATGTTCTCGGAGTAGTAAAAGAACATTTATGCTAAAATTGATAGCATGTCCGAAATTGTAGGAGTTCATGCGCGGGAGGTTCTTGACTCAAGGGGCAATCCCACCGTAGAAGTTGAGGTTTTATTAGAAAGCGGTGCAACTGGAAGGGCTATTGTTCCAAGCGGTGCATCAACTGGAGAGAGGGAAGCCCTTGAACTTAGAGACGGAGAAAAGGACAGATACTTAGGCAAGGGTGTCCTGAAGGCGGTTGATAATGTAAACAGTATCATTGCCAAGGAATTGATAGGAATAGAGTCTCAGAATCAGAGGGAAATTGACTATCTTCTAATTGAATTGGACGGTACGGAAAATAAAAGCAAGCTGGGAGCCAACGCCATTCTCGGTGTTAGTATGGCTGTTGCCAGTGCATCCGCAAAGGAACTCGGTATTTCCCTTTATCAATATATAGGCGGTATATATGCCCAGCTTATGCCGGTTCCTTTAATGAATGTCATAAACGGGGGTGTGCATGCGGATAATCCATTGGACATCCAAGAATTTATGATAGTACCGGTATACGGAGATAGATTCGGTGAAGCCTTAAGAGCAGGTGTTGAAGTATTTCATAATCTAAAAAAAATATTAAAGGAAAAAGGATACAATACGAATGTGGGTGATGAGGGCGGATTTGCACCTCAAATAGGATCAACCCAAGAGGCTCTTGATATATTGCTTCTATCAATAGAAAGGGCAGGATATGTACCGGGAGAGGATATACTGCTTGCCCTTGATGTTGCTTCTTCCGAGCTTGTTGACTCGGAAGGTATATACACTATTGAAGGGAAAAAATATAACAGTGAGGATCTTTGTAACTATTATTCAAAACTTATAGATAAGTATCCGATCGTATCCATTGAGGATCCCATGGCGGAAAAGGATTGGGAAGGATGGAAGTTGATAACGGAAAGTCTCGGGGAAAAAGTTCAGCTCGTGGGCGATGATTTGTTTGTTACCAATCCTTCCATACTTGCGGAAGGAATTGAAAAGGGGGTAGGGAACGCGGTACTTGTTAAGCTTAATCAGATAGGTACCCTTTCGGAAACGATGGATACTATAATGCTTGCACAAAGGAACGGCTACAATACAATAATTTCCCACAGATCCGGAGAATCGGAAGATACTTTTATATCCCATCTTGCGGTAGGGGTTAACAGCGGGCAGATAAAAACTGGATCCGCTTCAAGGACAGACAGGATAGCCAAATATAACGAGTTGCTAAGAATTGAGGAGGAACTCGGATATGGCGCACAATTCAAGGGTAAAGAAGTCTTCAAAAAGCCCTGTTAAATTAACTTCCAAAATATTACTGCTGTTTTCTATATTTTATACACTACATAATCTCTTAATAGCGGACCCTGATATATTTGATGTTATATCAATGAAAAGGGAAATGGAAAAGGTTTCAAAGGAGGTAGAGGTGTTAAAGGCTAAGCGGGAAAGCTTGCGTAAGGAATTAAAAAATCTTGATGAGGAAGTTCTCAAAAAGGAAATGGGTAGCTTTGAGGAAGGAGAATATATAATTATCTATGGTAATTAATTATCTTGTTATTTCGTCCAGTCTTCTCGAGGCTGCAAGCAGGGTTGCTTCCGCAACCACCTCATTATCAACCTTAGCTACGCCCTTCATCTTTGAAAGTACCTTTTTAAGCGAGATAACCTCAAGTTCCAACCTCAATTGATCCCCCGGAAAAACGGGCTTCTTAAAACGGGCATTATCAATTCCCGCAAATACTATGGCATATTTACCTATTTCAAGATTTAGGGATTTAATCATTAAGATACCTCCGACCTGAGCCAAAGCCTCAAGTATGTAAACACCTGGCATAAGTGGGAAGCCAGGAAAATGACCTTGAAAATAAGGTTCTCCTATGGATACATTCTTTATTCCTACTATCCTTTTACCCTCTTCATATTCAATAATCTTATCAACTAAGAGAAGGGGATAACGGTGGGGCAGTATGGACATTATCTCATGTATATCCATTGTTTATATTATATCTTCCTTAAATGGTAATTTTTACTAAATTTTCATTCCAAAATCCAGATAATTTAATAGTAATGGAGGTGTGCTATGGTGCCTATCTTGTTTATATTAATTGCGGTCACTTTATTCCTTACAGGATGCGGTGAAACTAATGAAGCTTGCCAGTTTGCGGTAACAAGGGCTCTTGACAAGGGTAATTACGATGAGGTTATAAAAAGACTGGAAAAGAGAAGCTGTGGTTATTCGGACAAGG
>WFPJ01000019.1 GCA_015487615.1 Aquificales bacterium | reverse complement strand
TGCAAAGGGCAAGAAGGTTTACAAGTTTTCGGATATAACACCAGACCTTCTGAAACACCTTGATATGGACATGAAGATGGGAGGACACGGACACAAATGATGCACAACGGCCATCACACCTTCATGTGGGTGCTGGGCATTTTACTGCTTGTCCTGATAGTTTTGGGGATAGTAGCCCTTATCAAATACATAACAAAGGAGTAATGCCATGCATGAACATAAACATCACCACCATCATGCGGAAAAGGGTGCGGGGGGAGTAAGGTATGTGTGCCCTATGCACCCCGAGGTAGTATCGGACAGTATGGGTAAATGTCCAAAGTGTGATATGGACCTTCTTCCCGAACACATTGCAAAAAGACATAAAGAGAAACACGAACATAAACATGACCATCACGAACACCATATAATGGAAATAAAAAGAAAGGCAATAATAACAACCGTATTGACCGTACCGGTCCTTTACTTCTCGGAAAGCTTTCAAAGTTTCCTCGGATTTAAGGCGATAGACATTCCCTTTAAGGAATGGATCTCTCCCCTTCTGTCAACGGTGATCTTCATATACGGAGGTTCCTTCTTTATAAAGGGATCCTTAGATGAGCTGAGGAAAAAGAAACCGGGGATGATGACCCTTATAGGCGTGGCCATAACCACCGCCTTCTTATACAGCATATCAACCGTATTTTTCGGAGGGAAAGAGTTCTTCTGGGAGCTTACCACCCTTATAGTTATCATGCTCTGGGGACATCTTATAGAAATGAAATCCGTTCTGGGTGCCTCAAGGGCGCTTGAATCCTTAGTAAAGCTTATGCCTACAAAGGCAAACCTTATAAAAAACGGAGAGGTGGTTGAGATTGATGTATTCAAGATAAAGAAGGGAGATTTGCTACTGGTAAAGCCCGGGGAAAAGGTGCCCGTTGACGGGGAGGTTACGGAAGGAGAAACCCATGTTAATGAAGCCTTTCTAACAGGTGAATCAAAGCCCGTGGTGAAAAAACCGGGCGATAAGGTAATAGGCGGATCCATAAATATAGACGGATCTATAAAAATGAGGGCGGAGAAGGTAGGAGAGGAACTTTATCTTAATCAGGTTATAAAGCTTGTGAAAGAAGCCCAAGAGTCTAAGACAAGGCTCAGCAATCTTGCGGATAGGGTCGCCTTCTATCTTACCATAATAGCCATAGGAACGGGCGGTGTTACCCTCTTATTGTGGTTAATATTCGGGAAGGATCTGCAATTCTCCATAGAAAGGGCTGTGACCGTTATGGTTATAGCATGCCCTCATGCCCTCGGCGTTGCCATACCTTTGGTGGTTGCGGTATCCACTTCCTATTCAGCAAGGAACGGCATACTGATAAGGAACCGTTTAGCCCTTGAGACAGCAAAAGACATAGATGCGGTTTTGTTTGATAAAACGGGTACACTCACGGAAGGTAAATTCGGAGTAACGGAGATTATAACAAAGGACGGTGTTGATAAAGACTACCTTCTTAAGCTGGCATCGTCCCTTGAGGTAAGATCGGAACATGTTATAGCAAGAGCCATAGTTGAATTTGCAAAGGAGAGAGGCGCTGAAATCCTTGAAGTATCGGAGTTTAAAGCAGTTGCGGGCAAAGGTATAGTCGGGTCCGTGGACGGTAAAAGGGTGGGTGTGGGAACCCTGAAGCTTATGGAGGAGCTGGGAATTCCCAAGGATAACAAGCTTATAGATATGGTGGAAGAGTTTGAAAGAAACGGTAATACGGTTGTCTTCGTAAGCATTGACAATAGCATGGCGGGATTTATAGCCCTAGCGGACAGGATAAGGAAGGAATCCTTTGAAGCGGTGAGGGAACTTAAGGAAATGGGTAAAAGGGTCTTTATGATTACAGGCGATGCGGAAGAGGTTGCCCGAAAGGTAGCAAAGGATTTGGGAATAGATGACTTTTTCGCAAGGGTATTACCACATCAAAAATCTGAGAAGGTAAAAGAACTTCAGGAGAGGGGATTAAAGGTAGCAATGGTGGGTGACGGTATAAACGATGCGCCCGCCCTCGTACAGGCGGACATAGGCATAGCCATAGGAAGCGGAACGGATGTTGCCATTGAGAGTGCGGACATAATACTCGTAGGTAACGATCCGAGACAGATCCCCCGCATTATAAGACTTTCTTCCCTCACCTACAAGAAGATGATTCAAAACCTCTTCTGGGCTGTTGGCTACAATGTGTTCGCCATACCTTTGGCGGCGGGCATACTCGCACCCGCAGGCATAATACTGAAACCTGCGGTGGGTGCAATCTTAATGAGTGCAAGCACGGTTATAGTCTCAATAAACGCACTCCTTTTAAAAACGAAACTCACATAGGATCAGGAGGATAGGTAGATGGTTAAGTTCACGGAAATACTTCTAAGAAACAGGATAATCCTTATATTCGTATCCGTTTTCCTGCTACTTTACGGTGCTTACTCTTTAAAGCAAACACCCATAGATGCTATACCAGATCTATCAGATGTTCAGGTGGTTATATACGCAAAATGGCTCGGGCAGGTACCTCAAGTTATAGAAGATCAGCTTACCTACCCACTCGTATCAAATATGATGGGACTCCCGAAGGCAAAAACGGTAAGGGGTTATTCCGTACCCAACTACTCCTTAGTTTACATAATATTTGAGGATGGTACGGATATATACTGGGCAAGGTCAAGGGTCCTTGAAAAACTTTCCACCATAAGGGGACAGCTACCAGCTTCCGCACAGATAGAGCTCGGTCCGGACGCAACGGGTGTGGGCTGGGTCTATCAGTATGTACTTTATTCGGAAAAGAGAAGCCTTGATGAGTTGTGGGCACTTCAAAACTTCTATGTTAAATATGCCCTTCTTTCCGTACCCGATGTTGCGGAGGTTGCATCCGT
>WFPJ01000018.1 GCA_015487615.1 Aquificales bacterium | reverse complement strand
GTTATGTTTTATCCTAGAAAGCAAGTTTCAGAAGAACCCAAAAAACCAGCAATTGCGCGTATAGAAAAGAGGGAAACTGTGAGAGATATTTATGGTTATTATGTAACGGAAGGTAATGAAACCCTTGAGGTTGTTGCTAAAAGGCTTTACGGGTGCAGGGAGTGTTGGCTTTCTATCTATGAACTTAATAAGGATAAGGTAAAGAAGAATCCTTGGAAGACACTGCCAGAAGGAATAAGGCTTAAATATAAAAAGGAGCTAACCCATCAAGAAAGGGAAAACTTAAAAAGGGAGTATATGTCTTGGCTTAGAAGGATAAGCACAGGGAAGTATCTCCCTGAATAATTACTCCCATTCTATTGTTGAAGGTGGTTTGGAAGAAATATCATAAACAACCCTGTTTACACCTTCCACCTCATTTATTATCCTTCTCATTACCCTGTCAAGGAAATCATAGGGCAATCTGTACCAATCAGCGGTCATTCCGTCAACACTTTCAACTGCCCTTAGTGCTATGACCTTTTCATAGGTCCTAACATCTCCCATAACTCCCACCGATTTTATAGGCAGTAACACAGCAAAAGCCTGCCATATCTTTCTGTAAAGCCCTTCCCTTTTTAACTCCTCAGTGAATATATAATCCGCCTCTCTCAATATTTTAAGATCCTCCTCTTTAACTTCCCCTATTATCCTTATTGCAAGACCTGGACCGGGGAAGGGATGCCTGTAGAGTATTTCATCGGGTATGTTTAATAATTTACCTATTTCCCTTACCTCGTCCTTGAAAAGCTCCCTGAAAGGTTCAATAAGTTTTAAATTCATCTTTTCGGGAAGACCGCCCACATTGTGGTGGGTTTTTATCTTTGATGCACCTTCCACATGGGCACTTTCTATCACATCGGGATATAAGGTACCCTGGAGTAAAAACTCGGCATTCTCTATCTTTTCCGCTTCCTTTTCAAAGACCTCAATGAAGGTATTACCTATGATTTTCCTTTTCTCCTCTGGATCTTCTACGCCTTTAAGCCTTTCCAGAAATATTTTTGAAGCATCAACAACCTTTAGAGGTAAGCCCATTGACTTAAGAAGTTTTTCTATACTTTCCCTCTCATTCTTTCTGAGGAGACCGTGATCAACGAATATACATCTTAGGTTGTTTCCTACCGCCTTGTGAACTAAAACAGATGCAACAGTTGAGTCAACTCCTCCAGAGACTGCAGATATCACCTTTTTGTCTTTTACCTTTTCTCTTATTTCCCTTATCTTTTCCTCTATGAAATTCCCCATCTCCCAATTTTTTTGTCCTTTACATATCTTGAAGATAAAGTTGGCAATTATCTCCTTACCGTACTGTGTATGTGTTACCTCTGGATGGAATTGGATGCCGTAAAGTTTCCTATTCTTATCACCTATAACAGCATGGGGTGAATTTTCAGAAATCGCAAAGGTTTCAAATCCTTCGGGTACATCTATTACCTTATCCGCGTGGCTCATCCATACATCAAAGCTTTTTGGTAATCCTTCAAAAAGTTCGCAATCTTTTACAATTTTTAGCTTCGCCCTTCCGTACTCTTGAGTTTTTGAGCGTTCAACCCTTCCACCAAGCTGAAAGGTCATAACCTGGAGTCCGTAGCATATTCCTAATACGGGTATTCCCAGCTCGTATATAAGCGGATCTGGTTTGGGGGCGTCTTCTTTATAAACTGAAGCGGGACCTCCCGAGAATATGATACCTACTGCTTCCTTTTTTCTTATCTCATCTGGAGTTATATAATAAGGAACAATTTCGCTGAATACTCCGAGTTCCCTTACTCTCCTTGCTATAAGCTGGACATACTGGGAGCCGAAGTTTAATACTATTATCCCTTTTTTCCTCATTTAGGGGATCTAATATATTAACAAATTTTACATAGATTTTTTTGGGCTTTTACGACAGTTTCAAGAAGTATTTTTATTCTTTCTATATCTTTTATAAGATTCTGTATATTTTCGCTTATACCAGAAACTACTGTGCTTTGTTCTTCCAATGAAGTAACTATGCTTGTTATTGAATCATCTATTTGTTCTGAGACCTTTAAATTATCTGTATAAAAGGATTCAACATGCTCAAAAGCGTTAACTGTGCTGTTTATGACATCCTTCAGTTTATCTACATCTTTTGAAAACTTATGCATTTTCTTTTGAAGGGTTATAACAATACTGTTGATATTTGTTGCAAACTCTTCCGTCTTTTGGGCAAGTTTTCTTACTTCCTCCGCCACTACCGCAAAACCCCTTCCAACATCTCCCGCCCTCGCCGCCTCTATGGAAGCGTTCAAAGCCAGGATGGTTGTCTGTTCCGTTATTGAATATATCTGCTTTATTGTTTTATTAATTTGGTCGGAAAATTTTATCAGCTCCTCAAGACCCTGTACTATACTATTCATATCCTCAACAGCTTTAAGAACTTCCTTTTTTCTTTCTGATATAGTGTTTTTTAGCTTTTTGCTTCTGTCCATGAATTCTTCCATACCCTTTTTTATTTCATAACTGTTTTCAGCCATGTTCTTTGTAGTTTGATTTAGTTCCTCAACGGATGTACCTATGGCAGTGGATTGATTTTTAATGTCTTCTATTTGAATGGATGTTATGTCATTTATTTTTTTAAAAAGACTTTCATTTAAAACATCCTTGTGCAATTTTTTTGATACAGCCTTTAATGTTTCCTTCAGATGTTTTACCTGTTCCATCTTTACACCCCGTATATTTGATCTATAAGGTCAAGGCCACATCTGAGACCGTAAAGCCAGTCAAGGAATTTATTAACACTTGCTCCTTCAAAAATAGCTCCGTGTTGAGGAGCCAACATCTTAGGATTCAGTCTTCTTACTATTTCAACCCACTTCCTGCATGCAACGTTACCGTTCATATATCTTTTGTGAAATCCTTCCATCAGTTTTACATGCTCTTCAAAATCCGTTACAAAAAGGTATTTCTTATCTCTGAAAACAGCAGCTCCTATATCTCCTGTAAAAAGTATGCCTGATCTTCTGTCAAAGGCATTTATTTGCCCGACGCTGTGCAAAAAGTGGGCGGGTATTATTTCAATCTTATCACCGGTAGGCAGATCAATGGTCATACCACTGTCTGGAACCGCCACTATCCTGTCAAGGTTGTATATACCGAAGTGTGGTATAAACCTTTCCCACAGTTTACTTATGTAAATTGTTGCGGGTGTATTATTAAGCCACAGTGCTGCACCGGATGAAACATCAGGATCCTGATGTGAAAATATTATGGCTATTATATCGTCTGGGCTGATATAGGTGGCAAGATTTGCTATAACCTTAGGGAATGTGTAAACACCACCGGGGTCAAGCAGGATGCCTTTACCCCTATTAATTATAAGGTACTGATTTACCTGCACCGCATGGGTTCCTTCCTTTTCTTCCCACCCAAGCCATATAAATTGATGTTCTCCGTCATCATAGAGAACATGCCCGTTGATTAGATCAACTTCCTTTATGTTCATGATAACCTCCTTTCACCTTAACACCCTTTATAAGTCTTTCAAGTAATGGGGGTATCTGTTCTGCGGGAACTATATAATCCACACTTCCTGTGTTTATTGCATTTTGGGGCATAGCCCAAAGTATTGCGGTTTTAGGATCTTCCGCAATTGTTATACCTCCCCTCTTCTTTATTTCAACCACTCCCTTGGAGCCGTCATTACCCATACCAGTAAGAACAACACCTATAGTGTTACTCTTAAAAACCTCTGCTGCGGAGAAAAATAGTTCGTCAACTGAAGGTACGTATATACTACCTTTTGGTTCTTCATAAACAATATGTACATCTGGAGGTGTACCTTTTACCTTCATGTTTATTCTGCCCCGTGATATATATATCGTTCCTTTTTCTAATTTTTCTCCATCTTCCGCTTCTTTTACTGTCAGTTTGCACTTAGCGTTTAGGTGTTCTGCAAAACTGTTTGTGAAAGTATCAGGCATATGAATTGCAATAAGTATTGGTGCAGGAAAATCCTTTTCAATTTTGGGCAATATTTTACCGAGCGTTGGAGGACCTCCTGTTGATACTCCTATCACAACCGCGGGATTCTTTTCCAGGTGCTTGTGAGTTACTTTGGGCAATTCTGGTGTAATTGCTTTATCTGTTGAAATATTATCTATGCTTCTTTCGGAAGAATATGCTGCCCTTATCTTATTTATTATTT
Source organism: Aquificales bacterium (assembly GCA_015487615.1). Classification (GTDB taxonomy): domain Bacteria; phylum Aquificota; class Aquificia; order Aquificales; family Aquificaceae; genus WFWF01. The sequence continues at coordinate 4,562 of WFPJ01000018.1, read as the reverse complement.
CCTTTTCAAATTCAAATATGTGGGAATAGCTCTTTGGTTTAGGTATAAAATCTATTGCTCCTTTATTTAAAGCTTCTATTGTTTCCTTTGCACCTTCTTTTGTAAGTGCGCTTATCATTATAACCTTACATTTGGGGCATTTTTCCTTTATAAGGGGAAGGGCTTCCAAGCCCCCCATAACTGGCATATTTACATCAAGGGTTACTATGTCAGGCTTCCAGGTGCCTATATTATCAAGTAGCTCCTTGCCATTGGATGCTTCTCCTACAACCTTTATATCAGGATGCTTTTCAAGTATTTTTTTAAGGATAGATCTAACAACGGTTGAATCATCAACAATTACTGCCCTTATCATGATTTTTTCCTGTAGAACATAAATTTGTCAAACCTTATTGCTTCAAAGCCTTCTTTAAATTCTGAAGTTAGCATTTCTGTTGAGGAAAGTACAAGGTATCCTTCTTTCCTTAGAGAAATTCTGATGTTTTCTAAGGCTGTTTTTTTTGATTTCTTGTCAAAATATATCAATACATTTCTGCACATCACTATTTGGAAATGTTCTTTAAACCTTTCAAAGTCAGCTCTATTAATTAAATTTGCCTTAGTAAATTCAACCATCTTTTTTATTTCATCTTTAATCTTTATGTAATCCTCACCCACTTCCACAAATTCTCTGTAAGGTATGGGTATCTGTGATATTGCTTTATCCGAATACTTACCTTCCTTCGCTTTAGATAAAGCTACTTCATTTATATCCATTCCCACCACTTTTCCTATTAATTTTGAATCTTTTAGCATCATGGCTATTGTGTATGCTTCTTCTCCTGTAGAACATCCTGCACTTGCTATGAATATAGGTTCTGTTAATTTGGGAAAAATATATTTTTTAATTGTTTCAAGTTGTTCCATTTCCCTAAAAAATCTGGTTTCTGGTACAGTTATGAGATTAATTAGTTTTTTCTGTATTTCTTCATTTTTTATTATATGGTCAATGATATCTTCAGCTTTTTTGCCTGCTGTTATCATCTCCTTTATTATTCCGCTTACTTTATACTCAAGCATTTTAAGCCTTTCATCAGGGTAGTAATTTCCCGTCAATTTGTATATGATCTGCCTTAATGTGTCTAGGAGCTTTTCCTTTTCTATATCAATCAATCACTCTCTCCTTCGTTCTCTGATATATCGGAAAAAAATCTGATTATTTCTTCTATTAACTTGTCAATTCCCCATCCTTTCTCTGCGGAGATGGGTATACCTTTGCTATCTACAAGAAGGGGATGGGTAAGGCTGTTAAGGTCTTCTGGTGAATCAATCAGTTTATCCGCCTTGTTAAGTGCGTATAGCACCGGTTTATCTCCTGCACCTATTTCTGCGAGAATATCCTTAACTGTTTTTATGTTATCAAGCCAATTTCCGACGGATATATCAACTACATGAAGAATAAGATCCGCCTCTTTTACTTCTTCAAGTGTTGCCTTAAAGGATTCTATAAGCTCCGGAGGTATCTTCTTTATAAATCCCACTGTGTCCGTAAATATAAGCTTTACACCTTCACGTGTATAACGAACCGCTGTTTTGGTATCAAGGGTTGCAAAGGGCATGTCCGCTATAAGCACTTTACTTTTTGTAAGTGCATTCATCAGAGTTGATTTACCTGCATTGGTATATCCGGTTATGGCTACCTTTATAGTATTTTTTTCTTTTTCCCTTTTTTTACGTTGTTCCTTCCTTCTCTTTTTTACCTCTTGGAGTTCTTTTTTAATTCTATGTATCTTTGCCTTTATAAGCCTTCTTCTTATTTCGGATTCCTGCTCACCGGGTCCCCTTGTTCCTACACTACCCCCGAGCCTTGACAACTCCTTGCCTTTTCCGTAAATCCTTGGGAGTTCATGGGTAAGTTTGGCGAGTTCAACTTGAAGCTTAGCCTCTTTTGTCCTTACTCTTTTTGAGAATATTTCAAGTACCAGATCAGATCTATCAAGTATCTTAACGGGTATAAGGCTTTCTATGTTTCTTATCTGTGAGGATGTTAGGGGATCATCAAAGATTATAGCATCCGCTCCTATGCCCTTTGCTATTAAGGACAGATCCTTTGCCTTACCTTCACCTATGAAATATCTCGGATCCGGGCTGTTTCTCCTCTGTATAACATATCCGAGGGTTTTACCCCCGAGTGCTTTTACGAGTCCTTTCAACTCTTTGAGGGATTCCTTTACCTCTTCCCTGCTTTCTTTATCTTTGCAAATGCCTACAAGTATTGCTCTCATTTACCTTCCGCTATTATTGTGCTTATGGCGTGTTTGTATATGAGGTTGTGTTGTCCTTCAACCTCAAGCAATATTGTATATTTATCATAGCTTACCACCTTACCGGTTATTCTGTTACCCCGTGTTAAATATACGGTTATAGGTACACCTTTGTTTTTATACATTTCTAATATTTCATCCTGCACCTTGTTTTCTTTCTCTTCCATAGGTATCATCCTTTACCTCCTTAAAGTTAAATTTATTTTATATTCTATACTTTGCTAACCGTAATAATATTTTTAAACATTGTGGCGTTGGGTACAAGTACCTTTGAACCTTCTCTTTCAAGAACTGTATACCTCAGATTTATCTCAATCACTTTACCTTCGTAACCCGACACCTTTATGTGCTCTCCTACCCTAAACGGGCTGTAAAGTATTATCATTATACCCGCTGATATATTTGAAATTACATCCTTCAATGCAAAACCAACCGCAAATCCGCATATACCTATACCTACAATGAGGGTTGTTATATCTACGCCTATTATGTTTAGGGATGTCAGCCCCCCTATAATAGCTATGGATATATAAGCCACATTGGAAAGAATTTTGAGTACAGGGAACTTTTCCTTTTCTATTCTGAACTGAAATTCAAGTATCTTATTTTTTACAAGATATGCAATGTACAAGAATATACCTAAAATAATTATGGCTATCAGAAGTTTCATCCTAAATATTATCATATATCTCTATAAGCGAGGCATGGGTGATCCTCTTATCAGGAGGGGGCGGTTCCATATAATTTTCACCGTAGAGGGATTTCAGGTAAGCGTCTGTATTAGAGGGTATAAAGAACTTGTAGCCTTCAAATTCTCCTTCCTTCAAGGGGTAAAGATCTTTGAGTTTTATCCTAAAGTCAGGTTCAACAAATTCAAGGCTTCTTACAACAATAAGATCTTCCTTGCTCCAACCTTTATGAAGCTTTCTTCCAAGCTTTATAAAAAGGTGCCTTAATTTTTCACTGCCTGTGTATCTTTCCGCGGGGTAGGCTTTAAGCCAGGATAGGATTCTGTAGATTTTATAATCCGAAGCATTTATGGTTATGCAAGGGAATATGTCAATGAATATACCCTGGTGATAACCCTTTCTGTTCTTTTTTAACTCGCTACCTTCAAGTATCTTTCCCTTGGAGGTTCTTACCTTTGCATAATCCCTTCTGTATCCCTTGTCTGTTTTTTTAGTTTGTACAAATAAAAAAGAAGGAAGAAGATTCTGACCTATCTTTAAAAATCTTTCATAGTCCTCAACGGGCATACATATATCAAGGTCATCATCCCAAGGAATGAAGCCCTTATGCCTCACAGCCCCTAAGAGTGTACCGCTATCAAGCCAGTATTTTATTCCTTCCTTTCTGCATACCTTGTCAACTTCAATAAGTATTTCCAACATGAGCATTTGTGCTTTCCTTAAGGTTTCTTTGTCAATCATTATCCAGTTCCTTGAGTGCATCAATCAGTATTTTGTTGTCTTCTCTTCCCCTTATTGCTATCCTGACAAAGTTACCCTTTATGCCTTTTTTCCCCGAGAGATCCTTAATAAGGATATCCCTTTCAATGAGTTTAAGGGTAAGCTCTCTTGAAGAAAATTTGTCTTTTACTTCACACATGAAATAGTTAGCTTCTGAAGGTAGCACTCTTAAGAAACTTATACTGCTAAGTTCTTTATAAAACCAATCTCTTTCTTTTTTTATTTTTTCGCATGCCTCTTTATAACTGTCTTTGTATTTGTTTATTATCTGAAGGAAAAATTCAGCAAAAGAGTTTATGTTCCAGATGGGAAGATCCTTTCTGATTTTTTTCGTAATGTTCTTATTCGCTGTTGCAACTATTCCTAATCTTAAACCCGGTATTCCATAAGTTTTACCTATGCTTTTTACAACTACAAGGTTTGGAAACCTTTCAAGTATTTCATTTTTAAGAAGACTACCTCTTTCACCTTCTCGGGAAAAATCTATGAAGGATTCATCTATTATTACCGTTTTACTTTTATCCTTTGCGAGGTCCAATAAGTTCATTACATCATTGAACAGGATATAGTTACCCCTTGGATTATCAGGATTTATCAAAAGCAATATTTCACATTTTTTAAGGAGGTGTTCTAATTCTTCAAGACCGTAGCTGAGATCTTCTTTTGTGGGAAAGAAAGCTTCAACATCTTCAAAGCATGCGGGGTACTCATCAAAGGTTGGAAAAACAATACCTATTTTGCCTCTTATATTATTTGCTAAGGCCTTTATAAGTTCGGATGCACCGTTACC
>WFPJ01000017.1 GCA_015487615.1 Aquificales bacterium | reverse complement strand
TTACCCTACCCATTTCAAACCGTCACTTTTGCACCAAGGAAATTAAGAACCTCCATGGCAGCAGCCTCACCCTCAGCCATGGAAGACTCTATATCTATGGGACCTTTACAGGCTCCTGCTATGAATATACCTTCTTTGTTAGATTTTATGTTTGAACCGCTTTCATCGGAAGGCACAATGAACCTGCTGTCAGGATCTTGCTTAAGTCCCAGAATCTTTGCTATCTTCTTTGTACCAGGAGAAGGTTCCATACCGAGAACAAGTACAACGAGATCCATAGGTATTTCCGCAGGTCTTTGAACAATAGTATCTTCATGTTTTACCCTCAATCTTCCGTCAGCGGGATTAAAGGTTATCTCCGCAATCCTACCTCTTACATATCTCACACCGTATTCCTCTTGAGGCGCCCAGTAGAAGGGATACTCCCATGTACCGTAGGTTCTTACATCCATGTAATAACAAAAAACATCCACCTCGGGGTACTTTTCCCTAATCTCAGAAGCCTGAAGACCCGAAAGGGCACATCCGTACCTGCAGCAATGAACATTAGTAACCCCGAGCTGTCTGTCCCTTGAACCCACACAAAATACAAATGCTACCCTCTTTGGCAATTCTCCGTTTGACGGTCTGTAAAGTCTTCCCTCCTTTGAAAACATCTGCTCTAGCTGGAGATTTGTTATAACATCGGGATAAAGACCGTAGCCCAACTCTCCCTTTCTGCGGGCATCAAAATGTTGAAAACCAGTAGCCACCACTATGGCGGAAACTTCCAATTTCTCACCGTTGGATAAAGAAACCTTAAAATCTCCCGCCTCACCTTCACAAGACTCAATTTCCGTACCGAGCATAACTTTAACATTACCGTTTGATTGAACATCCTCAATATAAGGACCAAGAACCTGTGAAGGTGTCATCTTGCGGGGTATTAGGGTATGGTAACTTTCAAGTACTGGTCTTCCTCCGAGCTTGTTTTCCTTTTCAACAAGGACGGTAGGGACCCCGAGTTTCCCCAAAGCCCTTGCAGCAGAAAGTCCCGCAGGTCCTCCACCTACAACAAGTACACTTTTAGCCATATTTATCCTCCGTCTTCAAAATTATTCACTATGAACTGAACAGAGGTCTATTGGAAGTAGCGGACGCCTTAGGTCTCCCGTTACCCGTCCTTGAGTATGGTTCATACAGATCATACTCCTTAAAGAACTCCATCAACTCATCATACTTACCTTCCTTTTCAAGCTCTGTAATATATTTAACAGTGTCCTCCCACTCCTTCTTAAGTTCCCTCCAGTTCTTTATTCCCATCTTTTCAAGTAACTCCTCATAGTTTGAGCAGTTCCAGTAAAGCTGAACAACCTTAAAGGGATGTGCACCGCATGCGAGGGCGGAAAACATAACATCAGACATAACCGCCACCGGGTGATACATGCCGTGAGCCTTACCTATCCATTGATTTTTCTCAAAGGTTGTTGTACATCCCGTATCGTGAGTTATTATCACATCCGCCCCAACTTCCTCAGCTATAACCTTAAGTTTTCTCTGAATTGCAAAAGATCTTGTAAACTCCCTTTCCGTTAAAATGTGTCTGAAGCCGAAACCACAACAGTCATACCATGTTGAGTAGTCAACCACTTTTGCACCGAGGGCTTGCATAACAGCGGTTGAAGCTGCGGGCCTCTGACCGTTAAACACTTCCGGATCATAAGGGTAATCATCCGCAATCATCTTGTATGTATGGCACGCATTGTGAATGGCAACCTTTATATTTGAAACATCTATACCCTTAGGTTTACCTTCCTTTTCATAAAGCTCTTTTATCTTGTATCTCATCGCATGAACCCATTCGGAATAATGAACTATCTCCTGAGGTATAACTATCCTACCGTCATCAGTTAACCTTCCGAGCTTAGCCAGAATCTTTTTGACAGCATTCCTTAAATCTTTATCCATTATGAGAAGTTCCCTTGTCTCTTTATAAGATCCGAAGGATGTACCGCAATGGATGAGAGGATAATATCCGTTCTGCCAAGCCTGATGCATATTCCTCAGCCAAACTGCTGCAAGGGCAACGGGATTTGATGTTCCCGATCCGTGATAGTTCCATGCGGTACACGACGTTTGATGAGGTTCGTTAAGATAATCAAGTCCGAATTTATTCATAAGCCAGAAAACTGAGGCAGGATAACCTGGTATGTTGCCACATTGACCACAAGATTTGTGATGCCAAAGCTTATTTGTAGGTATAAGCTTAACCCTTCCCGTTCTTGTAAGAACCTCTACAGGCTGATTTTCTTCCGTTATCCTGTGTATAAGTATCTCACCCTTCGCCTCCAACTCCTCCATTCTCTCAAATATCTCGTCATAGTGGGAGTGTTGATTCATAATAGGGAACGCATCCTTCTTATATCTCAAAAGTCCACCCATAACATACCTCCTTTAATTACTCTTCCTCCTCCTCATAAAGCTCTTCATATCTCTCTTCATTCTCCTCAACTATATCCATGATTACATTGTAAAGATTGGGATCTATCTTCTCCAGCATTTCAAATATGCCCGTCTCTCTCCATATGGTGTACATCTCCATGGCGGTTTCAAGGGATACTTCCCATGCGGTCTTGACCGATTTACCCACATCAAAGGGTATAGCCATCCTTTTAGCCCTGAGGTTTTCCATGTTATCTTGCATCTTAGGACCCCAGTCGGGGAAGAAGTCCGGCTGTAACATATCCGCGGAAAGCTGATTTCCGGTAGTCATAACCTTAAGTAGCACCCTTCCGTAAGGCTTTAGAAGATCCTTTGTCGCCTCAAAGGCGTTTCTGACAGCAACTTCCCTCATTATGGCAACGAGACCGCCCGGATTGTTAACGAAGGGACACCTTATCCAACATGTAAAGCATTGAGAACAAGCCCATATGTATTCATGCATCATGTCGTAAAGGACCTCTATATCATCTTCAAGGAACCTTTGAACTATCTCCCTGGGGGAATAGTCAAAGAATCTGTTGGAAGGACATGAAGCGGTACAAACACCGCAATTCAGACAACCGAAAAGGTACTCCTTAAAGCGGAAATCCGCCTTAACCTCCTCTATGACCCTGCGTTTTTCATTAAGGGGAACTGACTTGGTTTTATCTGAAATGGGTATATTGTAACCGTACTTATGACCATCCATACTGACCCTCCTTACAAGTTAACTTACCCTCCCCTCCATTATAATTCAAGTAAGAAATTTTTATAAGTATATAAGAATATCCTAATCTATTAAAGAGTAATAAGGGCATACTCTCCGCTCATGACTTTTTCCAGAAAAGCCGCACCTCCCAGTATTCCATCGCATATCTCTTCGTTTACATCCTCCTTACTGTACTCTTCTGTTAAATCAAGGGAAGGGACACAGAGATATATCTTGACACCAGCATCCTTTGCCATTTTTATAAAATCATAAACGGTCTGATCCACACCGGGCCTTACCTTAACCTTTTTGGCGTTATCTTTCATAAGCAGAAATCCCGCTTCAGAAGTCAGAACCATCTCAACCTCATAATCCATTGCGGTAGCTGCGGTAGCCAAGAAGAAAGGAGCACCCGCCTGAGGATTGATAAGCTCACCCGTTGTAGGTTCAGCCCTAACAAAAAAAGGTATGGTAAGGATGTAAAAGAGGATTTTTTCGTACTCCATTACATACCTCCTTAAAGATATATTTCATTTCATATAAAAAGCATCATAGGCTTCTCAGCCTGGGTTACATAATCTATGAGAGTAGCAGCACCGCCTGGAGGCTCCAAGCCATCTATAAGGTCTTCATACTTGTACCCGAAGACCTCCATTGTCATCTGACAAGGTATAAGCTTTACACCAGCCTCCTTACATAGTTCAATAAGCTCTGGTATGCTCGCAACACCCTTTTCCTTCATTGTCTTTTTCATCATGGACGTCATAAAATCGGTCATACCTGGTATTATCCCCATTATTTGAGGAGGTCCCGGGAAAATTGACTCAATAATCTTAACGGGTGGGAAAGACTTTTCAACAGAAGGCGGAAAGGACATGGGCATGGCAGGGTTGCCTAAGGGTGCAAGCTTAAGATTATGCATCTTTTCCTTGTGTACTATATTCAATCCATAAAAGGTAAAAAATATTGCAGTATCAACACCCAAAGATGCGGCAGTTGAACCTATGATGAGAGGCGGATATGACATATCAAGGGTGCCTTTTGAAGCTATAATGGCAAGTCTTTCCTTAGACATATCCCGCCTCCTACTTCTTCTTGATGTAGAAGAGGATCCTGTCTCCCTCCTCAACCATTTTTACAAGTTCATTTCCAGTTCTCTGACAGAAAGCAGGAATATCAGCCTTGGATCCTGGATCAGTAGCAATGACTTCTAATATTTCCCCCGATTGCATGTCTTCAAGAGCCTTCTTAGTCTTAAGAACTGGTAATGGACAGTTAAGCCCTGAGGTGTCAAGTACCTTGTTTGCTGTAATATTCTCCATTGCAAAACCTCCTTTAAAATTAGATTATTACAACATAATCGGAAAGCAAGCATTATTTATTGAAATAATGTAATAAACTGAGTTTATATTAATAAGTGAGGTGAATAGCCATGGACAGGAAAGAAGAGATTATTGAAATTTTAAAAAGAGAGGGAACTAATACTGCAAAAAGGTTGGCGGATTATTTCAATGTTTCTCTAATGACCATCTACAGGGATCTAAAGGAACTTGAAGACGAAGGAAGAATAATAAGAAAGCACGGATACATAAAACTTAATGACAAGAAGGAAAAAGCGGAAGACAGATGCAGTTTCTGCGGCAAGCAAACTGATAAAAGGGTTGAAGTAACCATCTACACGACAAAAGGTGAAAAGTATAAGGCGTGTTGTGCCCATTGCCATTTCATGATACTGAAGAATAATAAGATTGAAGAGATTGATATAGTTATGTTACAGGACTTTATAACCGGTAATCCTATAAATTTCTACAGCGCTTGGTTTGTAGTAGGTAGCAGTGCCAATCCGTGCTGTCAGCCCTCAGCCATAGCCTTCGGTTCTAAAGAAGATGCTGAGAAATTTTCCAAAGGATTCGGCGGTACGGTGGGTGACTTCAAAACCGCTTATGAAACCACCATAAAGCTAATGAAGGCTGGTCAAAAGGTTAAGCTCAGTATTTAGAAAGGGCGGACCGGGCGGTCCGCCAAAAAACCTTGGGGAGGGAGGGGGAGGGAGTTTCTAAC
>WFPJ01000016.1 GCA_015487615.1 Aquificales bacterium | reverse complement strand
CTTCTGTATAGCATCAATGAGATTTCTGATGTCCGCCTGAAGTGCACTTCTTGCGTTTGGGTCATTTATGTCGTTTGCTGCGCTTTGTGCCTTTGTGTACATTGTTTTGAGTTTGTCATAGATTTGGGCTATACCACCTTCCGCAATTTGGAGTGCAGATATACCCGTCTGGATGTTCCTGTTACCCTGTTCCAATGCGGAACCTACAAGCGCAAGTTGATCCGCTATGAAAAGACCCGCAGCATCGTCCGCAGCGGAAAGAATCCTGTAACCTGTAGATAGCCTAAGGAGAGATTTGTTCATTGATCTCTCCGTGTTAATAAGGGCTGTGTGGCTGGCCGCCGCCTGGTAGTTAAAATTAATTCTGAGCGCCATCTTTATACACCTCCTTTCAGATGTAACTTCTAAGTTTTTATATCGGCTAAATTTTTCTTTTTTGAAGTATAATAAACCTTGTGTCTTTCAAGGATAAGATTCCCCCTGCTTTAAGGGAAGCTATAGATCTTTTATCCATGATCCCTTCTTACGGAGAAAGGAGCGCGGGAAGATTTCTTTACAATCTGTTAAAGCTTGATAAGGAAGAAAGGATTAAGATTGCGGGTGTAATAATGGAGGCTGTAGAAAAGCTTAGAAACTGTAAGGAGTGTTTTATAGTAACGGATAAGGACTTATGTGACATATGCGGTGATAGTAAAAGGAATAAAAGATTTATCTGTGTTGTTGAAGAATCTCAGGATGCTTATGCTATAGAGAAGCTCGGCAGATATACGGGTGTTTACCATGTTTTACTGGGCAGGATTTCTCCCCTTGAAGGAATATCCCCACAAGATCTTACCATTGACAAACTGCTTGAGAGGATAGAAAAATATAATGTCAAAGAGGTTATATTGGCTACGAATCCCAATGTTGAAGGTGAGGCAACCGCAAATTATATAGGCGGATTGATATTAAAGAGGTTTCCCACTGTAAAGGTTACAAGAACATCCTACGGTCTGCAGTTCGGTTCCCTTATTGAGCTTTCTGATGAGGTATCATTGGAAAAGTCTATAGAAAATAGAAAGGAGCTAAAGTAACTCTTCTTCCTCTTCCTCCTCTGTACTAGGTACTCGGACCGGAATTAATACCATTTTATCCTTTGAAGGTATAAGTACATACTGAACGAGAGGTCCGGCTAAATTATACAGAGCTGTAGGAATGCCTCTACCCATATATATATGACCGAAGCCAACTATTACGATTATCTTTTCATAATCTCCCGTCCATAGATATCTGTATATACTGTAAGCCATACCATTATCCCAAGCCATCTGTATATCAAGGAAGGTTTTTATATTTTTTACCTTATGGCTTTCTAATGCCTTAATAAGAAGTCTTTTGTAAACCTCATCGGGCTTTGTTATAACGGGGGGAAGATAATCGCTTTTTACATTTTCAAGTCCCCTTTTCCTTATCTCTTTTAGCAATTCCGAGGGAATGTTCATTGCTATTACGGTTATATCATTTTCTTTGGCAAATCTCCATATTCCCCTGTAAAAATCGGGGTTATACTTCCACCTTTTTTTGTACTCTGTAAGCTCAAGCATCTTATCTTCATCTATATCACACTCTATATACTGATCAAGATACTTTTGAAAGGGAGCTTGAAACATTTCCATGGCTATTGCTATGTAAGGTTCCCTTTCGTATATTGCCTTTATAACTTTAAGCTGGAATTCATGTATTTCCCTATAGGTGTGGATCTCGCCTATATATATGACATCGGCTTTCATGAGTATATCTATTAGCTTGTTAAAAGAAATGTATTCCTTTGAGGGATAATAATATATCTTTAGCTCTTTACCCCACACCGCGGGGGCAATTAACAATATTAATAAGATATGTTTAAATTTTACAATCATCAATTAACCTCTCTATACTTTCTCTGACCTTTTCGGTAATTTCGTCATATCCTTTACCCTCTGGATAAACGGGATTTCCTAATATTATTTTTATTTTCTTGGGTCTGGGTATTTTGTGTTTAACTGACATTGCTTCAAAGGTACCGCATATTGCTACAGGTACTATAGGAACATTAAGCTCTTTGCTTAGTATGGCAAATCCCTTCTTGAAAGGTAACAACCTTCCATCCCTTGTTCTTGCACCCTCCGGAAATATTACTATTATCTTACCCAATCTTAATACCCACGATGCTTTTTGAAGGGATTCCCTTATTCCTTTTTGAACATTTACTGTTATAACATGGGCTAACTTGCCGAAAGTTGATGTAAACGGATTGCTGAAATAAGTTTCCTCTCCGAGGAAATAGGTATCCTTAGCAATATTTTCGGGAAGCAGAGCCGCCAGCACGAAAGAATCTATATAGCTTGCATGATTGGGTGCCAATATGAAGGGTTTATCGGGCAGTTTTACATCCTTAGGTATAACAATTTCCGCCCTGTTGTATAGTATGAAGAACAGTTTAAGGATTTTTCTTCCGAGCCAGAATATGAAGGGGTAATCTTTCAGAGGAGGTATTTCTGCATCTTTTAATATTTCCTTCCAGTTTACCGAAACCGGTTCCTCTTTTACCTTTTTAGTTTCTATAAGGTTTAAAAGCGAAGCAACGGTCATATATTTAGCCAACTCTTCTTCTTTTATCTCAACACCGAAGGTCTTTTCTATAAATGTTTGTAGCTCTACCTTACCCAAAGAATCCAAGCCGAGGTCAACTTCAATATGATCCTCGGGATACACCTCTTTACCCGTCAGGTTTTCAAGAAATTCCTTAAGCTTCTTTCCCGTGGTGCTTTCTAATGTGCTCTTTTCTTCCTTCCGAGGTTTGGATGTGTAGGTACCAATGAATTCTTTAAGCATGAATCTTTTCAATTTACCCAGTCTTGTTTTGGGAAGCTCTCTGTTAACGATGGTTATACCTTGTATCCTTTTCCATTCGGGGAGCTTTCTGTTAAACCTATCTATAACCTCCCATTTTATATACTCGTGGATGTTTACAACACCAAGTTCCCTCAGCTTTTCAAAGTCAGGGTATATTATTGCATGTAAAGTATCGTTCTGTTCAACTATACCTACTTCTTTTATTAAGCTTGATGCCTTTAAAAGTTCCGTTTCTATCTCCTCCGGGTTTATGTTCTTACCCGAACTCAGGACTATGATATCCTTTTTTCTTCCTGTTATATAAAGATATCCCTCATTATCAATATATCCGAGATCACCCGTATAAAGCCATCCGTTTTTTATAACTTCCTCCGTTTCCTTTTCCTTTTTATAGTATCCCTTCATAACATTGGTTCCCCTTATGAGAACTTCTCCCTCTTCGGAGATTCTTACTCTTACGTCCCTTATGGGTATTCCTACGGATCCGAGCTTAATTCTATTCGGTGGATTTATAGTTGCTATTGGTGAAGTTTCAGTCAAACCGTAACCTTCTATAATGGTAAATCCGAGGTCGCTGAGATCCTTGGCTATTTCCAAATCAAGTTTTGCCCCACCGCTTACAAAGTACCTTATATTACCTCCGAAGGCGTCGTGTACTTTTTTGAAGACTAACCTTTTTATCTTTTTTGAGGGAACAGGCCTTAGAATTCTGAATATCGTTTTAGCTACCGGGTTTTTGTTTATCTCTTCAAATATTTTCCTGTGAAACAGACGATAAAGCCTTGGTACTCCTATGAGTATTGTAATTCTATATTTTTTAAGCTTTTCCATTATGTCTTCGGGTGTAAGTTTATCAAGGAATACTATTGTCGCACCTATGTAAAGGGGGTATATCATGGATGTTACCAAGGGGTAGGCATGGTGAAAAGGTAATATGGCGAGGGTTCTGTCTTCCTTTGTTGCAACCCTAAAATCATCTATACCGTATATGTTTGAGAGTATATTTTTGTATGTAAGCATAACTCCTTTGGGCTTGCCTGTGGTTCCCGATGTGTAGAGTATGAGTGCGGTATCATACTTTGACACATTTATGCTTTTATCTGTGGGCTTGGGATAGAGGAAGTTATCAAAATTAACCGCATCAATCTTTATATTTCCATCGTCTATGGCTTTAAATAGGGCGTCTTTTGTAGTATTTGAATAGAATACCATCTTTGGGGTGGCATCCTTGAGTATATATAAAATCTCTTCGGGCGAGGACATAAAATCTATGGGTACAACAATACCCGCTCTTTTAAGTGTGGCAAAAAAGACATACACCCACTCGGGCCTGTTTTCCGATATTATAGCAACCCTATCCCCTGGTAATATATCTATAAGAGTATTCATGCAGTTTATCCTATTTATAAGCTCCCTGTAGCTTATATTTTCTCCCCCATATATAAGGGCAGTTTTACCGTGATCTTCTATTTTTATCATACATTTAAGAATTATATGAGTTTTTCAACGGGCATACCCAGATAAAAGCCTTGGGCATAATTTATACCTATTTTTTTCAATATTTCAAGTGTTTCCTTGTTTTCCACGCATTCCGCTATTGTTTTTATATTAAGTTTTGAGCATAAAAACTGTATACTTTCAACAAAGGCGATATCTTTTTCCCCTCCGAGATAAAGTTCTTTTATGAACTCACCATCTATCTTTACAAAGGATGCGGGTATGTACTTAAGGTAATAAAAGGAGGAGTACCCGCTTCCAAAATCATCAATTGCAAGCTTAAATCCTTTATTTATAAGGTTTGTTTTAATATCTTGAAGAACAAGAAGAACATCTACAGCTGTCTTTTCTGTAATCTCAAAAACTATTTCTTCCGGTTTTACATTGTATTCTTCAATAATTTTGGAGATATAATCCATGAAATCCTTATCCTTTATTTCCCTTCCGGAAAGATTTATAAATAGTAGTTTGTCAAAGTTTGTTTCTACTTTCTGTTCAAGAGCCTTCCTTATTATTATCCTGTCAATGTCCCTTATCGTTCCCAATCTTTCCGCCATATCAATAAAACTACTTGCACTTGTAACATACCCTTCATGGTCTATAAGCCTTGACAGAACTTCATATCCTATTACAGAGTGATCCTCAATATTAAATATGGGTTGGAAGAAGGGCATAAGTCTGTTCTCGTCTATACTCCTTAGTATAAGTCTGTATTTTTCGTTTTGATTTTCTAAGGAGAATTTAATGTTCTGAGGATCCAATATAACAACCATATTTTTACCCATGTCCTTTGCCTTGTACATAGCCAAATCTGCAGCTCTTACAAGCTCTTTACTTGTTGTGCCGTGAGTGGGAAATTCAACCACTCCTATAGATGCCCTTATAGATATAAGATTTCCATCGGGTACTGCAACCTTTTTCTCATTAAAAGCCTTTAGTATCCTTTGGGCAACCTGCTTTGCCTTATCTATAGATGTTTCACTGAGGATTACACCGAATTCATCACCACCTATCCTTGCTACTACGTCACCTTCCCTTAGAACTTGCTTTAAAACACTTGCTACTTCTTTTAAAAACAGATCACCTATATGGTGCCCGTAAGCGTCATTTACATATTTGAAATTATCAAGGTCTATCATCATAAGGGAGAATCTATAGCCCTTCCTTTTAGCCCTTGTTATCTCGTAATTTAAGAAACGATCAAACACTCTGCGATTAAAGAGTTCAGTCAAGGCATCCCTTTCCGCAAGAAATTCAAGCTCGGATATTGCGGTACTTAACGCCTTGGAAGAGCCTATTATAAGGCTCATTAGCGATATTATAAAATTTACTGCTTCCTCTTCCTTGGGTATAAGGGGTTTTTCAATGAATTTACCTATTCCTAAAACTCCTCCCACATTAGGAAACTCAGGTAAGAACTCCCTGAACTTTATATATACCTCATCACTTTTAGATACTTCCTCTCCGCCTATATGTCTATTTATCCACTTTATCTTTACATTTTTTGTATCTGTGAATATCCTTATTATCTTAAGAATTTCTTCCTTTACCTGCTTTATATCTTTTATATCCGCAAAACACATAAGATGTACCTTTACCATATCTTCCGAAGGTTTGAAAATACCGAAGAAGAAGTGAAAATCAAAAATACTTCTTAGGTCCCTCAATATTTTTTCCGAGAATTTTTCCCAGTTATCAATGTTGTCCTTTGAAAATATAATGTTCTTTATAAGATCATTTTCCTTTTGAAGAAGTTCCTTTTCTATATAACTGTCCTTGAGTAATTTTAGTATGAATAGGGACTTTTTAAGTCCCTCCCTTACAAGATCTATATTGGAAAGGGTTGTATCTTTTACATGATCAATAACCGTATCCATACTTTTCTCTAAGCAAATATTAATATTGTCGTTTCCAGAATCCAAGCACTCTTTTAAAGTTGTTTTAAACCCTTCAACTACAGAAATATCCCTTAGCATATTCTCAAGGGCTCTGCCGAATTTGTAGGATATTTCTTCTTCAAGCTGTTCAAATCCCAAGTTGCCGTTTTTCATGTCATAGCTCCGTTATTCACAAAGCTCTTCCTTTTATAATTTATCGTCAAGAAAGGCAAAGACAATGATAAGCCAAAGTATACCCACCACTATGTTTGTTATAAGCATAAGGTTGACACCGTATTTTAGGGCTAAACCACCTGCCACACTTCCTATGAATGCTCCTATAAACTGGCTAGTGTTATAAATACCTGTGGAAAGACCTCTTACATGTTGAGGTGAAAACTTTGAGAGTAAAGAAGGAAGGACTGGTTCAAGCATGTGAAATCCTATCAAAAACAGGATTATGGTTGCCACCGCTGATATTAATGTTCCTGTAAAGAGGTAAGGTAACGTGGAAAGGGACAGTACACTTATTCCTATTATTATTGCTTCCTTTAGCTTTTTACTTTTTTCAGCCCATATGGTAAAGGGTACCATGATAAGTATGGAGATTAGGATGGCGGGCAAGTATATCTCCCAGTGTTTTCCCTTTGGCATACTGTGTTTATCTATAAGCTCTATAGGCATTACAACAAATATGCCTACCAATAGTATCCTTTCCAGCAAGGTTGAAAGATAGAGGATAAGTAATCTTCTATCCCTTAGAAGTGAACTTATATTCTTTAAAGATACATCGGTATGACTGTAATGTTTTTCTGGCTCCGGTATTTGGAAAATAAGGTAAAGTAAAGCTATGAGGGAAAACAATCCCGTAATAAAGAATATAAAGGGTACACCGAATTTGCCCGCAAGGAGTGGGGCTACGGTGAGGCTTATGCCGAAAGCAAGCCCTATGGTTGAACCTATGAGTGCAAAGGCTCTTGTTCTTGTTTCTTCCTTTGTCAGATCGGCAGCAAGAGCCACCGCAGTTGATGATATGGCTCCCATCCCTTGAATTGTTCTTCCGATGATGAGCAAAAATATATCCTTTGCCCAAGCTCCTATGAAACTTCCTATAGCATAAACTATCAAGCCTATACCTATTATTATTTTCCTACCGTATTTATCAGAAAGGTGTCCAAGCGGTATCTGGAATAGTGCCTGTGTAAGACCGTATATACCTACAGCCAGACCTACGAGTATGGGAGAACTTCCCTCCATATCCTTGGCATAAGGGGCTAATACGGGTAACAAAAGAAAAAGCCCCAACATTCTTATAACAGAAATAAGGGATATACCTAAAATGACTTTTCTTTCTTCCTTGGAGAAGCCTTTGAACATTTGCTATTTAGACTCCAGATGTTTCTTAATTATGTCCAAAAGTGTAAGAAGAACATTCTTTACACTTTCCTTATCTATGGCGGATACACCTACAACCGGAATACCCTCATCGTCTTCTATATCAAGGGCTATCTTTACATCTTCTGGAGACCATGCATCAGGTAAATCTTGTTTGTTAGCTCCTACTACCGTGGGTACAGGGAACCTTGATTGGAAAAAGTTTATTATCTTTCTTGCTTCATGAAATGAGGCGGGATCTGTTGAATCTACGAGTATTATAATTCCAAGGGCACCTTCACCCAATATTTCCCACATAAAGTCAAATCTAGCTTGTCCAGGGGTACCGAATAGGTAAAGCTCATGCTCATCATCTATCTTTATCTTTCCGAAATCCATAGCTACTGTTGTATGATCCTTTATCTTGCTTTCTTCCC
Source organism: Aquificales bacterium (assembly GCA_015487615.1). Lineage (GTDB taxonomy): Bacteria > Aquificota > Aquificia > Aquificales > Aquificaceae > WFWF01. Next base: position 15,472 of record WFPJ01000016.1, on the reverse strand, counting down.
CCCTTGTCTTTTTCTCCGTTGTGACGGGCTTTATCTCACTGACCGTGTTTATAAACTGCGTTTTGCCTGCAGCAAATAAACCAGAAATGACAATTTTAATCTTCTTTACTCCCTTCATAACACTTTTATCTTCTCAATAATCTTGGTAAGCAAATCAAGGGTTATTGATAGTTTGGGCTTAACTTCCCTTTTCTTCCTTCTTATAAACCCTGCTGCAAGTAGACCGTATAATGCCCTTCCAACTGTCAGATCATCAATACCTGAAAGCCTCTTTATTTCGCCCACAGTTTTTTCACCATCAACTAAGGACAGCACCTTTTCTTCTTCAGGTGTAAGTTTTGCTTTGCTAAGTTTTTCCTCTACATCCGCGGAGGGTTCAAAGGTAAGTAGTTCATCCGAAATCTTCCGTTCTATTTCTTCTGGCGTAAGTGTTCTTGAAGCCCTCATTATAAGTTCCTCTATGTGTATATAAACTGGTACATCTGAATCATACTTTATAAATCCGAGAGTAAAAGAGAATATGCCTTCTCTGTTGTTTAATCTTGGCAAAAAGAATTTTTCAATGGTTTTATATAGTTTATCTTTTGATATCCTTAATTTATTAAGCAGAGAATCAAAATGCCTCTCCGCGTAAACCCTGTAAACCTTATCAACTGGTCTTGCAAATACAAGCTCTCCATCCTTTACATAGTAAGCTACGGTCATATCCTTCCATTCAACCATAAGTATTCCGCTTTTTCTGTCCCTTGCTATAACCTGAAATATATCAACAAAGTTGAAGGTTGACAGGTCTCCCGTTAGCGCCATTTAAAGCTCCATCACCTTCTTTAAATTTTCCTGGGACCTCTTTATTTCCATAAGGAGCAATCCGAGTTTAACATTGTTGTCAGCAAGGACGGTAAGTACAGCCTCTTGTCCTATACCCGTTAATATTACATATCCTGTATCTCCTTTTATAGTTATTTGTTCCAGTGTACCTTTCTCCAATTCCTCCGCAACTCTTTCTCCGAGGGAAAGTATAGCAGCGCTCATCGCAGCTATTCTATCTTCCTCAAACCCTGCACCCAGGGCTGACGCTATAGGGAGGCCGTCGGAGCTTACAAGTGCTGCACCCTCAATACCCGCATTTTTTATCAGCTCCTGTAATATAGCTGAATATTTATCCATAAATTAAACCTCCTTATATATCCTTAAAAAATTTTAAACTATTCTCAATCTTTTCTTCTTCATATTTAAGCCTTTCTATCCTCTTTTTGAGATTTTCCACATCCTCCCTGCTCAGCGAATCACTTTGCTTAACGGTGCTTAGTATTTCATCAACTTCTTTCCTTATTGTTTCTATCCCTTCCTTAAGTTCTTTCAACCTTTTTCTATAAGTTTTAAGAACCATATCAGCCACCTGACCGAGGGCGCCTATTGGATCAAGTCCTTTGGGAAGATCTACATCGGTATAACCTTCAATGGATTTGGACAAACCTTCTATTGCTTTTGAGATATTATCCGCTATTATGTCAAGCTGTTCTTCAAGCTCTTCCACTTCCTTAGAAAACTTAGTTTCAAGCGTTTTTAATGTTTCATTAACACTTTCAATGATATCCACTGTTTCTTCGGGAATGGGTATTGGAACCTCAATATCCTTTTCCTTTTCTTCCATAAGCTCAATCGTATAAAGCAACCTTCCTACTACTTGATTTATCTTTGCTTTTATATAAACATAGAAGCTTAGGGATAAAAAGAGTACAAAAGTATAACCGAATATTACGGAACCTACTGGGTCAACCTTAGCACCATAATACAGGAAAAGGGATAATCCTGTTCCAAAAAATATTAGTATGATTACTGAGTACTTTAATATATCACTACCTAAGGATGTAAGTCTTTTAATTTCCAGCATAATTCCTCCCTCGGAAGTTTATTATAGCACAGCAACTCTGAGATAATTTCATCCGCCAATAATAAGTATCTTTCCTTAATTGAGATGTTGGAATCAGAAATTTCAAAAAATTCTCTAAGGTGTTCCGGTATAAAAACTGAATCTTTATTTATCCCTTTCATGGTCCTTAGCCCCAGTATTATGTATTCGGTAAAAAGATCTTCCCGTTTAAGGCTAACGGAAACCTCAACAGGTTTTTCTCCCCTTTTAAGTTTATCCACATAGTTATTAATATTCCTTACATTGCCCCACCTCTTGTTATCAGCGTAACTCCATGCGGATACACCTACTCCCAAAAATTCCCCGCCAGTCCAGTACATGAGGTTGTGCTTACACATATATCCTTCCTTAGCCCAATTGGATATCTCATATCTTCTGAAGCCTGCTTCTTTTAACCTTTCGCAGAGTAAATTATGCATCTCCGCCAATTCATCTTCGTTCCTTTTGAAGTCCTTGTAAATATGGAAGAATGGAGTATCCTTGTAAAAGGTTAGAAGGTAAGCGGACAAATGTTTTAAAGGCAAAGTTATAAGGGTATCTATATCCTTCTCTAATTCCTCAACTGTTTGATGAGGATATCCGAAAATAATATCCGCATTTATATTTTCTATACCTGCATTAAATGTATCCTCCACTCCTTTTATGGCGTGCATGGGAGTGTGTTTCCTCCCAAGGATGGAAAGGCCTCTGGTAGAAAAGGTTTGGATCCCGAAGCTTACCCTGTTAAATCCTATATCCCTCAGATGGATAAAGTCATCTTTTGTATAATCTTCTGGGTTACATTCTATAGATATTTCCTGAGGTATTCCCAGTTTTTTATATATATATTTTAGAATAGTTTCATAGTATCTCGGTGAGATTATGCTAGGTGAACCACCCCCTATATACAGGGTTTTTATATTAAATTCGTATTCTCCGAGATAAATTTCTAATTCCTTTATCAGGCATTTTATATATTCGGAAATGTCATGCTCAGATAGTTTTACAGTATAAAAATCGCAGTAAGGACATTTTTCTCTACAAAAAGGTATATGTATATAAATTCCTTCTATCATCTATTCATAATTTATTTCCTTTTCCGACTCAAACACTATCTTACGCGATCGGAAATCCTTTATTATGGAGAAAAGAGTTCCTATTATTAAAGAAAAGGTTATTACAGAGCTACCACCGAAGCTTACGAAAGGTAGTGGTATACCGACAACAGGCATAAACCCAAGGGTCATTAGGATATTTACGGACGATTGAAATAGTATAAGGGAGAAGGCACCTGCTATGAATAATCTTTCTGGATCTGTTTTTATAATGTTTGCATATAAAAGTATTCTCATCAACAGTACAAAAAAGGCTACTGTCAGTATGGAAGTGCCAAAGAATCCTAGTTCTTCGCCTATGAGGGAGAATATAAAGTCAGTATGTTTTTCTGGCAGGAACAACAGGTGTGCTTGGGTACCTTGGAGCAATCCCTTTCCGAATAAACCGCCGGAGCCTATGGTTATTATAGATTGAACTGTCTGGTATCCGCTTCCTGTATAATTACTGTAAGGGTCTAAAACCGCATATATTCTGTCCTTTTGGTAGGGTTTCATGAAATTCCACAAGATCGGCAGGGTGAGAAGTACGATTATGAACCCTCCCACAAAATATCTTATTTTTACGCCTTTTACATATAGCATGAATATTATAGGTACTATAAAGGTAATTGCTGTGCCGAGATCAGGTTGTTTTAAGGTAAGCAGAAAAGGTATTGTGATTATAATGGAAAGGATTAGAGTTTCTATGCTTAGAAACTTTCTTATCTGGGGTATTATGTTGGCAGATATTAGAAGCAGAGAAAATTTCATAAACTCGGTGGGTTGAATGTAGAAGAATCCGAGACTCAGCCATCTTTTTGCACCGTAAACGGTTTTACCGAATAGAAATACGAGTATTATGAGCAAGAGGTTTATAAGGTATATTGAGAGGGATATATCAAATAGAAATTTTGGATTTATGCGAGGTATGAGTAAAATTATTGTCCACCCGAGGGTTATATAAAGAATCTGTTTGTATATAAGAAGACCGTTTTCGGAGTAAGAAGCACTGTATATGCCTATAAGACCGAATATCTGTATTACTAAAAGGGCATTAATGATATAAGGATCAAATCTTTTAAGCGCCTCCGGAAATTGCATTAACAACCCTCACAGTTTCCCCATCTTTAACCCTATCCTTCTCATTTAATATAGTGTCTCCTCTTATCACTATGGAGTGGGATGGAGAAAGATCCAACTTCTTTAAGAGCTCATCAACCCTTATACTATTACCTTCAATCTTTATATCCAGCTCCTTTCCTCTATAAATAACCTTTACAGCCATATCAGGCAAGCCTGAGATAGATATCTTCAAATAGGTTATTTTTGTATCTTTTTATCAGATGTCTATCCTTGGGTATATTTTTCTCCTCCATTTCAACAAAGTACAGGCAGTTGGTTACACATTTTGATACGCAGGAAGGTAGCAATCCTTTTTCAACCCTTTCAATACAGTAATCACATTTTTCTACTTTCATTGTGGCAGGATTAAATGTTATGGCTCCATAAGGGCAAGCTATTATACACGCCTTACATCCTATACACAGATTTTTATCAACATAGACTATACCCTTTTCTCCCCTCCTCATTGCAGATGTGGGGCATGCTATTATGCAAGGTGCAGGATCACAGTGAAAACAGTTTATAGGAAAAAATAGTGCTTCAGGGTTTCCATCCTTGGAGTAAAGTCTGAATACTTTCATAGGGCTTATATGTATATTTTCAATACCCTTATCCTGTTTGCAGGCAACCTCACAGGAGAAACATCCTATACATCTATCCAAATCTATAAGCATCACTACCTTTTTCATAGTCAAACTATTTTACTAAATTAGTCCTTCAAAAAACTCTTGCACCCACCACTTCAAGTCCTTCTCCATAACCTCCCTTTTCATTGTTTCCATCCTTTTCTTTTTTTCTTCTGGACCCATCTTAAGTGCTTTGTATATGGAATCTGCTGTTTTTTCTGTATCAAAGGGATTTACCAATATGGCTCCTCCTTTCAACTGCCAGCTTGCACCCGCAAATTTGCTCAATATCAATGCTCCCCTATTGTCAATCTGAGATGCTACAAACTCTTTGGCTACAAGGTTTAACCCGTCCATTATAGGTGTTATGAGGGCAAAATCCGCAAGTCTGTAAAATATGGCAAGTTTACTTGAAGGAAAACCTTTGTAGTAATAATGTATCGGTACCCACCCTGGTTCCCCGAAGGCTCCGTTTATTGTACTTATTATCTGGTCAATCTCTTTTTTAAGCTCCGAATACTCTTGAATCTTTGTCCTGCTCGGTACCGCCACCTGAATAAAGGACATCTTTCCCCTGAAGGAGGGGTATTTATCAAAGAACCTGTCAATGCTTAGTAATTTTTCTTTAAGACCTTTTGTGTAATCAAGCCTGTCAACACTTAAACCTATGAACTCAACATTAAGCTCCCTCCTCATCTTTTTAACAGCCTTTAGGGTATTTCTTGATGATGCATCCCTTTGCCATCTCTCCGCATCTATACCTATGGGTACGGCCTTTACCTTTATCTCCCTACCCTTCCATTTTATGGTGTTGCCTTGAATCACCGCATCCGTTAATCTATCCACACATTCAAGGAAGTTATCAACATACTCTTGGGTGTGAAAACCTATAACATCAGCACCGAGGAAACCTTCTATTATTTCCTTTCCCCACGGCAGGAATCTGTATATACAGTAGGAAGGGAAAGGTATATGCCAAAAGAAAAAGATCTTGCCTTTAAATCCTTTATCTCTCATTATATTGGGGACTAAGGAAAGATGGTAATCGTTAACCATTACCGTATCACCGCTACGGTACATTTCCAATATGGCATTTGCAAAACGCATATTAACCATTCTGTAGGAAGTCCAGTAAGCTTTTTCAAATTTAGTTCTTGAAAGAAACATGTGACAAAGGGGCCAGAGGGTTTTGTTAGAGAAACCGTAATAATAATTGGATATTGTTTTTTCGGATAAAGGGACAAATTTTATTAAAAAATTTTCATTCACTTCAAATACTTCTGGTATTCTCTGCCCTTTTCTTCCCCAACATACCCATACCCCACCGAGCGACTTTATTATGGGTTCAAGGGCAGAAACGAGACCCCCCACCGTTTTATGAAGCTTCAGTTTGTTTTCCCTGAATTCAATATCATAAGGTTCCCTGTTGGAGGCCACTATAAGTCTTCCCATATCACGCTATAATTCTATAATTATACTTTTCCCGGAGGTGGGTTTGTGTTAAGGTTGAAGATTAACGGTAATGAGATAGAGGTTAAAGAAGGAACAACTCTTTCTTCCATTTATGAAAGCTTGGGTATAAAGGATGCAATAGGGGGTTTGATAAATGGCAAAATATTTGATCTCCAAACTCCCATTTATGAGTCTGGTGAGGTGAAACCCGTAAGAAAGGGAGATCCGGAAAGCCTTGAGATTATGAGGCATTCCTTAGCCCATATTATGGCACAGGCACTTAAAGAGATTTACGGCAGTGAAAGGGTACATCTAGGTGTAGGACCTACAACGGAAGACGGTTTTTACTACGATGTGGAAGTTGAGGGGGTAAGTATTTCTGAAGAGGATCTTCCCAAGATAGAGAAGAAAATGAAAGAGATTATTTCAAGAAATTATCCAATTTTGAGAAAGGAACTGGAGAGGGAAGAAGCTAAGGAGCTGTTTAAAAAGCTTAAGGAACACTATAAAGAAGAGATAATTGATAGAATCCCTGATGATGAAAGGATAAGTGTTTATCAACAGGGAGACTTTATTGATCTTTGTAAAGGACCTCATTTGCCTTCAACGGGCAAGGCGGGTGTATTTAAGCTTACTTCGGTAGCGGGCGCTTACTGGATGGGAGACTCTTCACGCCCTATGCTTCAGCGTATATATGGTATAGCCTTCTGGGATAAGAAGGAGTTGGAGGAAAGGATAAGGTTTTATGAGGAGGCAAAGAGGAGGGATCACAGGAAGCTTGGTAGGGAGCTTGAGTTTTTTATGATAGATGAGGAAATAGGACCCGGTTTGGTAGTATGGCTTCCGAGGGGTAGCATTTTCAGAAGGATTTTGGAAGATTATTGGAAGGATAAGCATATAGCCCTTGGATATCAGCTTGTTTATACACCCCATGTGGGAAGATCCCAGTTGTGGGAAAGGAGCGGTCACCTTGAGTATTACAAGCCCAATATGTTCCCGGAGATGGATATAGAGGGAACCGGATACTATGTTAAACCTATGAATTGTCCCTTTCATGTTGCCATATACAAGAGTAAGGTAAGAAGTTACAGGGACCTTCCCTTTAAACTGGCGGAACTTGGTACAGTTTACAGATACGAGATGTCCGGAGTTCTTCACGGGCTTATGAGGGTAAGGGGTTTTACTCAGGATGATGCCCATATAGTTTGCAGACCCGATCAGGTAAAGGATGTTATAAAAGAGGTTCTGGATCTCACCTTAGAAATTCTTAGGGACTTCGGTTTTGATGATTTTGAAGTTTATATTTCAACAAAGCCAGAGTATGCCATAGGTTCCGATGATCAGTGGAAGCTTTCTGAGGATGCCCTTAAAACCGCTGTTGAGGAGGCAGGGCTTACCTATAAAATTGATGAAGGTGGTGGAGCCTTCTACGGACCCAAGATAGATGTAAAGATAAGGGATGCCATAGGAAGGTTGTGGCAGTGTTCAACCGTTCAATTTGATTTCAATCTACCTGAACGCTTTGATATGTATTATATAGGGGATGATAACCAAAAACACAGACCTTACATGATCCACAGGGCAATATTCGGATCTATAGAGAGATTTACGGGTATTTTGCTTGAACATTATGCTGGACTTTTACCCTTGTGGCTCTCTCCCACGCAGGCTGTCGTTATACCCATAGCGGACAGACACCATGATTATGCGTTAAAAGTTAGGGATTTCCTTATAAGGGAAGGTTTTAGAGTTGAAGCGGATCTAAGTGATGACAGAATGAATGCCAAGATAAGAAAGGCGGAGCTAATGAAGATACCTTATATCCTTGTTGTAGGTGACAGAGAGGTTGAGGAAAGTACTGTGTCAGTGAGAAGCAAAAAGGAGGGCAATATAGGAGCTTATCCCCTTGAGGAATTTGTTAGATTACTTAAAGAGAAGATAAAAAATAAGGAATAAAATGTACAATAAGTGTCCAACAAGCTTCTTAGCATGGTATTTTATAAGACCCTTTTGTCCTTTATTCAAACGGCTCTTTCGTCTTATATTCGGTATTAAGGTAAAGGGTGCTGACAACATACCCGAAGAGGGACCCTTTATAATAGCATCAAACCACAGAAGCTACATTGATCCTCCCGTAATAGCTTCTGTGTTTCCCGAGCCCGTTTTCTTTGTTGCAAAAGAAGAATTATTCCGAAATCCCTTGGCAGGTTTCATACTTAAACATCTTGCTGCAATACCTATTAGGAGGGGAGGTCTGGATAAGGAGGCTTTGAAAATGTCCCTAAACATTCTTAAAGGTGGTTGTTCCCTGTGTATATTTCCAGAGGGGACAAGGGCGGGAAAAGGAGCCTTTCTAAAACCCAAGCCGGGTGTTGGTATGCTTGTATTAAAAAGCGGTGTTAAGGTTCTGCCAGTATATTTGGGCGGTACGGATGATGTCATGCCCAGGGGTTCCCTTTTACCCAAACCTTTCGGAGACATCAAGGTTGTTATAGGGAAGCCCTTAGAGTATAAAAAGGATAATATATCAGCAATAGATCCTTATGAATATGTAGCGGAGGATATTATGAAGCATATAAAGGAGCTTGCGGAAAGTGTGCGGTAAGCCCTTTATCATAGGAGTTATAGGTTTTAAGAACACAGGAAAAACAACCCTTGTTGAAAAGATAGTCGGTTTTTATAAAGGAAAGGGATACACGGTAGGATATATAAAGCATGATCCTAAGGGTCACGGGGTTACTGATAAAGAAGGTTCCGATACCTTCAGGATAAAGCCTTTTACCGATCGGACCTTACTTGTTTCTCCCGATGTAATAACTATTTGGGACTTCAATAATAGGAATATTGGTGAAATTATAAGGGATTACTTTTCCGATTTTGACATTGTTGTGGTGGAGGGATTTAAAAGTGAAAAGAGTATTCCTAAGATAGCCATAGGGAACGTTGACGGCGAAAATATATTCTTGCGTGTCGGTGAGGATTGGAGCTTTGATGATATAATTAAAAAGGTAGAGGAGCTAAGGAATGACAAAGATAAGGCATCTTGAACTTTGTCCTTACTGCCACAGGAAAGCCCTTGAAGTGAACGAGCTTGATGAACCCTATCCCCGCGTAGAGGCGGTATGTAAATGCTGTGGTTACAGATCTTATGACAAACCTATGCCCCTTGATGAGAGTAAGTTTCGTGAAATTCTTGACAAGCTTGGAAGAAAACAGATAGGAGAAATATGTGTTGATGATAAATGTGGATCAGATGAGGTTATAAGGCTTTTGAGGGAAGGTAAATATACTGAATACAGGTGTCTTACATGCGGTTTTGAATGGAACAGTTCGGAGATGGAAGAAGTTATAGATAGGGTTAAGGAAGTGCGCAGGAGATTAAGGGAAGGAGAAAAGTTGGAAGATGTTCTTATCCATGAGGAGGGTGTATGTCCACTTTGTGGATGGGATATAGGTCACAGGTATGAAGGATACCTTGTTGCAATAGAATGTCCCATCTGTGGTTATCATAATGAGTTCAGGGAAGAGTTTCCCGAAGTGGATCCGGATACTATTGATTGCCCCGAGTATGAGAGACCCGAGGAGGCTGGCTGAAGTATATAATAAGGTGAAAACCTTCCTTGGAAGGTAAAGCTTCAACCTTCCAACCGTGATCTTCCGCTATCTTTTTAACTATAGCCATTCCCAATCCCATGCCCTTAGGGTTCTCCGAATAGTAGGGTATAAAGATAAGATCTTTTTTATCCTCAGAAATTCCTTTACCGTTGTCTTTGTACTCTATGTATTCATCCGTTATCCTTATCCTTGCCTCCGTCGCCCCCCATTCTATACTGTTGTTTATGATATTAAAGAACATATCCTTGAGCAGACTCCTGTCAGCGGATATCCTTTTATTACCTTCAATTTTTATATTAAACCCTCCCGATTTATAAAGTCCCAGTATCTCTTCAAGGTAGGATCTTAGATCAATAGACTCAGGTTTGAACTCTTTGTAGTGGGTAAGATGTTTGAATTGATCCACGAGAATCTTTATTCTGTCAACCTCTTTTATTACCCTCTCCGCAAGCTGTTTTATCTTATCAGGATCAAATTCATCCTTCATTATTATCCTTGAAATCCTTTCCATGCTTAGCCTCAGTGGGGTCAAGGGATTTTTGATTTCGTGGGCTATCCTTTTAACCGCCTCCTGCCATGTCTTAAATCTCTCAGCCATTATGATGGGTCTTACATCCTCGTATATAAGTATCTTACCTTCACTCACATCAAGCTTTTCCACTCTTATATCCGAGCTTAAAGGTAGATTTTCCAAGCTTTTTATACTTTTGCCCGCAAGGTCCTCCTTTATACCGAACATTTCTTTAAATGCCTTATTCACCCTTACTATCCTGTCAGAGCCATCCGTATATACTATACCTACGGGCAGTGAATCTATGAGTCTTTCAAGTATATCCCTTTCCCTTCTTAAGTCTTCGTATATTGTTTTAAGGTTATCCCTCATCTTCTTAAAGGATCGGGACAGATGTTCTATCTCATCCCCGGTCGTATGAACTTCTACATTGGTTTCAAGCCTTCCGTGGGCTATTTGGGTGGCGCTCCTTGAAAGGTCTTCTATGGGTGTACTTATATGTCTTGCTATAAGCATGCTTATCCACACGGTGGCAAGGGCTGTTATAAGGGTTATAAGTACCATAAAAAAGACATAAATTCCTGCTATTATATCCCTTGAGCTTACAAAACTTCTGAATTCGGAAGATAACTTCACGAGCGCATTAAGAGTTTCCTGCAATTTAGTATTTTTTTCTATACCTATCTCATAGTATCCGTTATAAGCAATGCAGAGTACCGCCTTTTTCCCTTCGTACATTATGTCAAAATTGCATGCGTTTACCCTTTTAATATCTGAGATCCCTGGTAGTGTTTCTTTAATTTTATTTATCTCTTCTCCCTTTGATAGCATGTATAATATTGCATTCCTGTAAAACTTTATTTGATCTAATATCTCCTTCTCCATCTCCTTTCTTGCTTCTTTGGAAAGACCGTATATGGAGGTAGCCCTGTGGGATGCATAGGTTTTTGTGGCCTGAACGAGAATTATTGAGGATGATATGTTCAGAAGCAGTAGGGGTATGAAGAGATAAAGAAAAAGGATATTAGACAGTTTTTTTCTCAGCTTTCCTTTTGATTCTCTAAGATAGACCTTTATTAATTTTCTGAAGTATATTGTGAAGACAACTATCAGTACAAGGAGATCAAAGTTTATTATCAGGAGTATCCAATAATATCCTGGATCTGGGAGTCTGCTTAGGTTTTTAAAGAAACCGTAGTTTATTATTCCGAATAAGATTGCAAGAAGGAGAAGACTAAGATAAATTCTTTTCACGATTACTCATTTTCCGAATCCTTTATATGTTTATGTTTTATCATCTCACCTTCCGCCCAGTATATTGCCGCCTCCGCTATGTTCTCCGCATGATCCGCTATCCTTTCAAAGTGCCTTGCCACAAAGGAGAGGTTTATAGCCTTCTTTATATTTCTCGGATCTTCCATAACATAGGTTATGAGTTCCCTTTCCAGCTGATGGTAAAGTTCGTCAACCATATCGTCTCTTTTTATTACCTTCTTTGCTATCTCCGTATCCCTGTTTAAAAAGCTTATAACACCGTCTTCAACCATCTCGTGGGCTATCTCTGCCATCATTGTAAGATTCACATAGGGTTTAAGGGGAGGTTCTTGGGCAAGAAGAATGGATCTCTCCGCTATATTCTCAGCCTCATCACCCATCCTTTCAAGATCTGATACTATCTTATATATTCCCATTACGAGCCTGAGATCGCTCGCCTCGGGTTGATAAAGGGCTATCATCCTTATACATTTCCTTTCTATTTCAACCTCGTATCTGTCTATTACATCATCGTTCTTTATTATTTCTTCCGCGGTTTCTATATCCTGATCATTAAGTGACTTTATGGCGGACTTTATGGATTTTTGAACATGAGAAGCCATTTCTATAACGAGTTTTTTTGTTTCTTCAAGCTCTTCAAAAAATTTCATAGGTTAGCATCCTTCCTCATCTATGGTGGAATAAAGGGGCTTTACCTTACCCTCTGGTGTTGTATCCTCAAAGTCCCTTTCAACGCCGAGTTCTTCAAGGCAGTGAACGATGTCGTGATAAAATTCTGCCACCTTTATAAGTCCCGTTTCCTTACCGACTTCATTAAACAGCCTTATCTTGTCCGTTGCCTTTCCTTTACCCCTTTCCACTATTGCACCTGCATGTCCGAAGGACACTCCCTCCATCTTTTCTTGAAACTTACCAGCTACAAAGGCTGCAACGGGCTTGTTCCATCTCCCCTCTTTGTAAAGTCTGAGTATAGTTTCCGCTGCCTTTTCTTCATAGCTTCCTCCCACCTCTCCCTGAATTACAACCGCCTTAACATTTTCATCATCCGCTATATTTTCAATAACATCCGCAAAGGTTGTACAGGAGATTATATCTCCTCCGAGAGCGAGTGCCATGTAGGTTCCCCATCCCCTTCTCATAAGCATTTCCGCCGTTGTTGTTGTTAAGCCTCCGGATTTTGAAAGTATAACTATTGATCCGTCCCTGTAAGCTATGGACGGATTCTTACCCCCTATGGCTCCTATCCTTGCGGGTATTCTCGGAACTATACAGCCGAGGGAGGTAGGTCCTACTATGGTAACACCCCTTTCCTTTGCATAATGATAGAAGTAAACTGTATCCCTTATAGGTACATGCTCCGTTATTATGTATATAAGCTTTATACCATTGTCAATAAGCTCTATAACCGCATCCTTAACCGATGAAGGCGGTACATATATAAGCCCGGTGTTTATATCCTTACCCTCGGGAGAATTTAAGGCTTCCCTGACTGTATTAAATACGGGTATCCCCGCTACCTCCATTCCCCCTTTACCCGGAGTTACACCAGCCTTTATTATTCCGGGGTACAGGGCTTCAGTTTCTGCTACAACCTGGGAAGCTTCCCTTCCCGTAATACCTATAACTATAATTCTCGTCTTATCATTTAAATAAAGTGTTCCGACATTCCAATACTTTTCCATGGGAACCTCCTTTTCAAGTGAATATGGAAATAATTATAATATTTTAGCCCAGAGTATTTATAATATCTTCTCTTAGCTCGCAAGCTCTTCTAAGGAATTTTTCCGTTTTTTTCAAAATTTCATCCGCTGTCTCTTCATCTATATCTTCATTAGATACAAACACATCGTAGTCGGTTTTTTGCCTGTACTCCATTAGTTCGTCAAATATTTTGAGAAGATCCCTTTCTTCATATAAATGTATGTGTAGTAGCTGTCTGACACCTTTATGAGAAAACGGATCTTTACCGTAAAGTGATAGAATACTTTTACTCATATTGAAAACTGTATAGTACGCCCTATTGGCAAGTGTTAGGAAAAATCTTTCCTTTTTCAACGTTTCAAGTTCTCTGAAGATTTCCATTGCTTTTCTACAGTATAATTCCGAAAGCTTAAGTTTTTCATTTAAGGATAGTCTTTCTCCTTCACTCAACTTCAACACCCTCTTCTTCTAGTTTCAAGCGTAAATGTATTTTATTTATAAATTCATCCTCGGTAAGTATTATAGGAGCTAAAAATACCTTGTATCTCTCCGCGAACTCATTTATCGCACTTTTGAGTTTATCAATATTTATTTGCGGAAGATCATTTGGAACAACAATTAAAAGGTCTATGTCGCTTTCGGATGAAAAATCTCCCCTGGCATAGGACCCGAATACAAACATCTTTAAATTTCCTACAGTTGTTTCAAGCTTCCTTTTTAACTCCCTTAGCGGTACACCTGCCAATTTTTCTATGGCTTCAACTTTTAGTGTCATAGTTTTTAATATAATGCCGTTGCTAAAATTTTTAATTAAAATAAAAAAAAGTAATATCCATTCAAACCTTAGGGGAGGTGCTGTTATGATCAGGAAGAAGATATTACTTTATATACCTTTATTTGCATTTCTAATCTCCTGCGGTGTAGGTGCATCTGATAGTGAGGTTGTGTATCCGGAGCAGGATCTTAACAACGAACCTCCTGGTGGAAGTAGCGGAGATACAAATAAGCCCGTAGTAGATGAAAATACTATAAGGGCATTTATTCTTTCTGGAACGGTTGATAGAATAAGTGTGGAATTAATAGGATTCTCCCTTACAATGTTTAATGACCTTAATGCCATACTTTCCAATTTTAGTGCAAACAATATAAATGCTACATTTAATTGCAGCTTGTCTGGTGAAGTGAGGGTAAATATAAATACGGTTGACAGAACATTCTCCCTTGTATATGACCAATGCAAGTCCGATGTTGATAAGGAAATTAATTGCACTGTGACGGGTAGTTACAGTGAAAGCGGAGGGGTGATAACCGGTTTGAATATGACTTTCTCGGACGGATGTAATGTAGATAGAATGCAAAGTGCTGATATTACATTTTCCGGAACAAGTAATGTTTCTATAACAATAGATAGATACGGTTCTGACTGTCCCAGCGGTGAAGGAGGTAAGGGAAGTATGTCTTTTACTAATTTGAATGTTAGTTTTTCTTACTTTTCAGACGAGTTTTCTGTTCAAAACGGCAATATAAATTTTTCCTTTGATGCAGGTTGTACATATTCTGGTTATTCAGAATACAGTCCGGAAGGTTCTTTTATCTACCAGGATAATTATTGTTTGAATTCTTCCGTTAATGTTAATGTGCAAACTATAACTCCCGTTTCATACTTTGCTAATAATAACAATAATTTATACAATTGCGGTGGTGAAGTTATAATCAATAACGGTGAAGTAAGGTATGTAGTTAACAACAATTGTTCTGCGGATTTATATGTGAATAACATATTTACAAGGAGTGTTGACTTTGCTGATCTTTATAACTCTGTAGGAAGTTGTTCATTGCCAGATTGAAAACTATTAATTTGATAAAATATACTATCCCCTACGGGGTGTAGCTCAGGTGGCAGAGCGTCGGCTTTGGGAGCCGAAGGTCGCAGGTTCAAGTCCTGCCACCCCGATAATAGTATCATGCCCTCCAGGGGGCTAAGTTTTATAATATTTATTGTTTGAGGGCCCGTAGCTCAGCTGGATAGAGCAGGGGATTTCTAATCCCCAGGTCGGGGGTTCGAGTCCCTCCGGGCCCGTGAGGAAGGCGCGTAGCTCAGTCGGGAGAGCGCCGGCCCGACACGCCGGAGGTCAGGGGTTCGAGTCCCCTCGCGCCTACCATT
>WFPJ01000015.1 GCA_015487615.1 Aquificales bacterium | reverse complement strand
TTTCATAAGCCCTCTCAAGCTCCTTTTTGCTTTCCGGAAGGAAAGGCATACCGTATGTTCTGGCTATTTTAAGAATACCCCTGTGCAGAACCTTTTGGGCAAGCTTCTGCAGATCTCTGTCTATTGTTGTGTAAACTTTTAATCCACCTGCAAGGGCAAGCTCCCCATACTTTTCAAACAGATACTGCTGGACCATATCAAGGAAATAATCCATGCCGTAAAATCTGTTCTCGGTTTCAACAATAAGGGGTTTCCTTATAGCACTTTCATACTCTTCCTTCGTAATGTACTTATCCTCGTACATTCTTCTAAGCACATAATTTCTTCTTTCCTTAGCAAGCTTAGGATTCACAAAAGGATTAAATTTAGCGGGAGCTTTAGGAAGCCCTGCAAGGGTTGCAGCTTCTTCAAGTGTAAGCTCATTTACACTTTTACCAAAGTATATTCGCGAAGCTGCCTCAACACCGTAGGCACCGCTACCGAGATATATCTGATTAAGGTACAACTCAAGGATCCTATCTTTACTGTACTTCCTCTCTATCTTTATAGCAAGGATCATTTCTCTCAGTTTTCTTATTATGTTCCTTTCGTGGGTAAGGAACAAATTCCTCGCCAGTTGTTGTGTTATTGTGCTTCCACCTTGCACCACCCTCCTATGCTTTATATTCACTATCATTGCCCTTATTATTGCCCCTATATCTATACCAAAGTGTTCATAAAAGTTCTTATCCTCCGCGGCAATAAAAGCCTGTCTGACATACAAGGGAATCTCATCCAAAGGCACATAATACCTTCTTTGAACACCTATATCACCGTATATCCTGTCCCTGTAGTCATAAACTACAGTTGCCTCCGGAGGAGTAAAGTTTTCAAGTTTTTCAACGGATGGCAAATCAAGAGAAAGGATAAAAAGAAACAATAAAACGCCGACAATTATCAAGAAGGATGCTAACAGAAGGAATTTTATTGCCTTATTTTTCATGGCATTATTTTTTTATTGACTTAAAATATTATATTCAAAAAAAACAAAGAGGAGGTTATCATGGATAAGGAAAAGCTTCTGGAGTGCAGGGACAGGTTAAATACAGAAAAGAAAAAGATATTAGAAAGATATTTAAAAAAAGAGGATACCCAGCATAGGATAGAGGAAGAGGCTAAGGAACCTGGAGACTGGGAAGATATGAGTCAGATGACTTACACGGAGGAATTACTTGACAACCTTTCGCAAAGGGAAATAGAGATGCTAAAAGAGATAGATAATGCGTTAAAGAAAATAGAGAGCGGTACCTACGGTATATGCGAAGGGTGTGGAAACGAAATACCGTATGCAAGGTTATGTGCCATACCGTGGACAAGGTTCTGTGCCAACTGTGCGGAAGAGTACGAAAGGGAAATGGGAACGTACATGCCCTCAATGGGATTTGAAGCACCTTTAACTGAAGACATACAGATAGAGAGGGAGGACATAGGGGAAGCGTGATAAAATCTTCTACATGGAATTAACAGAGAAAGGACTAAAAGAACTCAGTGATTTAATAAAAAGAAAAGAGGTAAAACCATCGGAGGTTGCGGAAGCCTTTTTAAAAAGGATAGAGGAAACAGAAAAAGAGATTAATGCTTATATAACTGTTATTGAAAAAAGTGTTGAAGAAGCAAGGAAAAAAGATGAAAAGGAAGGGGAAGGTCCTCTACACGGTGTACCCTTAGCCATTAAGGACAATATAAATATAGAAGGTATAAAGACAACATGTGCCTCAAAAATACTTGAAAACTTTATAGCTCCTTTTGATGCAACAGTTATAGAAAAATTAAAAAGGGCGGGTGCCATATTCTTAGGAAAGACAAACCTTGATGAGTTTGCAATGGGATCCTCCACGGAATACTCCGCCTTTTTCCCTACGAGAAACCCATGGGACAGGGAAAGGGTGCCGGGAGGATCTTCCGGAGGATCCGCCGCCTCTGTTTCCGCAAGGTCCGCTCCCGCAGCACTTGGCTCAGATACGGGAGGTTCTATAAGGCAACCCTCCGCCTTTTGCGGTGTTATAGGTCTAAAACCCACCTATGGAAGGGTATCAAGATACGGTCTTGTTGCTTTTGCCTCTTCCCTTGACCAGATAGGACCAATAGCAAGAAAGACAGAAGACATCGCACTCCTTATGGAAATAATAAGTGGTAAGGATCCAAAGGATTCAACCTCCGTTGATATAAAAGTAGATAGGTTTACGGAAGAGATGAAAAAGGACATAAAGGGCTTAAAGATAGGTATTCCTAAGGAATTTTTTGAATTTGAAATACAGAAAGAAATAAAGGATACATTTGATGAATTTATAAAAAAGCTTGAATCGGCGGGATGTTACATAGAGGAAATCTCTTTGCCTAATATAAAATACTCCATTCCTACCTACTACATAATAGCTCCCTCCGAGGCATCTTCCAATTTGGCAAGATATGACGGCGTAAGATACGGCTACAGAGCAAAAACTTTTGAGAACCTTATGGATATGTACAATAAAACAAGAGGAGAGGGTTTCGGACAAGAGGTTAAAAGGAGGATAATGCTCGGCACCTTCGCCCTATCCACAGGATACTATGATGCATACTATTTAAAAGCAATGAAAGTAAGGACACTGATATACAAGGACTTTCAATCCGCTTTTGAAAGGGTTGATGTTATTGCAGGTCCCACAACACCAACACTACCCTTTAAATTTGGCGAAAGGACTAAAAACCCTATAGAGATGTACCTTTCGGATATATTTACCGTCTCAGTAAATCTTGCTGGACTCCCAGGCATATCCGTACCCATAGGATGGAAAAACAACTTGCCTGTGGGAGGACAGCTTATAGGAAAGCCCTTTGATGAATCAACCTTACTACGAATTTCATATACATGGGAGCAAATCTTTAAACATTATGAGAATAAACCCCCTCTCTGATCACCTTCCCCCCGCACCGCCTCCTCCAAATCCTCCGCCTACCCCGAAACCGCCCAGCCCTTTTGAACTCGCGGATGTAAGGGATTCTACACCCCTATTTAAACTTCTGTAGTAGTGACTGGTTCTATGATAAAGAAGTCTCGCCTTTTTTACTTCGGGTATTTTTATATTAAGCTCCTCAAGGGCTTTTTCTACCTTTTCACCCACACCGAGGGCTACCCCGTAGATAAGCCAATCTTTCCATATAACCATATCCTCGGGAGCATATTTCTTCATCATAGCGAGATCAGAAAGGAAATTTTTAAACGCTTCCCATTCAAGTCTCTCCTTATAGTAAGACCCCTTCCACCTGCCGAAGATTTGTTTAGGAAGGATCACATGAGGAATATTAATAAGGACAAGGGATATAAGAGAAAGTACGATTATATCGTAGTTATACGCATAAAAGAAATTGTAGGAATACACAAATATTCCCAAAATTACAAGTGATAATAAAAAGGCGCATATCCTTACTATATGAAATCCCTTCAGGGACAAAAGATCTTTGTAAGATTCCCTATGACTAAACTTTAATATGTCATCAAAACTTTTTTTAAGCTGTTTCAATGCCTTCGCATCTTTGTACTTTAAAAGTTCTTCTACTTTTTTCTCCATATCCTTTATACTGAAAATTCCCTCTTCCGAAGCATTCCCCGTAAGAAACATGAGGATTTTTCGTTCATATGGATCTTCCACGCTTATCTCCTTTACTCTTATCTTGACATCATCCGGTTCTTCCACGATCTCTATAATACCCCTCCTCTCCATATCCAAGAGGGTAGAATAGTAGGCGGACTCATCAGTTTCTGTGGCATCCCCGTTGAATACCATATTAACGAACCAAGGCTTTCTATCCTTGTTAGGTATAAAGCTTAAAAATCGGGGAACGGAAAAGGTTTTCTCCCTTCCGAAAATCCTGTAAACAATAAAAAGGATTACCGGGAACAAGAAAATTATAGTCAGAAGTATCTTTCTGAAGCTATCCCTCAAATGTTTCTCCTTCAGGAATTTCTCATTGGCATTCTTCACCCTCAAGGGTATATCAGTAGCTGGTTGATAGAAGTGTTCACCTTCAAGACCCTTCAGTACCAATTCAACCTCAACTATGGTATTTTCCGGCGCCCTCCCTTCAATAATCCATCTGTTACCTTCCATTCTCAGGGAGTACAAAGGTAAATGGGGATAAACAGCTTCAATTATTCCCTTTTCATCCCTTAAAGTTATATTTACGGACCTATAATAAACATGTTTGTCCGCAAGCTTTATATTAACATGCTGGTACACTCCATCATCGTTCACGGGGGGATACAAAAGGAATTCTGAAGATAGTGTTTGTTTACCGTCAAAACCTTTTTTGCTATAAATACCCACTTCATTATTTTGAGCACGTCTTCTTATAACACTTTTGTCCTCATCATTTCCCCCCTTTATATAAACCCTTCCCCTCCAATCTTTAATGTAAGGAACAAATGGACCGTTAACTTCAAGAACCTTTATAAATGGCTTATCAATTTCTTCTTCGTAGGTAAGGGGTGCATTAAAATTCCTATAGAGCATGGTAAGTTTGGGATCATCGGGGAAATAGGTTATATCCTCCTTTAGATATATATCCTCGCCTATATCTATGTAAGCCCTGTAGTCCACATAAAGGTCGGAGAACCACAAGCTTACATACGTGTTTGAAAAAACATAAGCAACAATTCCTCCTAAAAACAAACCGAAAATTGTTAAGAAAAGTTTCCTTTCTTCACCCACTCCCTCATCTCCATCTTACATCCGGTCTGCGGTTTATTTCTTCCTCAAATTCAAGATATTCTTTCTTCCTAAAACCGAAAATACTCGCAACTATGCTTGAAGGGATAGTATCAACCTTAGTGTTATACTCCTGAACAATATTGTTATATACATATCTGTGACGGGAAATTTCTGTCTCTATATCTTGTATAGCATCCATAAGCTCCTTGACCGTTTCGGAAGTTTTAAGATCCGGATAATTTTCTACCGTAAGCATTATATTTCCCCATATATCCCTTATACCCCTTTCTATCTCATTTATATCTCCCGGACCTATATCACCGAAAGCTTTTGTTCTCAAATTCACTATCCTCTCCAAGGTCTCCCTTTCAAAGTTTGCATAGCTCTTAACACTATCAACAAGTTGAGATATCATATCAAGCCTCTTTTTAAGGGCTACCTTTATTTGGCCAAGGGTTGCTTCCGCACCGTTATTTAATATCTGGAATCTGTTATAAATGGTTATAAAGTAGTAAACAATCCCTCCCAAGATTATAAGTATTATGATACCTGTCATTACTTATAAAAAATATAATACAGTTTCAGTAAATTTCCCTTCTGAACCCGACTATATATTCCGCCCAGTTTTTTTCAACAAAGTTGGCTATCTTGGAAAGATTGTCATTTATAAATTTTCCGTCAGAACCAACAACCGCTATAGCAATGGTTGACCTTTGCCAAAGATCCTGATACTCTACTTCAGAAACAGAGACATTAAAATTGCTTCTGAGCTTATCTTTTATAGATCTTATATAATGCCTCTTCCCCTTAAGGGATCCGTTTTCGGGAAAAAAGAATTCTACCAACAGGACCCCTACTACCATCTCCTTTTTCTGAAAAAGTCCTTAATTATATTACCGCACTCCTCCATGGGTTTGTAGATCCATTTAACCCTATGGTTAAATCTATGATCATCAAGCAAATTATAAAGACTCATAACACCTCCCTGCCTATCATCCAACGCTCCGAAGACGAGCCTTTCAACCCTTGCAAGTATTAATGCATAGGCACACATAGGACAGGGTTCAAGGGTAACATATACACTGCAACCCTCAAGCCTCCAGTTGCCTGAACCTTTTCCTGCTTCCCTTAACGCAAGTATCTCAGCATGGGCTGTAGGATCTTTAAGAGATTCCCTCCTGTTGTATGCTTCACCTATAACCTTCCCATCTTTAACAACCACACATCCTACAGGTACCTCTCCCTTTATGTAAGCCTCCTTAGCAAGATCTAAAGCCTTTTTAAGAAAGAATATATCTAAATCTGCCATAGGGTCTTTATATAATCCTCAAAGGCTAAACCCACAAAACAGCCGAGTGATAAAAAGGGTCCGAAAGGTACAACGAATTTAAGATTCTTGTGTTTAACAATTAATGGAATTGCATAAAGCAATCCGAAAAAGCTTCCCAATAACACAGCGGAAAGCACACCGTAAACACCGGTTGTAGCACCTATGAAGGTCAAAAGTTTTACATCTCCGAAACCCAAACCCTCCATCTTTCTTATCTTCACATAGTAAAGATATATGAGTAAGGGAATGAAGAAACCCGCAACCATTCCGAAGAGGCTTTCATAAAAAGAAAAATTCTCCCTTATAAAGGATGTTAAAAATCCGAAGACAATACCAGAGTAGTTAAGGATATCTGGCAGAATAAAGGTTCTCCAGTCTATAAAGGAAAGTATAAGAAGTAAAGAAAAAAATATATACATGACAAGGGCATCCACAAGGGACCATTTATAATAAGAAAAAACAAGAAGCAAACCCGATGCGGTTTCAACAAAAGGGTAAATAAACGATATTCTCTCCTTACAATATCTGCATTTCCCCCTCAGGAATATATAGGAAAGGATAGGGATATTATCGTACCACTTTATGGGCATCTTACACTTGGGACAGTGAGAAGGCGGATTCACTATGGATTTACCCTCCGGAAGTCTGTGTATAACCACATTGTAAAAACTACCAAGAACAGCACCTATTACAAAAAGGAATATGTATATCATGCCTCTTCTGAGGTTTCCTTAGCCCCTTTTCCCAAAAGACCTTTCACATCATTGACGAAGGAAGATGCAACAAAAACGGAAGAGAAGGTACCCACTATAACACCCACAACAAAGGCAAACATTATGTTAGAGAGAGCATGCCCGCCGAGAATAAAAAGGGCGAGGGATGTTGCGAAGGTCGTAAGGGATGTCATTATGGTTCTTGAAAGGGTTTGATTTACTGATATGTTAACAATCTCATAAAAGGGCAAGTTCTTTCTTACCCTTAAATTCTCCCTTATCCTGTCGTATATAACAACCGTATCCGCAACCGAGTACCCTGCAACTATAAGGAAGGCTGAGACCACCTCAAGATTTACTTCCCTGTGAAAAAGGGAATAGGCACCGAGTACTATAAGGACATCGTGTACCAAAGCAAGTATTGCCCCAGCTCCCCACAGGGGTTCAAATCTGAATCCTAAATATATGAGAATACCTATGAGGGCAACCACAATAGCCCATACCGCCTTGCTTCTCAGCTCCTCACTTACAACCGCCCCTATACTCTCTCTTCTTATAAGCTCATAATCGCCCGTATCCTCAAGAACCTTTAACGCCTTTGAGGGATCCTGATCTATTCTGAGCTTAATTATTACGGTACCCTCTCCGGTACGCTGAAGAGAAAATGCTGATAAACCCCCATCGGAAAGTTTTTTTCTCAAATCACCTATATTTACTGATTCTTTAAATCTTACCTCTATAACCGTACCACCTGTAAAATCAAGACCGAGGTTTAACCCTTTAGTAAAGAGCAGTACAAGAGAAGAAATTATGAGGAATATTGAAATAAGATAAGCTATCTTTCTGTACTTTAAAAAATCTATCTCTTTCACGCCCATAAGATTATAACATGTTTATATTCTTGAAATATAATCCGCAACGGTAGATGCCGCTATGGAATTTGGTTTTACCACCGGTTTAAGCCCCTGAGCCAGTACATAACCTATTGCCTCCCTCACAACAATACTTGAATCATGACGGGGATTAGGATTTATATCAAGATGTACCTCAAAAGGTCTGTCTCCCACCACATCACTTATCATCAGGGCGGTATAAACAGCCCTGTCAACCTCACCCATAAGCCTGTGTCTTAAAGAATCTATCCTTTTTGTCTTTTCCACCTTCCAAAATATCCTTGCACCTCTGGAAGAATCTATATGGACTACAACCACAGTAACAAACACAGTGTGATAGGGTGTCTGTCTTGAATCACAACCTACATATATCGCTGTATCTTCCGATGTGGACTTAATATATTCCCTTAGCTCACCGTAATCCTCTAAGGGAGGCATAAATAAAATATATCACTCCTTACAAGGTAAAACCAAGTTATAATCTCACCTGTATGAGGCATTATATACTCCTTGAACAATCGTCCTTAGAGAAGGACGGAGGAAGGGCGGTATTCAAAAAGATAAACGGAAAACCGAGAGAAGTAGGTCTTATAAGGGGAGAGGATGTAGATGAAAGGATAGTATATGAATTCCTTAATCCCCTTCAAACTCTGTTTTACCTCAAATATAAAGGAGGAAACTGCCTAGTTACCGCACCCACCTCCGCAGGGAAAAGCTTAATAGCTTTTTTATTTATGAGGGAAAAGGAAGGTAGAAAAGTTTATTTAGCACCTACGAAATCCTTAGTTTACGAGAAAGTGGTAGAACTCAGAAGATACTACGGAAATAGGATAGATATAAGAACGGGGGACATTATTGACATTTTTAAAAGTGCAAGAGGGGAGGTAACGGTAGCTACCTTTGAAAACTTTGCCTTAGCCCTAAGGAATAAACTACCTTGGACAAAAAACATAAGCTGTGTAGTTATAGACGAGATTCATCATATAACCACATCAAGGGGTTTTATCCTTGAAGAGATAATAACCTATCTACTTGAAAGGGATATAGATATACTGGGTCTTTCCGCAACATTGCCGGGTAGTATTGAGATGGCAAAGTGGATAAAGGCGGATCTGTTCATAGAAAGCTTATGGAGGCCTGTTCCCCTTGAAAGGAGAATAATTCCCCTCGTTGAATTTGAGGAATTTACTAAGGCTAAAGGTTCCGATGAAAAGATAGCTTCCCGATTATTAACCGCTGTGTATGAACTTAAAAAGCCCACCGATCAGGTTATACTTTTCGTACACAAAAAGGGAGTAGGGTGGAAACTCCTTGAGATAGCAAACAGGGAAAAGATAGGCATTATGAACAGAACATTACCCTTTGAAAAGGAAGAAAGGGAAGAAATTGAGATAGCCTTTCATAACGCTGATATACCTAAGGAGGAAAGGGAAGAAATTGAGAGGGCTTTTAGGAAGGGAGAGTTACCGATACTTGTAGCAACACAAACAATGGCTTACGGTGTCAATTTGCCAGCGGATACGGTTATAGTATCTGTGAAGGCTTTCTTTGATCAAAAAACAAAAAAATGGAAAACCATTCCAGATACCTTGGACATACTCCAGATGGAAGGAAGGGCGGGAAGACTCGGTATAAAGGAAAAAGGTTACTCATTCATACTGCCTTACGGTATGAAGGAAGATAAGCTTAAAAAGGAAATAGAAAAGGGAATGAACAGGGAATTCAAACCCTTCCTTAAGGAAACGGTAGAGTCGGAAGAGATGGATATAGATCATCTAAAGGCACTCAGTTTATTCGTACTGCTTGGTGTTCTGTACGAAGGTACGGATTTTAAAAACTTTTTGAAGAAGACCTATTCCTTAAAGGAATTTATAAACAATCCTGTTATAGAGGATACACTTGAGTGGCTTAAAGATACAGGTTATATAAGTGAAAACTTTGAATTAAGCGACAAAGCCCTTTTCTGCATAAGATCGGGCGTATCTCCGGTAAACTATGAAGAGTTCCTCTACAGGAAAAAGATAGGTATATATGAACCCGCCCTTATAAGACCCCTTCTATTTACAAAAAGGTTTGATAGTCTTTATGATTTCGTCAAAGAAGGAGAGACCTTTGAAGAGGATCATTTCTATGTCCTCAGTCTTCTTTCAACTTGCGGTGGTTCTTGTATGGAAGATAACACTCATCAGTTTATATTTTATATTGAAGGTCTGACCTTTAAATACAAGAATATACAGGCTCCCCCCTCAGATTTTTCATATCTCGGGACTGATGTTCTACACCTTGCAAGAACTTTGAAAGAGATAAGGTCCATAGGTGATATAGACTGGAACGATTTAAAGATACTTACTTTATGC
>WFPJ01000014.1 GCA_015487615.1 Aquificales bacterium | reverse complement strand
GGGATGAGATAGCAAGGATAATGGGGGTCAAGGTTAAGAATATGGTAAGGAATTTTGTACAGGTTACGGGTGTGGGGGACAATGAAACGGTTGACAGGGTCTCAAAACAGGTATCAACCCAAGTGGCAAATCAACTGCTTGTTGGATCAAGAGCCAAAGCTCAATGGCTTTCACCTTGTAATGAGCTGTTTGTATTGGTTTCATTGGATTCAAAAGAGGTAGGCAAAGCTGTTAAGGAAGCTGTAATTACGAGTTATAAAAATCAGCAAGCCCTCTGGCAGATGTTCCAGGCAAAAAAGGCATGGGAAGAACTTGAAAGACAGGTTGAGAAGGAATTCGGAAGCTGGAAGTAGCGTAAAGAAGTACGCTTACATATTTGAAGAGAATAATATAAAACTTTCTGATGATCAGTATGAAAAGTTTTCAATTTACCTGAGGTTGCTCAAAAGGTGGAACAGGGTACACAATCTAACATCCTTAGAATCCGAAGAAGAGATTGTAAAAAGGCACTTCCTTGACTCCCTTTCCCTTGCAAGTGCGGTAGCTTCTGTTTTTGCAAATTGAATCCCAGCCTTTCCAACCTTGGCGGAACCTACTGCGGAAAGTTCGCCAGCAATTTCTGGATTAATTACCCATTTAGGAGCTCCTTCAAAGCACTTACCCCTAAGGGAGGATTCAAGTTCTGGCTTTTTCTTAGCACATCCTGATATAATTAGGGCGGATATTATAAAAATAAAAAGTATTCTTCTTCCCAACATAGAAAATATTTTACACCTTATTGAAGATGAGCAGTATCATAGAATATTCTATGAAATTGAATTTCAATTTCTATCAAAATTACAAAAGGAGGAGTGTCATGAGAAAACTGCATGCTTTAGCAGTAGGGTGTCTAGCTTTGGTTTCTTCCGCATTCCCTCAAGAAAACCTTAGGGAAGAGATAGAGGTTCTTAAGGAGGAAATAAGACAACTACGACTTGAGATAGCAATGCCGGAGATAACCATGGAGACTTACTCAGGTTTGGGACCAGCTGCTTCAAAAGCATTGCTTAATCCTAAGGGTATATCAATAGGTGGTTACGGTCAGGTACTTTATATGAATAAAGTTAATAAGAAAGATGAAGGCGCGAAGGCTTTTGCTAATGTGTACAGGGTTATAATGTACTTTGGTTACTCTTTTACTGAGAAATTGAAATTCAATTCAGAGATAGAATGGGAACATGCAAACGAAACCGCAATAGAGTTTGCATTTGTTGATTATCTTTTCAATCCTGCCTTCGGTGTAAGGGGTGGTACATTGCTTACTCCTGTAGGTATAATAAACGAGCTTCATGAACCTCCTACCTACTTTCCAGTTTATAAACCCTATCTTGAAACGGACATAATCCCAACAGCTTGGAGGGAAAACGGATTTGGTTTCTACGGTGAGTATGGGCCTACCGAGTACAGATTTTATGTGATGAACGGCTTCAGGGCTAAGGAAGGATCTTACAAACCTTACGCGCCTTTAAAAAATCTTAGACAAAAGGCTTCAAAGGCTTTGTCAGATTCTATGGCTTTAACGGGAAGATTTGATATAAACCTTCCCAAAAGCTTGAAGGTGGGTGTGTCTGGATTCTTCAGCGGTATTCAGGATGAAGACGGAAAAGAAATAGGAAGGGTTAACATGATAAGTCCACATCTTATGTGGAAATACGCAGGCTTTGATGTGAGATTCCTCGGTGTATTTGTAACGAACAATAATGCAGAGGATGTTACCCTTGCTTTAAGTGAACCTATATGCCAGGTGGATAAGAGCAGGTGTAATGTTTTCCCAGAAAGTATGGGAGGCTACTATATACAGGTAGCCTATGATATTTTCAGATTCTTTGATATGGAAGATCAGGAACTATTCCTCTTCGCCATGTATGAGGATTACGATAGGGCAAGCAAGGTACCCTCTGGTTATCCTAAGCCTGAAAATTCAAAGGTTAACATAATAAACTTAGGAATTATGTACAAACCCCATCCCCTTGTAGGTCTTAAGGCGGATTATGTGAAGGAAAAGGAGGGAGATGTTGTAGAAGATATCGTAAGGACGGAGATATCCTGGATGTTTTAAGATTTGTTATCAATTTTACAATTTTGTAAACAATTTTACATAAAGAAGGAGGGAGGCCTTACCTTTTGATCTGTTAAAATCGTCTTTTGGAGCAAATCTTTTATTGGCATGTTTTTTGCATAACCACAATAAGGAGGTCGGATGATGAAAAAGATTGAGGCGATTATAAAACCTTTCAAGCTTGATGAGGTTAAGGATGCCCTGATTGAAATAGGTATAGGCGGTATGACTGTTACGGAAGTGAAGGGTTTTGGTCAGCAGAAGGGTCACACAGAGATATACAGGGGAACTGAGTATGTGATTGACTTTCTTCCCAAGGTAAAGATTGAGGTTGTTGTCAAGGATGATGATGTGGAGAAGGTAATAGATGTTATAACAAAAACAGCCCAAACAGGTAGGGTGGGAGATGGTAAGATTTTTGTTATACCTGTTGAAGATGTTGTAAGAATAAGAACAGGTGAAAGAGGAGAGGTTGCTGTTTAAAGGAAAATTTTTATAAAGGAGGTATTGTTATGCCGAAATACACAGCGAAGGAGGTTTTAAGCCTTATTGAGCAAGAAGGTGTGCAATTTGTTGATTTAAGATTTTCCGACCCATTCGGACAGTGGCAACACATGACATTACCCGCCTATGAGCTTTCAATGTCCTCATTTGAGGACGGTATAGGGTTTGACGGATCTTCCATAAGGGGATGGCAATCAATACATGAATCCGACATGCTTGTATTTCCCGATCCCAGCACCGCTTTTATAGATCCTTTTATAGAAACAAAAACACTTGTAATGATATGTGATATTTATGATCCCATAACGAAGGAAAGGTACGGAAGGGATACAAGGTTTATTGCGCAGAAGGCGGAGCAATATTTGAAGCAAACTGGGATAGGTGATACCGCTTACTACGGTCCTGAAGCGGAGTTTTTCATACTTGATTCCGTTGAGTTCGGTAACGATCAGAATTACTCTTTCTGGAGGGTTGATGCGGAGGAAGGATGGTGGAACAGGGAAATGCCCTCATCGGGTTACAAGATTCCCTATAAGAGAGGATACTTCCCAGCACCTCCTCTTGATAAGATGACGGATATAAGGAATGAGATGGTTTCTATACTCTCAAACCTCGGAATAACTGTAGAGGTGCATCACCACGAGGTTGCTACCGCGGGCCAGGCGGAGATTGATATAAGATATGATTCTCTTGTCAATCAGGCTGATAAACTTTTCATATACAAATATGTCGTAAGGAATGTAGCAGCAAAGTACGGTAAGTATGCAACCTTTATGGCTAAGGTACTTCCCGAGGACAACGGTTCTGGTATGCACACCCACTTTTCTATATGGAAAGATGGCGAGAACCTCTTTGCGGGTTCTGGATATGCTGGTCTATCTGAACTCGCCCTTTATGCCATAGGAGGTATCCTTAAACACGGACCTGCACTTACAGCCTTCACAAATCCCACCATAAACTCTTATCACAGGCTTGTACCCGGCTTTGAGGCACCGGTAAGACTTGCTTATTCCGCAAGGAACAGATCAGCAGCTATAAGGATACCTATGTATTATCAGAATCCTAAAGCCAAGAGGATAGAAATAAGATTCCCAGATGCCACATCAAATCCTTACTTGGCATTTTCCGCCATCCTTATGGCAGCCCTTGATGGAATTGAAAACAGAATTGATCCGGGTGAACCCTTTGACAAGGACATCTATTCCTTACCCCCCGAGGAGCTTGAGGGAATACCCCAGCTACCTGGATCCCTTGAGGAATCAATAAAGGCGTTGGAGAACGATTACGAGTTCTTACTTAAGGGTGGGGTGTTTACAGAAGAGTTTATAGAACTTTGGATTGAATCTAAAAAGGCTGAGATTGATCAACTCAGATTTATACCTCACCCCAAGGAGTTTGAACTTTACTTTGATATATAAAGATAATCTATAAAAAGCCCCGCCCCCTTAACGGGGCGGGTTTAAGTTACGGAGGTTGCGGAGATGAAAGGCTTAATCATAAGTATTATATCCCTTCTTATACCCGTAGGCACCGCCTTGGCGGATGAAAAGTCAACCCTTAATTCCGGAGACACAGCGTGGCTTTTAACCTCTTCAGCCCTTGTTATGCTTATGACTGTTCCCGGTCTTGCCCTGTTTTACGGAGGTTTGGCTAAAAAGAAAGACATACTTAACACAATTGCCATGTCCTTTATAGCATATTGTATTGTAAGCATAACATGGATAATAGTGGGTTATGGTATAGCCTACGGAAGTACCATTGGTCAATTTTTCGGAAATCCCTTTGAATACTTTTTCCTTAAGGGAATGACGCCTTCCACCCTATCCGATAACATACCTGCCGTTCTTGATGTTATGTTCCAGCTTGTTTTTGCAACTATAACTGTCGCTCTTGTTAGCGGTTCTTACATTGAGAGGATGAAGTTTTCCGCATGGTTGATATTTACCATACTTTGGGGTGTTCTCGTTTATCCCGTGGTCGCCCACTGGGTGTGGGGTGATGGTTTCTTAAGTGCACACGGTGCCTTGGATTTTGCAGGTGGTACCGTTGTCCATATAAATGCAGGTATTGCTGGTCTAGTAGGCGCACTTATGTTGGGTAAAAGGAAAGATCCTTCCCTTATTCCTAACAACGTTACTTTGGTAGCTTTGGGAGCAGGTCTTCTTTGGTTCGGATGGTTCGGATTCAATGCGGGTTCAGCATACGCAGCGGACGGAGCTGCAGCTTACGCCATGTTGAATACAAATATAGCTACAGCTGCTGCGGCTATAGGTTGGATGCTTGTTGAGTGGATGCATGCAGGTAAGCCCACCGTTGTGGGTATATCTTCGGGTATTATCGCAGGTCTTGTTGCTATAACACCTGCTGCAGGTTTTGTGAATGTAGTTGGTGCCATCATAATAGGTGTTATAGCAGGTGTTTGTTCCTACTATGCGGTTGCAGTTGTTAAACAGAAGCTTGGTTATGATGATGCCCTTGATGTATTCGGAATACACGGAGTATCAGGAATTATAGGGGCAATACTTACAGGTGTTTTCGCGGATCCCTCCATAGGCGGTGAAGATGCTGTGGGACTTCTTTACGGAAACCCAGGGCAAGTTGTAACCCAAATAATAGGTGTTATTGCTACCATCATTTATTCCGGTGTAATGACCGCTGTAATCATATTTATAGCCAAAGCGCTTACAGGCCTCAGGGTAAAACCCGATGCTGAGGAGGAAGGGCTTGATCAATCTGAGCACGGAGAGAAGGCATACAACATCTAAGGAGGTAATATTATGAGAAAGGTACTGACTGCTTTGATTGCGGGAAGCGGACTTGTTTTTGCAGGTGAAGGTATTCAGGTCAACGGTTTCCTTACTACCTATTTCCTTTATACGGGTCAGAGTGGTATATCTGAGCAAAGCAAATCTATGCTTGATGCAGGTAGTGCTATAGTCAGTATTTCAAAGAAGAAGGGTAAACTGGGATACGCCTTCATAGGTGGTGCCTATGCGGTGCCAGTTGTTGGTTTAGCACCTATTACAACCGGGTCAACAACAAACGCTTTCAGTGGTATTCCCGTAGCTTATATTGATTATTCCCTCACATCTTCCCTTACCCTATCCCTCGGTAGGCTTCCCACCATAATAGGTTATGAAACCTTTGCCACCGCTTTAAATGATTACATCCAAAGGGGAAGGGTGTGGAATTTTCAGCCTGTAGTACATCACGGTTTAAGGCTCTCTTATAGTTCTGGTAACATATCCGCCACACTCGGTGTGAACGACGGTCTTT
>WFPJ01000013.1 GCA_015487615.1 Aquificales bacterium | reverse complement strand
TTCAACCATTTTAAGGAGCCTTGGTTTTTCCTTGAAACAGAAGATGAATATGTAAGATTTTTTGAAAAGGTCGGTTTCAGGGTTGCCTTTTCAAAGCTTGAAACAGTTACAACTTATCACACGCCGGATGAGATTTTCAAAATTTTTCTCTCAGGGGCTGTTGTAGGTTATCTGAATCAGCGGTATTACGATGTGGAAATTACTGAAGAATACATATCCGCATTTAAGGAGATAGTGAGGAAATCCTTTGAAGAACAGGCTGATAGGAATGGTATGGTAAAACTGGAGTTTAACAGGATATTTTTGATAGCTGTTAAGGAGTAAGTTGGTAGAAAAAAATTTAGCTTATAATCTTATAGACAGTATAGGAGAGTTGAGAGGATCAAAGGAAGGTTTGAGGAAAGAGGCAATCTCATAATAATTGCTCTCAGGGGATACAGCAAGACGACTTTGATAGGAAGAGTTTTGGGAGAATTGTATTAAGTTGTACTCTTAAAACTCTTGTAAATTACGGTTATCTAATAAGGATCTAGGAAGACGTATATGAATTTACAAATCCAATTTTGAAAATTTACCTTAGTGAAGAATTTTAAAATAAAATAGTCTCATAGGGGTGGAGGGAAGTAGATGAGTGCCTTCCTATATCCCGTTAATATGTTCAGAATAAACTCTTCCGTTATACCTGACTGGATATATAAATATAAATTGAAGACCTTTTTTGAAAGCGACGGTGAATATTACAGGAAAATTTCCGGGATGGGAGGAGTGGATTTAGAAAAAAATGAAAGAATATTTATAACCCTGATTGAGCAGAGTAATAATGAGGATGTGGAATTTATTGGTAGGTTTAAGTTTGAGGAGTCAAATTTGGATATTGTTAAAAGGGAGCAGTTAGTATCTAAATATCTCAGATGGGAGAGAAATATCCAAGTTATTTTAAACAAATCAGTGAAAAAGCTGAGAAAAGAATTAAAAGTTGGTAAATTTTTGATAAAGCCTTATGTTAAGACCGAAGTAAAGTTAATTGATGGTAACTTCTATTTAATAGTAAACTTTTCACATTCTGTTACTTCCGCGGTTAACCTCTGGGATTATGTAGGGAGGGACGGAGGAAAACTAAAAGAATACAAAGGGAAAAGATTGAAGTTTTTATTGAATCCACAAAACTCATATACAATTAAAGAGGTTAGGGATCCTGATCCGATTAAGGTGGATGAAATTATAGAATACGCCTTAAAAAAGGGACTTATAAATAGTAAAGCGGAGTTAGAAACGGGATATGGAAAAATAGATTTTAATCAACCTATTATATATTGTGAAGAGATAAGTTATCCCTTTTTACCTCAGTTATCGGCATTGGTGTTCAATATGGAAGAGGTGGAGGGTACGGAGGAAGCCAGTGAATTACAAAAATACTGGAGGTTTTCCAATGCGGAAAGATTAGATATAATCTCCAAAATTGTTAAAAGTTTATCTGATATTATTGATCCTAAACCAATATTGTTTGAATTTAATAAATTGAAACAAAGCCACCTTTTAGTTAGAGGCAGGGGAGGTGAGGATATAAAAATAAGTAAAACGTCTTACATTTTGTCGTGGTTAACTAACAAAAATAAAACCCCTATTTATCTGCCTTATGAAGTTCCAGCCTATCTTAAGGGTGTTAAGATACCCACATTTATACTTATTGACAATGAAATTTCTGATATTAGAGCTGTTAAGGAATTAGTCATAGATTTATTTAAGAGATATAACGCTATACTTAATCAGATAGAGCATGAATTACCATATTTTAATTTTGCTGGCAAAATATATGAATTTGAAAGGACATCGCTACACAATATTGTAGGAAAAATAAGAAACGAGTTTAACCTGCAAGAAAGAAAGGTAGGTTTTGCGTTAATTGTAGGAAAAGAAGTATATTCGGAAGATGATTATTATGAGGATTTAAAAAGACAGCTGTTTCAATTAAGGATAATTTCGCAAAATGTAATTTGGAATACTTTGAAAGGTGATGAAAGGGGGTATGTTAAAAATAACCTGTTGATTCAGATTATGGGTAAGATGGGTATAAAGTATTTTGCCCTTGATAGAAAAACAAAATATGATTATATACTGGGTGTTGATGTAGGTAGGGGGATTTATGGAAAACATAGAATCGGGGGATGTGCTGTTATATTTGATTCAGAAGGAAAAGTCAGGAAAATAGTTCCTGTAAAAGTGGATGCTCCTGGGGAGACCTTGGATTTAAGTAGGATAATTGAATATTTGCAAAACAAGGCTATGTTGGAATTTGAGAACAGAAACGTTTTACTTTTGAGGGATGGAAAGATTCAATATAAAGAAAAGGAGGATCTTATTTACTTAAGCAGAAATCTTAAAACTCACATAACCTTTATAAATATTAAGAAAAATCATAATTATAAAATAGGTGCTGATGAATACGGCTTAGCTATTAGTTTCGGGGATCTGGGTCTTTTATTACCTCATACTACTCCGTGGGGTTCAAATCCATTAAAAATAGACAATAAGCTTTGCTTTGAGGAAGGAAACTTAAAAGCTTTACCTATAACTTTGGAGGATTTACAACTTCTGTATGATCTTACAAAACTGAATTATTCAAATCTATTTAATGAAAAATTAAGTCTGAGATTGCCTGCACCAGTACATTATGCGGACAGATTTATAAAGGCTGTGGGAAAAGATTGGGAAATTGATGAAGATTTGCTAAGGGAAGGGTGTTTATATTTTATTTAGTTTAAGGTAATTTAACTATGAAGTTTGAAAATACCCTTATTGCGTATGAGGAAGATATAAAAAATGCAAATATTTGTGAATGGATCACAGCGCATACTACAGGATTTAATCCGCTACATAGATATATAGGCGCACTTGAAGTCAAGGAAGGAAAACTTGTTTTCAAAGGTAAGGACAGGATTAGTGGGAGGGAGTTTTCTCTTAATATACCTTTTGAAAATATAAAGGAAATATATCTCGGTTTTGATGAGGTGTTCCGCAGGAGAGATGAGAGGGCTCCTTGGAATAAGCCTTTAAGGATAAAGTATATGGAGGAAGGTAAAGTTAAGACAATATATGTTTTTGCTTCTTTCAAAAGATTCTTAAGGGTGACGGAAAATAGGAGGGTATATAAACTCTTGAAGGATGTTGCCAGATAGTAGGGGAACGTAAAGCTCGTGACAGTAATAGACACGGGAGCTGTAAACGAAGGTATCGGAAAGCTTCTTTCACAGCACAACAACGTACGGTATGATAATCGTGGTAAGGAAGAAAAGAAAGAAGGCGGAGATATCCTCGTGATAGACATCCAGAAAGCTTTTGTAAAAGGCAAGTATGCCTATTGTTAAGACTATATGAAAGGTCAGGTTACAATACCTGTAGAATAGATCATTAAGGTGAAAACTGAGGCGATGACTAATGCCCTCAGAGAAAAACATTCTGTGTACTTAAAGAGAAATTACCTTTGATAAGGACTTAAGTAAATGCTTAAGTGTCACTTAACTCTATTTTATTATTTTTATCTTTTCTGAATGCCCTTAGCTTTTCTTCCCCTATCTTTGCAAGCCCTATTTCTTTCATAATGGTTGTGAACCTAAGGATTTCTTATAGGTGTTATTTTTCTTAAAACAGGAGGCAGTAGCCAAACAAGTGGGAGAAGAGTGGGCAAAGTCAATTTTGAAGAAAATTCCTCTGACGGGTCTTGCGGTGGGTGCTTATTTTGCCTATGAAAGAGCACAAGCGGGTGATGTGAAAGGAGCCATCCTTGAATTGGCAAGCGGTATAGCTTCAACATTTCCCGGACCGGGAACACTTGCATCCATGGGAATAGACGGTTATTTGCTTGCGAGGGATATGGGAATAGTGGATGATAAAG
>WFPJ01000012.1 GCA_015487615.1 Aquificales bacterium | reverse complement strand
TCTTACATGGACCTGAGCAGGCAGTGGGTGACGAATCTCGGAGTTGGAGATCCCCCGCTCGGTTCTAACACAACAGTTGGTCCTCCTACCTTGAGGGGACAACCTTCCGGTATGATGCACTGGTGGCCACCTTCTGGTGATTTTTCAATAATGCCACTATACTTATGGAATAATCCTTCTTCCGGATTTCCTGATAGGAGAGTACATAACAATGAGTGGAGTCTTATAGCTAACTTCTTATCAAGTTTTGGAGGAACATGGAGAGGCATGATGGGACCCGCCAACTATGGTCTTGATACAGCCTACCTACCCCCTGAGGGAGATGGAGATGGGGATGGTACTATAGAGTATGGGTGGGATTCAACTCCTCCTGCTGCTCCTACTGGGGTACAGGCTGTTGGGGGTACTGGTACTATAACTGTTACATGGAATGCTAACAACAATGAGAAGGACTTTATGGGTTATTTGGTATTTTATGCCCCTGTATCAAGTTGTAATACGGATTGTTCAAGCTGTAACTGGTGGAATAGGGCTAACATTGTAGTGAGTTCATTGGACAATGTTGAGTATCAGATGCCCGTGTATGGTGGTAGTTATACTATAACTGGTTTGACTCCTGGTAATTACTGTGTGGCTGTTGCTTCTGTTGACTTTGCGTGTTGGAGCCCCAGACCTGCATTAATGGCTGTACCGTGTAACTTCTCTGAAACCACAGTAGGACCTGTACAGGTTCAGTAGGGGGCTTTCAGCCCCTCACATATTTATATATGAAACCGAAAATTAAGCTCCAAAGAATCAATATAAGAAGAGTGCCGACAATATTAAGAGGAAAGGTATCTATCTCATATTTCATTACGAATATATCATTGGGTCCCTTTATATTTGTTTTGCTGTACAAATCTTTTGAATAAGTCATACCTGTAAGAATTAAACTGCCTCCTTCTTTATAAAAGAATTTAAGCAGATCGTGTTTGCTTCCCCCTATTACTATAGAACGATTCATACTCTTTAGGTTTTTTGTAAACTCAATTATAAAAATATCGTAATTATTTTTATCTGTAACACCTTTCCTTAAATCAGTGGTTACAGGAAAATCGTATGAAGTTGTGGATCCTCCCACCCATATATTATCTTTATCTACAATAAAGTTGCTTATAGTATCATCTCCGTAACCTCCTATGTAAGTAAAACCCTTAAGCTTTGAAAGTAGCGGATCAAAAACAGCAAGCCATGCATCCGGATGTCGCATATCAGATATCAACGGTTTGTACGAATCCTTTCTGTAAGGCATATCCCATGAGCTTGTCTTACCACCTACATATATGTTTCCTTCATCATCAACCCTTATAAAACCTGCATTATCCGGTGCGGATCCTCCTATGTAAGTGGAGGCGACAAGCTCCGATAGATTCTTATCAAGCTTTATAACTATACCATCTATTACACCACCAAAGGTTTTATCAAAGCTTTTATCTTTTGTAGGGAAATCATAGGACCATGTAAGGCCAGATATATAAACATATCTGTCATCCACATACATACTAAGTGGTGCATCACCGTCCTTACCGCCTACGAAGGTACTTGCTATTATCTCTTCAAGATCCTTATCAAACTTTGTGATAAATATATCTATACTTCCACCGTTAAATGTTCTGTCGTATGCATTCTTTGTTGTGGGAAAATCAGGTGAAGATGTTTCCCCTGCTACATATACATATCCTTCCTTGTCAATGAATATGTCATAGGCAAACTCGTAAAAACTCCCACCGAGCCTAAAGGATCTTACTATTTCACTTAGATCCCCTTTTATCTTCAGTACAAAAGCCTTGGAATGTCTTTGTGTGTAAGAGCCGAACTGCCTTCCTCTAACTGGAAAATCCTTTGACATAGTCCAACCGCATACATATATATTTCCCTCATCATCTATTACGGCGGATCTTGGCCATTCCTCCGTTGAACCGCCTATTATGGCCACTCCTTTAATACTCCTTAGATCTTTGCTTAATCTTAAAATGAGAATATCCCACGAAATATTTTTACCCATTCTAAGGCGATAGTTAGTATTACCTTCGGGAAAATCCGGTGAAGAGGTGTACCCCACGATGTAGTAGTCTCCATTTTCAGATTTAATCAGTTTTACTGGCTCTTCTACCCCAGATCCGCCTATGTTTCTGTAATAGACTATCGGATCTATGTACAGTTTTCTGCTTTTATCATATTCGCCAACTTTAAAACCATAAGTGTTTTTATCTATAATACGAAAACTGACATCAACTGGTATCTTTTTACTACCGATTAATTGATAGCCTATAGGTTTTGAAAATATAACCTCTTCACCATAGGATGTTTTTATAATGAGATTCCCCTCCTGTAGTCTTAGGG
This sequence comes from Aquificales bacterium, assembly GCA_015487615.1. Taxonomy (GTDB): domain Bacteria; phylum Aquificota; class Aquificia; order Aquificales; family Aquificaceae; genus WFWF01. Next base: position 5,304 of record WFPJ01000012.1, on the reverse strand, counting down.
AATTTATACCTTGTAATTGTATTTGTAATGCATTAACATCCGTATACTCATTTATAACAAATACCTTTTCAATACCGTTATCCCGCGGAATAATGACAACTCTGTAGCCCTTATCAGATATTACGGAGATTTTATAAAAGCCCTTAAATTTATAGGTCCTGTCGCCTCTGTAAATGAATACGGGGAATGCGTCATCGGTAACATCAGTATAACAGGATGCACACAATTTCTCGGAGAAATCCGGATATATAATGTAGCCTTTTTCTATCTTCACACTGTAGGGAGTTCCTACAGATATGAAACCTTCCCCGTTTTTATAAAAAAAGGAGAGTGATGCAAAGGTGATAATGTAGTTGAGTAGCAGTAATAATAAGCAATACTTCATCGCTCTCATTTTGCAACCTCTAAAATATTAACACAAACCGCCTATTATGTTAAAATAGAAAGCGGAGGTAGGGAAATGAAAAGAATCGTGTTCATGGGCATGGCAGGTATCACACTTATGGCTATTGGTCTTTCTCACGCTTCAACAGATATAGTGGATAAATGTGGAAGTCCAAAGGAAGTTTTTACAAAATACGCATTGGACAAATGTTACGCGGAATATTTCAATGCAATTCTTGAAAATAAAAAGAAAGCTGCAGACGTAGAAAAGAGGATGAAAGCCCTTGAAGATAAAATGGCAAAGCTTGACAGCAAGGTCAATGATATGGCTGGTAGGCTTGATGCCCTTGAAGGCAAACTCAATGAGCTTGAAAATAAGATAAGAGAATCCATAGAACCTTCAATAGGTGTGGAGGCTACTGTTTATTTTGCCTTTGACAAGTTTACTTTGTCTGAAAAGGCAAAGCAGGTACTTGACGGTATTGTTGAACAACTCAAAGATAAGAATATTACGGAAATACTAATTATAGGATTTGCGGATCCGAGGGGAACCAACCGCTACAATTATAAATTGTCAATGGAAAGGGCACAGAGTGTTGCATCTTACTTGGTTAAAAAAGGTGTTGACATGAGCAAGATAAGAATGGCTTCTTACGGAGAAGAACTTGCCAGTATGATAGGTAAAACTTACAGGGAACAGAGGGCGGTAAAAGTACTGGGTCTTACCTATTAATGTCTCCGGAGGAACAGCTTAATTTAATAAAGGAAGGAACAGTTGAGATAATAGAGGAAAGAGAATTATTAGAAAAGTTAAAAAGGGGTAAACCTCTTAAAGTTAAAGCAGGATTTGACCCTACCGCTCCAGATCTTCATCTTGGTCACACTGTACTTCTTCAAAAATTGAGGCAGTTTCAAAAGCTCGGTCACGAGGTTTACTTTATAATAGGGGACTTTACTGCAATGATAGGAGATCCAACTGGCAGAAGTGAAACGAGACCCCCCCTTTCAAGGGAAGAGGTGTTGAAGAATGCAGAAACCTATAAAGAGCAGGTGTTTAAGATACTTGATCCAGAAAAGACAAAGATAGTTTTTAACAGTCAATGGTTGGATGAGCTGGGTGCAAAGGGAGTTATAGAGCTGTCTGCAAAATATACAGTAGCCCGCATGCTTGAAAGGGACGATTTCAGCAAAAGATATAAGGAAGGGATACCCATACATATCCATGAATTTTTGTATCCTTTACTGCAAGGCTATGATTCGGTGGCAATTGAGGCGGATGTTGAGTTAGGTGGTACTGATCAGAAGTTTAACCTTCTCGTAGGAAGGGATATTCAAAGGGAATATGGACTTGAACCGCAGGTTTGTATAACCCTTCCTCTACTCGTAGGAACGGACGGTGTCAAAAAGATGTCAAAATCCTACGGTAATTACATAGGTATAACCGAAGAACCTAAAACAATGTTCGGGAAGATAATGTCTATATCCGATGAGCTTATGTGGGAGTATTATGCCTTATTGACGGATTATACGGAAAGGGATATTGAAAGTATGAAAAAAGAGATGCATCCCATGGAAGCCAAAAAGAAGCTTGCCCATTACTTGGTATCAAGGTTTCACTCTCCAAAAGAGGCAGACAAGGCAAGGGAGTTTTTTGAAAGGACCTTTTCTGAAAGACAGTTTCCGGCGGATGCTCCAGAGGTAAAAATCTCAGAAGAGGAAATACCTGTTATTAATCTCCTTTTAAAGATAGGGGCTGTTTCTTCAAAAAATGAAGCAAGAAGGATAATTCAGGGTGGCGGTCTTAAAATAAATGGTAAGAAGATAGAAGATCCTAAGGCGGTAATTAAAATAGGTGAATGCATGAAAGTTCAGGTCGGCAAGAAGAGATTTTATAAGATTGTGAAAGGTTGATGTGTTAATATAGTATCTCTCATGGAGGAAACAAGGCTAAGGAAGATTGAAGAGCTAAGATCTAAAGGTGTAAATCCTTACCCTTACAGGTTCGGAAGGGTTCCTGATATAGGAAGCATAAGAAGGAAATGGGAGAAGGATCCAGAAGGAGAAAAGGTAAGGATAAGGGCTAAGGTTAAGAGAACATCCAGAACGGAAGAAGGTTATGTGTCACGGGTAACGGATGAAAGCGGACTTGAAATACTTGTATTTTCATCGTGGGAACCTGAAAGGGACAAGGAATATGTTATAGAAGGAAGGTTAATAAGAAAAGATGGAAAGCTTTCTTTATCCGATGCGGTAATCTCTGATGGGGAAACGGTAAGTATATCCCAAATAAAGGAGAAGTATGATTTTGATCCTAAGGATGAAGGTGTAAGGATAGCGGGAAGATTAGTTACATTAAGGCAAATGGGTAAGGCTTTGTTTGGTCATATTCAAGACATAAGTGGCAGGATTCAAATATACTTGAGGAAGGATACTGTGGGTGATGAAAAATATAAAGAGTTCACAGAAATTATTGATGTGGGTGATATAATAGGCGTTGAAGGTACACTTTTCAGAACTAACACGGGTGAGTTGACCGTTAATGTTACTGACTTTGCCCTTCTTTCCAAATGTTTAAATCCTTTACCTGAAAAATGGCACGGTATAAGGGATGTTGAAGTAAGATACAGACAAAGGTATCTTGATCTTATCGCCAATGAAGAAGTAAGGAAAATTTTTATAACAAGGAGTAAGATTATAGGTGCAATAAGAAGGTTCTTAGATGAAAGGGGCTTTGTAGAAGTGGAAACACCCGTACTACAACCCATAGCCTCTGGTGCAACTGCAAAACCTTTTGTAACCTATCACAACTACTTGGAGTCCGAACTTTATCTAAGGATAGCTCCTGAACTTTATTTGAAAAGACTAATAGTGGGCGGTTTTCCGAAGGTTTATGAGATAGGTAAAAATTTCAGAAATGAAGGTGTTGATACTACACATAATCCCGAATTTACAATGCTTGAATTCTATGTTGCCTATTGGGATTATAAAGATCTTATGGAATTTACGGAGGAGCTTTTGTCTTTTCTTGCAAAGGAAATCTGCGGAAATCTTAAAATAACATACCAAGGTAATGAAATTGATCTGACACCTCCCTATAGAAAGGTTTCCTACTTTGAAATACTTGAGGAGAAAACGGGTAAGGATAAGGAGTTCTTTTTAAAAAGGGAAAATGAATTGAGAAAATGGGCGAAGGATGTGGGTCTTCAAAAGGTTGATGAAATGACCCATGCAAAGATTATTGATAAGATATTTGAACATTTTGTAGAAGGTGAGCTTATTCAACCCACTTTTATAACCGACTTTCCCAAAATTCTTTCCCCCCTTGCCAAAACACACAGGGAAGATGAAGATTTAGTAGAAAGGTTTGAATTATTCATAGGGGGTAAGGAAGTTGTAAATGCCTATACGGAGCTTAATGATCCTATAGAGCAAAAGGAGAGGTTTTTACAGCAGTTAAGGGAGAAAGAAAGGGGTGATGAAGAAGCCATGGAAATGGATGAGGATTTTATAAAGGCTTTAGAATTCGGCATGCCTCCCACCGCAGGTGAGGGTATAGGCATAGACAGACTTGTTATGATACTTACTGATACTCCTTCTATAAGGGAAGTTATTCTGTTTCCCGCCATGAGAAAGATAAGGGATGAGGTTAATATTTGAACTGAGTAAGGAAAACTTCAAAGGTTACAAGCTTCCCAACCTTGATGTTGAAAGGGTTGATATTGAAAACATTTTAGGAAAAGATTATGTAAGAAAAGAATTAAACATAGATGCGGTTCCAGAAAATGAGGTTGTAAGGCATTACACAAATCTTTCTCACAAAAACTACTCCGTTGATACAAACTTCTTTCCCCTCGGATCATGTACTATGAAGTACAATCCTCGTATTAATGAAGAGGTTGCAAACCTCAAAAGTCTTACTGAAGTCCATCCTATGGCCCCAGAGGAATTTATACAGGGTTCACTCAAATTAATGTTTATGTTAAAGGAGCTTTTAAAGGAGCTGGGCGGTTTTTATGAAGTATGCCTTCATCCCGCCGCTGGTGCCCACGGTGAATTAACGGGTATTCTTCTCATATCCGCCTATCACAGGGACAGGGGTAATGTTAATAAGAAAAAGGTACTTATACCCGATTCAGCCCACGGGACAAATCCCGCTACCGCAAGTATGGGAGGATTTAAGGTCGTTCCCATAAAGAGTAATAAGAAAGGTCAAATTGATATGGACGACTTTTACAAAAAGCTTGATGATGATACCGCTTGTTTAATGATAACAAATCCAAACACATTGGGTATATTTGAGGAAAATATAGTTGAGATAGCTGAAGAGCTTCATAAAAGGGACGCCCTGCTTTACATGGACGGTGCGAACTTTAACGCCCTTATAGGTTTATTTCAACCGGGAAAATGGGGTGTTGATGTTATGCATTTTAATTTGCATAAAACCTTTTCAACTCCTCACGGTGGTGGAGGACCTGGAAGCGGTCCAGTAGGTGTTTCAGAAAGACTTGCCCCTTACCTTCCCGTTCCTTCCGTTGAATTTGATGGTGAGAAGTACTACCTTGATTGGGACAGACCCAAGTCCATAGGGAAGGTAATATCCTTTTATGGTCATTATGGTGTGTTTATTAAAGCCCTCGCCTATATCCTCTACTACGGAAAAGATTTGGAAAAGGTAGCAAAGTACAGCGTATTGAACGCAAGACTGCTTAAACACATGCTCAAAGGTTTCTTTAAGGATCCCTATCCGGATTCTCCGTGCCTTCATGAATTTGTCTTGTCCGCAGTTAATTTACTTAAGTACGATGTAAGGGCTATTGATATTGCCAAAAGGTTGCTTGACTACGGCTTTTATGCCCCCACCGTATATTTTCCCCTTATCGTAAGGGAAGCCCTTATGATAGAACCTACGGAGACAGAAAC
>WFPJ01000011.1 GCA_015487615.1 Aquificales bacterium | reverse complement strand
TGGAGAAAGCAGATGGGTTTTAATGATGAGGATTTTATTGTAGGCACAACCCATCTGTTCAGTCACAGAAGGGATATTATAGAGATAGTTGATGCCCTATTAGAACTAAAAGATGTTAAGATATTGATAAATGCTTCAAAGCATATAAACAGAAGGGGATTTATAGATTTTGATACCGCAAGGGACTATACCCTCTCCAAATTCAAGGATTTGTTAGGTAAGAGAATTTTCCTTGTAGAGGACCAAATAATGGAAGTATTTGAATTCTCGGACGCTGTTGTTATTCCTGCGGATCTGACCTTTAATATGCTTGATTCTTACAGAAAACCTGTTGTGGTATTCCAGATTGCGCTTCCATGTGAAACAACCTACAGGAATATTGTTTATACCTCGTCAAAGGAAAAGGTTAAGTCCATTATAGAGGAGTACAAGAAAAGGAATGTTACTTTAAAATATGCTGTTGAAAATATACTATCCAAGCAAAAAGCTGTTAAATAACACTAACCATCAGTCCGTGTTTAAGACCCCAGTCGCTTACTATGATTTCATCCTTTTTAAAATGATCAAGTATTCTATCAAACATTAAAATTCCAGAAACTATAGCTTCCGCCCTTCTGTCCTCTATTTGGGGTATCTTCTTTCTTTCTGAAATTTTCATATTTATGAGCTTATTAAACCATTTTTTTATTGATTCCCTATTTAATATACTGCCATGTATCTTTGAATGATTGTATGGATATATGTTATATTCAAGGGCGGACAGGGTTGTTATTGTTCCTCCGAGCCCTACTATGTTATCAACTTCTATTTCAAGTTTTTTCAATGAATCATCTATAAACTTCTTCATATTTTCCAACTCTTCTTTTAACGGCGGATCATGTTTTACAAATCTTTCCGTGAGGTTTACTATACCCATAGGTAATGATATGACCTTTTCCGTATTACAAGATTTACCATATATAAATTCCGTTGAACCTCCTCCCTGATCTACCACAACGATTCTTCCTGCTAATTTTAGGGAATAACAAACCGCTTTATAAGATAGCTTTCCTTCCTCTTCAGGTGTTATTACTTTTATATTAATTCCTGTAGTTTCTTTAACTTGGTTTATAAATTCCTTTGCATTTTTTGCTTTTCTGAGGGCTTCTGTCGCCACAGCTATGACTTTATCCACTTCATGTTCATTTATTGTATTCTTGTATTCCTTTAAAACTTCTATTGTTTCTTCAACAGCCTTTTTGTCAAGTGTTCCATTACTGGTTACTCCCTTTCCCAGTCCTGTTATAACTCCTTTTTCATAAATTATCTTAAGCTTACTATCCTTAATTTCTCCTATACTTAACCTTACAGAATAGGATCCTATATCTATTGTGGCTATACGCATAAAAAGAGTTTAGCAGAAAGCACCCCGAAAGGGGTGCTTGATTATTAAAAGTCAAGATCTAAAATAAGGGCGGTTGAGTTGATATTTTCATAATCGGTACCTCTGAACTCTGTATTTACAGAAGAGTATTCAACACCGAATCTAACATTTGGTCTGAAAGCGTAGGAGATATGTGCGGTTATACCGCTTTGTTTACCGCCCATTCTCATTTCAGGATTGTTACCCATTGCGTTCATATTCATGAGTGGACTGTCACTTGCACCGTAACCAAGGGTCAGTGCAACCATTCTTTTGAAGTAAATGGTTCCCCATAGCTGATAACCGCTTGCTTCATCCTCTCCTATTTTTCCTGTTGTGTAGTTTGCAAGAAGTTCAGCCATCAGAGAAGAGGTTATCGGCGCCTGCACTCCTATGTCAATTCCGTAGGAGCTGACATTTTTATTTTCGTTGGAGTCGTGTGCCTTATCTCTTCCAGAATAACCAAATATACCTACATTTACATCAGCTACTCTTAAATTCGGCATAAAAGCTATCCTTCCATAAAAGTCAAGATCACCTCCGGTTAACTCTTCCACATTCATGTTTTCCATAACGGTTCCACCGCCACCTGTGTATATACCCGCATTAACATAAATCATGCTATTTATCAGAGCATAAGCTGAGACGCCCTTTTGGTCATGACCATAAATTGAGGGAAAGAGCATTGACGAACCCATATCCATTTGTTCAGCCTGCCCATCACCATTGGAGTCCATGGACATAAAGTAGGGCATCGGTGCTTGAACGGGGAACATCTCTGTTCTCATGGGATCAAGGGTGTTAAATGGATCAACACCTGCGGGGCTTGTTATACCGCCCACTATACCGAATACATTAGCTCCCATGTCCTTTACAAAAGCCAATCTTGCAACATGAACACCTGCTTCGTAGCCGTGGTCTCCTGATGCTTCAAGATTAGGTACTATGAATGCCCCTACATCATCACTTACCTTACCCGCGAAGTATATGAGAACATTTTCTACCTTTAGGGTTTCAGCTTCCTCTTCATAAGATTTTTTCTCTGATAACAGGGATATAACCCTTATTGCAATGGGATTGAAATTATTTAATGTTTTTCCGTCGCCTATATTAATTTGCTTAATATTAACACCTGATGTATAACCGCTTATCTTATAAAGGGTTCCGAATTTATTTAGCCTCGGAGGAATGGTGTGACATGTACTGCAGGAGAAACCTGTTTGTCTTGCGAAAGAAGGCACTCCGTAGGATAAATCATATAGCAGGAAGAAGGTAGCTAAAGCCACTAAACTAAAAAGGGTCTTAAGTTTATCCATTTTGCACCTCCCGCTGATTGGTTTGCAATGTGTAAACATGGTTTACACTAACCATTATTTTATACTTAACGGATTGTTAACTTCTTTTTCAAGGGTTAAATTTCACAGATATGAACATCAATAAACAATTATATTATCAGCATGAATTACTTCTTCAGGTGCATTTTTGATTAAATTTTTAACCTCTTTGGTCTTTTTACCCTTTACAATTTTTAATTCCTCAGAAGAAAACTGAACTTTCCCCCTTCCCACTATATTGCCTTCCCTGTCCGCTATATTTACTATGTCTCCTTTATTGAAGTTACCCTCAACATAAATTACACCAGCAGGTAAAAGGCTTTTCCTTTCTTTAATCGCCTTTACAGCTCCTTCGTCTATATAAACTATACCCTTAGGCTGGCTTATGAATGTTACTATCCTCTTTCTGCTTTTTATGGGTTTTTCTGATGGGTGTATAATTGTTCCATTTGTTTTCAGATTCACAGTATCCTCAAGATTTTCGTCTCTGTGAGTTATGATGACGGGTATTCCCATAAGTGAAGCTATACGGGAGGCTTCAAGTTTGCTTCTCATACCGCCTGTTCCGAATGTACTGCTTACTCCTTTTACATATTTAAAAACCTCATCCACATTTTTGACATCCTTTATAATCTCGTTTTTATCATTAAGCAAACCACCCGCTGTTGAAAGCATAATTATCATATCCGCTTCTATCATATAGGCTGTATATACAGCCAAAAAATCGTTATCTCCGAATATGAGTTCGCTTACAGCTACCGTGTCGTTTTCGTTTACAATGGGAAGTACTCCCTTTATAAAAAGGTTTTCTATGGTTTTCTTTGCATTGTTAAACTTGTCGCTGTCCTTGAATATATCCAGGGTGAGTAGTATTTGACCTACCTTAATATCGTAGTTTGAAAATATTTGATCGTATATGTGCATCAAATAGGCCTGACCTACGGAGGATAAAGCTTGTTTTTCTATAAGATCTTTGGGTTTTTCCTTTATACCAAGCTTGTTTGCCCCGCATAATACAGCGCCAGAGGATACAAGAAGTACTTTAATATTACTGTCCATTATTTTCTTTATCCTGTATGATAGTCTTGATATAAAGGAAAGATCAATGTAACCTTCCTGGGTGCTTAGAAGATTTGAACCGACCTTTATGACTATTTTTTTGACGCCCATTAGGGGTAAATTTTACTTCAAACTCAATAGTCTATACCTTTTATAGCTTTTATACCCTTATTAAAGGGGTGTTTTATTTCAACAAAATCCGTTACATAGTCAGCCACCTTTATTATTTCCTGGGGTGCATTCCTACCAGTCAAGCATATATGTTTCTCTTCCCTTTTATTTTTTATAAACTCTACTACCTCATCAACTTGAAGCATATTAAGGGACATGGCGACATTTATTTCGTCACATATAATGAGATCTGCATCTGAGTTCATCAAATCTTTACTTTTTTCCCATGCCTCTTCCGCTGCCTTTTTGTGAGAGGGAAAGCCCTTGGGGGCTTCCCATGAAAAGCCTGCACCCATTACATATATTTCTATAGGGATGTTAAATTTCTTTATTGCTTCTCTTTCCCCTGAAAACCAACCTTCGTTTTTTATAAATTGAACGATGGCAACCTTTAATCCTGCACCCACCGCCCTTAAGGCAAGTCCGAAGGCTGCCTCTGTTTTACCCTTTCCATTACCTGTATAAACAAGTATCATTCAACCATCCTTTTTATCTTACTATGCGTATATTCTACAAGAAGTTTTGCTATTTCAAGTCTTACCATCTCTAAGGGTGGCATCGTACCTTCCATAAGCATTTTTCTTACCTTTGTCATACTTACATAGGTTCTGTATTTATCTCCGTGTCCGCAAGTTTTATCAGATGCCATTCCTCCACAAACAGAGCAGTAAAAGACATTACCTACCCTTATTATCTCTATGCCTATATCCTTAGGAAGCTTATCAAAAATTCTGTGGGCTTCAAAGGGATCATAGAAGTTGCCTACACCCGCATGATCCCTGCCTACTATAAAGTGGGTACACCCGAAATTCTTTCTTATTATGGCATGGAATACAGCTTCCCTCGGTCCCGCATATCTCATTGATGTAGCGAGTCCACCCATAATGACCCTTTCTTTAGGGAAGAATTTATCTATCAATAATTCATAAGCTCTTATTATCAAAGCTGAATCAAAATCATCCTTTTTCTTTCTGCCTATTATCGGGTTTATGAACAGACCATCTCCTATTTCAAGCGCGAGCCTCTGCAGGTATTCATGAGCCCTATGAGGAGCATTCCTTGTTTGAAAACCTACTATCTTTTTCCAACCTCTGTATAAAAAGATTTTCCTTGTTTCAGAAGGTTCAAGTTCCCAGTCTCTTAAAGGAAAGTCAGCCTCTTCTACAAGCCATATTTTGCCTCCTATTGCCCACTCTCCCTTTGAGTAGAATAGACTTACACCAGGATGTTCTTTACTGTCTGTACCCCATACAGCCTTGGCCACACTATCAAGATCTATCTTAAAGACATCTTCAATGTCCATAACACCTATTATCTTCAGATTAGTATCTTTTATGGCTATCCGTTCTCCCTTTGAAAAGGAAGGTTTTTCCTTTAGTTGAAGCAAGATGGGGATTGTCCATACTTCCCCAGAGGGGAGCATCATATTATGGGCTACTTCTTCAAGTTCCTCCTTAGTCATAAAACCTTCTAGCGGGGAAAATACACCCTTGGCTATGTTTTCCATATCAAGTATGGTATCAACATCAACGGTTATTGATGGAAGAGACATTGCCTCTTCCATAAATGTTTCTTTAAAGCTGTCAGGTATTTTTCTGAGTACAAGTTTACCCCCATGAGGTTCCGCAATCATAACATACCTCCTTCTATTGATTTATAAATTAGATTTGATGCAATAATAAGAAGCATAAAGGAAACTACAAGCTTAAGTTTTTTTTGGGGATACTTGTTTCCTATGAAGGACCCTATAAGTGCACCTGCAACACCGCCGATTAGCATAAGTTTAAGTATGTTCCATTCTATATTTCCGTAACCGCTATGCAATAAGGCCCCTACTGAAGAGATTATAAGCCCAAAAGAAAGGTCTGTTCCTATTATCTTTGAAATGTTCATCTTTGTGAATAAGAGCAAAAAAGCCGTTCCCAAGGCGCCTGCACCTGCGGATGTAAATCCTACTTCCAATCCTATAAGGGCACTTAAAGGCAACATTAAAATAGGCGATCTGTCACTGAATTTATTCATGTATTCTCTGTAAGGAAACAGGCATGTAAATATATTTATAATTGCTGAGACTAAAACTATAAGTCCAACGATAAAAAGCACCAGAGATCTAAAATCTTTATCCATAACATTTATCAACCAAGATCCTGTTATAACGCCCGGTATTCCACCCCCCGCCATTATTGTTATGTATCTTTTATCAATATTACCTGCCTTAAAATAAGTTAGGGATGACACAGCTTTTACTATAGTAGAGAAAAGCAGAGCTGTTCCCACAGCGGTGGGAGGATCAATGTTCCATACCATTATAAGAAGAGGGGCTGTAATTGTCCC
>WFPJ01000010.1 GCA_015487615.1 Aquificales bacterium | reverse complement strand
GCCCTTATAAGACCCCTTCTATTTACAAAAAGGTTTGATAGTCTTTATGATTTCGTCAAAGAAGGAGAGACCTTTGAAGAGGATCATTTCTATGTCCTCAGTCTTCTTTCAACTTGCGGTGGTTCTTGTATGGAAGACAACACTCATCAGTTTGTATTCTATATTGAAGGTCTTACCTTTAAATACAAGAATATACAGGCTCCCCCCTCAGATTTTTCATATCTCGGGACTGATGTTCTACACCTTGCAAGAACTTTAAAAGAGATAAGGTCCATAGGTGATATAGACTGGAACGATTTAAAGATACTTACTTTATGCCACTCAATAAAATACGGCATATCACCCGATTACGCATCCCTCGGAGGTATAAAGGGTATAGGTCATATAAGGGCGAACTTATTAAAAAGGTTAATGATGCAGGAAAAGATAAAACCGCCACCCCTTGGTGAAAAGACAGAAGCCCTCATTGATTTACTGAAAGATACATTCGGTGAAAATCTAAAAGGCAGGTTGGAAGAGGTACTCCTTTTTGAAAGATATAAGGGAGAAGCGGACAAAACAAAAGTGCAAAGGGAAGTACAACAACTTATCAAAATACTTGAAAACAACAAGAAGGGCAATCTTATTGATGATAGAATTCTTAGGACATTCATGCTATTTACTTTGGGAGAAAAAGCCTTAAGGATGAAAAAGGAGGAACTTATAAAAGAGTTGCTGATAACTTGCTAAAACAATGTTGCCTGCCTTCTTCTTTTCTTTAAGAGTTCAATATCCTTAAGAAGGCTTTTCATCTCCAATTCCTTTATCCTTTTCTCAAGCTTATCCCAATCCGCTTCTTTAATTCGCGTATCTATATTCTCCAGCTCCTCGCCTACCTCTACATGAAGCCTGACAAGTTCATAATAAATCTTCAAGCTTTCCTTATCCGCCTGAGGGAATTCCCTCTTAAACTCATCCCATCTGTGTTCAAGTATTTCCTTTACGCTTCCGTATTTATTTATTATTTCTATTGCCTTCTTGGGACCCACCCCTTTAACACCCTCTATATTGTCAACTTTATCTCCTACGAGGGCAAGATAATCGGGTATATGAGAGGGTTCAACACCGAATTTCTCCAGTACTTTCTTTTTATTAAACACCTCTCCGTTCATCGGATTTATAACTATAATCCTGTCATCTACAAGCTGTAACATATCCTTGTCCGGTGTATATACCTTCACCGTCCTGCCTTCCTTTGCAAATTTCAAAGCAAGAAATCCTATAATATCATCCGCCTCATACCCTTCCTTTTCAGCAACAGGAATACCCATAAGCCTTAGCATCTCCTTTATTACGGGAATTTGTACCTTTAAAGGATCAGGCATCTTCGGTCTGTTGATCTTATACTCCTTATAAACTTTCTCCCTCTTGGTGGGAGCTGGAAGATCAAAGGCAACAAGAAAACACTCCGGATTTTCTGACTTTATTATTGACAAAATACCCCTGAGGAATCCGTATATAGCGGATGTGGGGAAACCGTCCTTTGTAGTAAGCTTGGGCAGGGCAAAGAAACTTCTGTAAACAAAAGAAGATCCGTCAAGCAGATATACCGTTCTGCACTCCATGAGAATTAGTTTAATATGAATTTTTATAATGAAGTTAAAGGGGGTATGAAATGAAGGTAAAGTTGAGCAAAAGAGATGCACTCATAGTTGTTGATATGCAAAAAGATTTTATGCCCGGCGGTGCCTTGCCAGTTCCAGAAGGGGATAAGATAATCCCTTCTCTCAACAAATATATAGAAAGGTTCGCATCTTTAACCTTGCCTGTTTATTTCACACGAGATTGGCATCCGGAAGACCATATATCCTTCAAAGGACACGGCGGTATATGGCCACCCCACTGTGTGCAAAATACGGAGGGTGCAGAGTTTCATGATGATCTTTTAATTCCTCAGGATAACAAATTTATAATCTCAAAGGGAACTAGCAAAGACTTTGATGCCTATTCCGGGTTCCAAGGCACAATTCTTGAAAATCTTTTAAAAGAAAGGGGAATAAAAAGGGTATTTGTGGGCGGTGTTGCAACAGATTACTGCGTTAAAAATACGGTTTTGGGAGCTTTGAATCTCGGATTCCAAGTTTTCCTTCTAACTGACGGAATAAAAGGAGTTGATGTGAACCCAGGTGACTCGGAGAGGGCAATTGACCTTATGCTATCTGAAGGTGCGGTAGCGATAGAACTTAAAGACCTGGATTAATGAAAGAAATAAGGTGGATAATAAAACATGGAAAAAGACATATACCACTCATCTTAGTAGCACTTTTTGGTTCCCTTATAGAATCACTCAGTACCGCTGGTATAACCCTTCTTGTGAAAAAGGTAGTAGATGATGTATTCATCCTTAAAAATACGGAAACCCTTTTTTTTATATCCGCTTCCCTAGTCGGATTAGCCCTAACAATGCAACTCGGCTTCTTTATATCAAGTTATTCCGTCAATGCAATGGGAGAAGGTATAATAGCGGATCTAAGAGAAAAAATATTCAACAAATTATTACATGTCCCTTACTCCTTCTTCATAAAACACCCCGCTGGAGATCTTATGAGCAGAATATCCAATGATCTCAGTCTGCTTAAGCAAATAATAAACGAACACCTCCCTAAGCTCGTTAGAGACCCTTTAATAGCTATAGCACTTATCTCCGTACTCATCTACAGAGATATAGCCCTTACCCTTATACTCTTTGTAACTCTTCCCCTTCTTATTTACATGGTTAAGTATTTCGGCAGTAAAAAAGGTAAACATACTAAACTTGCACAAGAAAAATCTTCCGAGGTTATGCAGATCTTTTCCCAAACCATTCACGGCAGTGAGAATATAAGGGTATTCTCCTTTCAAGAAAGACTCTTAGACACCTTTAAAAGGTTTAACAAACAGGTAAAGAAATTCTCCTTGAAGATGATAGCTTATATGTTGGGAAACACTGCACTGAATTATGTATTCGGATATGTTATAGTTGCGGGGGTATTCCTTTACGGAGGTTACAGAATAATAGAAGGACATATAACAGCAGGTGACTTTTTATCCTATCTTACAGCTCTCTTTATGATACAAGTTCCCATAACTAATTCACAAAAAGCAATAATGAATATAAAGGCTTCACTGCCTTTAATAACAAGAATAGATTTTCTCCTTAATCTTGAAGAAGAAAGGGGAGGTAGCAGGATATTCAAAGGGATAAAAGAAAAGATAGTATTCAAGAATGTTTATGTTAGGATTGATGGGAAGACCCTCTTAAGAGAAATCAATTTAGAAATAAAAAAAGGGGAAAAAATAGGTATAGTAGGACATACGGGTTCGGGTAAAAGTACCCTTGTAAAGTTACTTCCCAGGTTAATAAGTTACGAGGGAAGAATTGAAGTAGACGGTGCGGATCTATGTGAATTCAGTTTAAACTCTTTAAGGGGAAAAATAGCCTTCGCCTCACAAGATATATTTCTTTTTAATGACACTATAAGAAATAACCTATTAATAATAAAACCTGATGCAACAGAAAAGGAACTTTTTAATGCTCTTAATTTAGCCCTATGCGAATTTGTTTTCCGTCTTAAGGACGGAATTGATACTATTATAGGAGAAAAAGGGTTAACATTATCCGGCGGTGAAAGACAAAGGCTGGCAGTTGCAAGATTGTTCTTAAGGGATCCGGATATAGTAATACTTGATGAGGTAACATCAGCCCTTGACTCTGAAACAGAGAGAAAACTTCTTAAAAACATATTTGAAACCTTCAAGGATAAGACCTTGCTCATAGTAGCACACAGATTTTCAAACATACAGGACTGCGACAGAATAATAGTTATGAAGGGAGGCAAGATAGTGCAAGAAGGAAGGATAGAAACACTCCAAATGGAAGATGGAGAGTTTCGGAAGATATTTCGCGATGTGTGATAAAGGAAATTACGGTTTTAACATGAATATAAAACCTGAAAATGTAAGATCTATAAAAGATGTGGAAAAGATTATAAAAGAAATATTTAAGGGGAAGAATGTCAAGGTTTTTATTTTTGGTTCAAGGGCAAGAGGCGAACATACCCCGAGAAGTGATCTTGACATAGGTTTTCTATCCGAAGAAGATATAAGCTATGAGCTTTCCATTTTGAGAGAGTTTCTAGAAGAATCCAACCTTACCTTTGTGGTTGACATAGTTGACCTGAACAGGACGAGTAAAGATTTTAGAGAAGCAGTTATGAAGGAGGCTAAGCTTTGGATAAACTTGAAAAACAATTAAAGGATCTCAATAAAGCTGTAAGCAGACTTGAAGAGGCTTTAAGTATAGCAACAGATAACAAAAACAACAAGCTTTATCCTTTCCTAAGGGACTCAGCCATACAGAGATTTGAGTTTACCTTTGAAATCTTCTGGAAACTGGTCAAGACAGCATTAAGGCAATTAGAGGGTATAGAATGTAACTCTCCGAAATCTTGCATGAGGGAACTTTTCAGAAACAAATACGTAGAAGAGCCTGAACTTGAAAAACTTCTTGAGATGGTAGATGACAGAAACTTAACGGTTCACACCTACCACGAGGAGATTGCTGAAGATTTGTTTAATAAGCTAAGGATATACACTAACTTGATGAAGTCGGTTAAAGGAAGAATTGATGATGCGTACAAAAGACTTTGAGATATGAAAAGCAAGGTGAAGAAACTATAAAAATAATATTACAGTTTCCTCATAAGCATTAGGGTATTTTTCCAGCGGGCT
>WFPJ01000009.1 GCA_015487615.1 Aquificales bacterium | reverse complement strand
GGTTTGCGTTGATACCACCTCGCTGATGACAAGGGGTGAGGGAATGCTCGTAGGTAACTCATCGGGAGGTATGTTTTTAGTTCATGCGGAAACAGAAGAAAACCCCTATGTAGCCTCAAGACCCTTCAGGGTAAATGCGGGTGCGGTGCACATGTACATAAGGGTGCCTGGAGGCAAAACAAAGTATTTGTGCGAACTTAATGCGGGTGATGAGGTTATGATATACAACTATAAAGGAGAAGGAAGAATCGCATATGTGGGAAGGTCAAAGGTTGAAAGGAGGCCCATGCTACTGATAGAAGGGGTGTATGATAAAAAAAGGGTGAGCTGTATATTACAGAATGCGGAAACTATAAGGCTTACAAAACCAGATGGATCCCCTGTGTCGGTTGTAGAGCTAAAGGAAGGTGATGAAGTACTCGGATATGTGGAGGAGGCAGGAAGACACTTCGGGATGAAGGTAGAGGAAACAATAATTGAAAAGTAAAACAAAACTACTTATAATTAAATTTTGCACCCGTTAAAGGGCCCGTAGCTCAATGGCAGAGCGGGCGGCTCATAACCGCCCGGTTGGGGGTTCGAGTCCTCCCGGGCCCACCAAGGAAAATAAGGGATGGATACAAGAGAAATTAAAATCCTTCTAGATCTTCAGTCAGCTCAAGAGGAACTTGAATACCTTATTAAGAGACTTGAAAGACTGGATACAGAAAAAAAAATTTTGAAGAAGATAAGGAAAAACTTGAAGAAGAGTTAGAAAACTTAAAGAAGAAAAAGGCAAATCTTGAAAAAGAAATAAAGGAAAAGGAAGAAATAATAAAGGAAGAAGAGAAAGCCCTTGAAGAGCTTGAGCGCAAAAAAGAATATATAAAATCAGACAAAGAATACAAAGCTTTCCTCAGGGAAAAGGCAAAGAAGGAGGATACTATATTGAAACTTGCTTATGAAACGGATGAACTGAAAGAGAAACTAAAAATTCTTAAGGAGGAAAACATAAAGAAAGAAAAAGAAATAATGAAAAAACTTGAAGAGATTCAAGAGGAACTGGAAGATATTGAATATGAAAAGAAATATACACGGGAAAAGATAGAAAAAAAGAAAAAGGAAATGGAAGAATTAAGAAAAAAACTGCCTGAAGAAATCCTTGAATTTTACGATAAGTATAGGGAATCCCTCGGAGGAAAGGTGGTGGCTGTGGTGGAAAACGGAGCATGTTCTGTATGTACAATGAAGATTCCGGGCAAGGTATATTCTGAAATTATAAAAGGTAAGGAAGGGAAGTGTCCTAACTGCGGAAGATGGATCTTCTATATTGAATAATGGAAAAGGTACATATAGTTATAGGCTTAAGCAAATCAGGTCTCAGGGTAGTAAAGGAGCTTTCAGAAATAGGTAATGTTCTTGTAATAGAAAGGGATGAAGACAAACTAAAAGAACTTAAGGAAGCAACGGAAGGAACCAAGAAAATCTCCTTTGCTCAGGGAGATGGTACAAGCATATATTTTTGGAAACATGAGATAGATATTGAAAATGTTAACTCCGTTATACTCTTTGTTGATTATACACTTACCGTAGAAATAGCAAATCTGCTAAGGAATATCGTTAACTTCACAGGACCCATAATATGCGTATGGAGAGGGGGCGAGATACCTTCTGAATTTGAAAAGTTTCAAATAAATGTAATAGATGTTCCAAAGCTCATATATCTATCACTTTTAAATCAAATAAAGGGAAGCAACCTCGTAAAATTCGCCTACGGCGTAGGTCTTGAGGAAGGTGAAGTAGTTGAAGTTACCGTCACGGAAACATCACCCGCCCTGAACAAACCTTTAAAACATCTCGGTATGAGAAATGTAAGAATTGTCCTTATATACAGAGGGGAAGAGGTCATCTTACCCAAGGGCGATACAGTAATTGAACAAGGGGACAGACTACTAATAGTAGGAGAACCGTCCTATGTCAAAATATTTGTTGAGATAATACTTAAAGGCCTCCCGGACTTTCCCCTCAGATGGGGCAGTAAACTAATTTATTGTTCTGAAACTAATTTTTCTCACTACGATGAAATAGATTACATGAAATCGGTAATGATGATTCATTCTGTTGTTAAAAAAGCGTCAAAGGAATGCGAAATAGGAAATCAACCTGAAGATACGGGAATCCTTGTTTTTGACTATATAAAGAGGGGTTTCTGGTCCCCATCCGTTGTTGATACCATTTTCAAAAGGGCTACCGTACCCGTTCTTTTATCAAAAAGGACCCACCCCTATGAAAACATACTTATATCCCTGAACACTGACGGCAGGGATATGTTAATGTCAAGCGGAATAGACATAATAAGGCAAGCAAATGCAAAGGGTTCAATTATATATGTGGCAACAGTTGAAAACATGAGGACGGAAGAGGAAAAAGAATATATAAAAAGCCTCAGAAGTATGGTAAGCAGATATACAAAAACTTACAATCTAGACATTGAACTTAAAATAAAGGAAGGCAACCCCGTAAGGGAAACTCTTAAGGAGTTAAAAGAATATAATCTGCTCGTTCTCGGTTTCAGAACAGGAAAGACCTCAACCTTCTTTGAACCTTACACACCTCACCTTTTGGCTGAAAAATCAAATATTTCAACCCTTCTCATACCTTCATGAGGTAAACCAATGGATGAAACCCTTGTAATACTCCTTATAATAGCGGGTGCTTTACTGTCACCCATACTGGCAAGATTATTCCATGTACCCGTTGCAATAGCGGAGATAGGTTACGGTTTGTTAATAGGAAGTTTGCTTGGCTACAAAGGATCAGAATTCTATATAGTGAGCTTTCTTTCCGAATTCGGATTTTTGCTCCTTATGTTTTTGGCAGGTTTAGAAGCGGATTTCAACCTTATTGAAAAACTTCCTTCACGACAACTCCTATTTTATTTTATATATCCACCCCTCATAACTTTGATATCTACAAGCCTGCTTTATTACATAGGAAAGCCCGCAATAATAGGTACACTCCTGTCAGTTATAGCAATAGGTTTAGCCTTTTCTCTCATAAAGGAACTCAATCTTACAAACACAGATGTTGGCAAGAACATAATAATAATAGGGGGTATAGGTGAGATATGGAGCCTGCTTATATTGACCTTCATTGATATATATGGTGTTTACGGGTTTAACATGGAAGGAATTATGAGCTTTACAAAAATTTTGTTCCTTTTCATATCCCTCTTTATATTCTTTAATCTTCTCAAACTTCTTGTGTGGTGGTTTCCCGATGCTTTTCAGAAGCTCATGTATGAAAAAGATCCCACAGCTATGGGAATAAGGATAAGTCTTGTACTTATGTTCAGCCTCGCTCTGATAACAAGCTATGTAGGTACAGAATCCATACTAGGAGCCTTCATAGGCGGTATACTTATGTCATACTTTCTAAGAAAGAAGGAAAATCTTGTTGAAAAACTAAGTGCCTTCGGATACGGATTCCTCATACCCATATTTTTCATAACCTTCGGCATGGATACGGATATTGAAATATTTCTTAAAAAAGATACCATAGGATACGGTATTCTATTTACAGTAATGCTTATACTTGTCAGATTTGTAGCACTTCCCTATTTAAAAATATTAAAAATGGATATAAGTAAAAGTGTACTTGTTACTTTATCTCTTTCCTTTCCCTTCACACTGCTTATAGTAGGAAGCGAAATAGCCTTCTCAACCGGCTTAATAGGTGATGATCTCAGGGCTTCCCTTCTTTTATGTGCAACTTTATCTTCCATAATATTTCCATGGATTGCAAAACTTATAGTGAAAACCGATAAAATATTACTGAGTTAATTCAAAAGATGATAGTTTTTTACATAAATGCTTATCAGTTATATGTCAATGATAACTTTATTTATCCGGAGGTGTTCCCATGAGTAAGGACGAGCTTATAAAGGGTAAGGTACTTTATGATGACGGTGAGCATAAGTTTATATGGCTTGGATGGGAGGAGGAAGAAGATGAAGGTATGGTGCAAGTTAACCAATACCTTATTATTAACGACGGGATAGGTATATTGCTGGATCCGGGGGGTGTATATGCATTCTCAAGGGTGGTAGCCAATGTTGCAAGGTACATTGACCTTGACCAGGTCAAATATATATTCTTCTCCCATCAGGATCCGGATGTTTCCTCAGGAGTTGCCTTGTGGATGTCGGTTACTCCCGCTACCATATATATATCAAAGCTGTGGACAAGGTTCCTTCCCCACTTCGGTGTTATAGATACCTCAAGGGTTCATCCCATTGAAGATAGGGGCGACAGGATAGATCTGCCCACGGGTGATTTTATAGATATTATTCCCGCCCATTATCTCCACTCGGTGGGTAACTTCTCCGCCTATGACAGCAGATCAAAGATACTGTTCTCGGGAGACATAGGTGCTGCGGTGTTCCCTAAGGGGAATAGATATTTAATTGTAAACAATTTTGACGATCATTTAAAATTAATGGAAGGATTCCACAGAAGATATATGAAGGGATCACAAGTATGCAGGAAATGGGTTGAAAAGGTCAGTAAATATGAAATATCAATGATAGCTCCCCAGCACGGTGCTATATTTAAAGGTCAGGATGTTCATAGATTTCTGAACTGGATGGCGAATCTGAAATGTGGTATTGATGTGCTTGAAGAAATCTATGGTTAGGAGAGGTTGCAATGGGTATATTTTCTTATAAAAAGCCGGATGAAAAAATCCAGAAAGGTCATGAAAGAGACTTTTTCTTCTCCGTAACCAAGAATATAACCCCCCATATACATCATTCTGTTGTAATAAGACAGTTACTTAAAAATGCAGTAAGACTATGGGTAAAAAATGTTGAAGATATGGAAGAAATTACCTACAAAACAAACAAAGCCATGGACACCTTCGCAGAATCCCTAAAGGATATAGTAAACAACATAACTGCAATAAATGAAACTGTTAACAAAACAGCTGAAGAAGCCAAAGAAGAAGATGAAAGGATAGCAAAGAAGGTTGAGGCAATAAATGAAAGGTATGAATCTGTTAATAAGGCAATAAAAAGGATGATAGACTTGAAAGAAGCGGCAAAAAGGGTGCTTGATGTTGTTGTACAGATAACGGGTATAGCGGAACAGACCGGAATACTTTCACTTAATGCATCAATAGAAGCGGCAAGGGTAGGTGAAGCAGGGAGAGGATTTGCGGTCGTTGCGGAAGAGATAAGGAGTTTATCCCAAAAGACGGATGAACTTGCAAAAAGCATAGGTGAGGTGATGGACTATCTCATGAAATCGGTAGAGTCAATGGTGGATGAAATGGAGGTTATAAAGGAAGCCTTTGACTCCCTTGTGGAAGATGTAAAGGAAATGCGCGGTTACTTTGATAATCTTAATAAATCGGTAAAAAATATAAGCGGTGCTTTAAATACAATAACCGTAAATGCGGAAGAACAGAGTAAGATGGTAGGAGATATTAAAAGTAATATAGAATTTCTACTTAAAGATCTAAAGGAAGCAAAAAATATATCACAGGCTTTACTAAGAGTAGAAAATAACCTTAATGGAACTTTTTAGCCCCCAAAGAATAGTCTTTCTCTCCTACCTTTCCCTTATAGGGATAGGCACATTACTCCTTTATCTTCCATTTTCAAGAACAACCGATCTAAGTTTTATAGATATACTTTTCACAGCAACATCCGCGGTTACGGTAACGGGACTTAATGTGGTAAACATAAGGGAATCCTTTTCTCTAACAGGACAATTGATAATATTGATACTCATACAGATAGGTGGCCTGGGCTACATGACCCTTGCCACCTTCTTCATGATTTCCATGGGTAAAAAAATAGGGCTGAAAGAAAGGATGATATTATCCGAAGCCTTAAACTACCCGGGGCTGTATGGTCTCATAAGATTCCTGAAGAGAACGGTTATATTTGTATTCTCCGTAGAGATTGTGGGCTTCTTCCTCTTTCTTATCCCTTTCGTGAAGATGTACCCTTTAAGTGAAGCTATAATATACGCCATATTCCACAGCGTTTCCTCTTTCAATAATGCAGGGTTTTCTATTTTTCCTGAAGGTTTTAAAGAATTTCATGGAGATATTTATATAAACCTTATAACCTTCCTGCTCGTTATACTTGGAGGTCTGGGATTTTTCGTCATAAATGATATATGGTTTTATTTAAAGAGAAAGATAAATACCCTTTCCGTACATACTAAGCTTGTTCTTTACACAAACATATCCCTGTGGTTAACAGGTACATTTTTCATATTGATCACAGAATATATAAACCCAGTAAAAGTAGAGGAATGGAGTTTCTGGGATAAGCTTTTTACAGCCTT
>WFPJ01000008.1 GCA_015487615.1 Aquificales bacterium | reverse complement strand
GGTTTTAAAAGAGCTTTCTGGTTTGTCTTCCAATACTATTAAAAGGTCAACATCTGAAGTTGGTGTAGCCTTTCCCTTAGCAACAGAACCAAATACAACTAAGGACACAAGCCTGTCACGGTAATGTTTTATTGCTTTTTCCCTTATTTCCGAGAGAAGGGTGTTAAGTATAGTTTTGAAACTCATCACTAAATTAATCTATGAGTTCCCAGGAAAGAGGTGTACCCTTTTTTATATCCTTTTTGGCTTTTCTACCCAATACATCTTTCAAATATTTAGGATGTAAGCCGTAGCCAGGGCGTATTGATCTTACATTTTGTTCTGTAAAAACCTCACCTTTCTTCATATCTCTAACAACATAAAGACTTCTGGCAAACTCCCTACTCTTCTTCATACCATCCGTAAGCTCATAAGAAACCTTTCCCAAAGCCTTTTCAACTTCTCTAACCGCCTTTACCATTTCCTTGAACTCCCCAGGAGTAAGCGAAAACTCCTTATCAGGGGAATCTATATCCTTTGAAAGAATAAAGTGTTTTTCTATAAGCCTTGCACCGAGGGCAACCGCAGCAATGGGTACAGAAATACCGAGCGTATGATCGGAGATCCCCACAATGCAACCGAAAGTTTCAGCCATGTTCGGAATGGTTTTTAAATTCACCTCTTCCAGAGGCGTAGGATATGCGGATACACACTTCAGAAGGATTATTTGGTCATTTCCCATCCTCTTACATGCATTTACAGCTTCCTCTATATCACCCAACGTTGCTATACCTGTAGATATTATGACCGGCTTCCCTTTGGAAGCTATGTATTCAATTAGTGGAATGTCTAAAATCTCCGGAGAAGCTACCTTATAGGCAGGAACATCAAGTTTCTCTAAGAAATCAACCGCACTTTTATCAAAAGGCGTTGAAAAGAAAATAAGACCTAACTTTTCCGCAAGCTCCTTTAATTCATAGTGCCATTCCCAAGGGGTGTAGGCTTCTTTATACAATTCATAAAAAGTTTTTCCATCCCAAAGTGTTCCCTGCTTTATAATAAAATCATCATTATTACTATTTATTGTCATAGTATCAGGAGTGTAGGTTTGAAGTTTAACTGCATCAGCTCCTGATTCTTTTATAGCATATATGGTGTCCTTTGCTAAATTAATATCCTGTCTGTGATTGGCAGACACTTCAGCAACTATGAAAACTCTGTTCCTAAGTAACCTAAATAAGTCCATAACTTTTATTTAGGTATTATATAATATCCTCCCTTCGCTTAAGTGCATAGCCTTCCTCTTCACGGAAGGATATTCCCTTTCCATCTGTTTATGTCAGGTACGGTACAACCCTACCACCCATCAGGCAGTGAATCCGATAGCCTATATTATTTGCCATTGAAGATTAATGTTATTTTGGAAAATCAATCCCATCCGGGTATGCCTGTATCATCCCCATGAAAATAAAAAGATTACACACAGAAATTTTCTTAAAAATCTTGATTACATTCAAAAGGGTTTACCATACCCATAACTATCACATCTATCCACTTTCCACCTCTCCTCACGAATTCTCTCAGCCTACCTTCTTCGCGAAAACCCAATTTTTTATACAGGTTTATAGCTTTCTCATTATCCTCCATAACCTCCAACTTTAAAGTATGAAAGGAAAGTATTTCAAACACTAATTTTATAGCAAGTTTACAAAGTACACTGCCTGCCCCTGGAATTTTGTTAAACGGATTTGCATATATACCAAAATATGCATGTCTTTGTTCAAAATTAACCCTATTTAAGTACAAAACACCTACATGCTTATCAGCCATTCTAATCATCCAATATACGCTCTGGGTTGATTTTTTCAAAGATTCTACAAATTTTCTATGCTCCTCCTTGGATATTTCATGTTGTGAATACATCCACTTTCTTACATTAGGGTGATTCCTCCAATTTCTTATAGTTTCCAATTCCTTCTCCTTTAAGTTTATAAAGTTCAAAAGTTCGTATCCATCCAATAAAAGATCAGAGTGGAGAATACGCATGCCTTCAATATTTAGCATTATTCAACCCCTAAAAACCCCAGTCCACCACTTATATTATCACTCACGGTGTTATTAGCAATAAAAAGTTCAAAGACCAACTACCTGATATCCCTAATTACCTCAAATGCCTCAGCATATCTTAATCCTACTTCCATACCCCTTTGCATGGCTTTCACTTTAATTCCTTCAATAGACCTCGGGTGAGGAAACTCTCTTAATTCAGACATATATGCTTCCATTGCTTTCAATTTAAGCTCAATGGTATCCTCTATATTAATGTACATGTTAGGAGAAAAAGCATAAGGGTATCTCCACTCAGTGGAGGAAAGAATTTCAAAAGAGTAAATACATCTAACCGTTTCTTCAGGTAAAGGTCTAAAAGCTGCCAACACAGCCTCATAGGTTAGCTTATGATCTACATTAAGGTCGTGTCTTGAATGGGTAAATACTAATTTTGGTTTTACCTCCCTCTTAATTTTCTCAATAACCCTAATTATGTTCAACAAACCAACAGAATCAAATCCATTGTCAGGGAAATTGAAGAAAAAAACCTCCTTAATTCCCAATATCTCGTTAGCTTTCAACGCCTGCCTTCTTAATTCCATAAGTTCCATATTAACATTTTCCTTATCCCTATTTGTGTAGCGTGATGTTATCCCCTCACCAAGTATAAGTGTAAAAGCCTCACAGCCTTCCCTGATCAACTTGGCGACAGTACCTCCGCACCCCAACACTTCATCATCCGGGTGAGCAGATACTATTAAAATCCTCCCTTTAATTTTCATCCTCCTCTATGATTTCAAACCTACCAACTACCCTATCATATTTTTTATGAACTTCTGAAAACTCTATCTTTAATTTACCTAATTTTATAAAAGCCTTAGGATACCCATCCGCATCAAGCATTCTTATAAAATCATAAGCTTCCTGCAAATTTGAAATTCCACTTTTTAATAAATCACTTTGAAGAGGAGATCTCCTTTTAAAATAAATTACCTCGCCCTTTTGCTTTTGAGGATTTGGGTTGTTCCTAATAATATAAGGTATCATATCAAAGAATATTATTTCAGACGCAAACATGTATATTTCTTCTGCACTTCCTAAACCTATAAATAAATCCCTTTTGAGATATATATCACCTGCATCTATTTCTTTACCTATCCTGAAAGCTGTTATCTTAGTCTTATATATTTTCCTTTCAATTAAGTTTTGGAGAGGACTTCCACCTCTACCGAATGGAAGATCTGTTATGTGAAAACCCACACACTTATACTTTGCAAATATAGATTCCGGAATTTGCCAGGACCAGTGTGGGAAAAATATATATGTAGGTTTTATTCTATGTAAGTTTTTAAATTCCAATTCTTCTTTTGACTTGAATATATATATTTCACAATCACCAGAAAGCATATTCTTAAGTTTAAAAGCATTTTCTATGTTCCATCTTTTGACAGTAGCTATGACTATCCTCTTACGATGCACTTCGTCAACTCCTTCACCATTTTACGGACACCGCAACCTTTAATAAGATTCCTGCCGATGCGGGATTTTTCTCTACGTAGATATAAACTGCTAAGGTAAGTTACAGAAGTTATTATATCCTTTTCTGTTAACCTGTCCCAATAAAAGAAATTTTGAACAAATCCTTTTTCAAAGAAGCTTTTCACTTGCATAATTTGATTATCCGCAACAACTATAGCTATTGGGGGTAAGCCTACCCTTGCCATCTCATACAGTGTTTGTCCACCCCCTGATATAGCTATATCGGATTCCAACATTAACCTCTTCATACCTTCAGCATTTGGGAAATAAATAAACTCCGTTTTTTTATCAGCTATTTCCTTACACTCATTAATAATTTCTTTTCTAAAACCTTTGCCTATAACAACCTTTTTGTGTAAGTCAGGAAATTCTGAAACCAAAACTTTAAGAACTTTAGAAGTCATACACCTAAAATCTTCTCCACCAAACGTAATAAGAACCTTCCTCATTTCTCCTGATATTCTCTTTTCCTCTATCTCCCAAAATTCTCGTCTAATGGGAAGATATTCCGTCCCTAATAAGTATTTAACGCATTCCTTCTTTGGATAATTGATTTTTTCCGCATGTATATTACCGTTTACTACAATACCACATGGATACTCTATTCTCCCAAAGTCATCGTAGTAAACAGGAAACTTCGCTATTTCCGAAAGGTATTCATAAATCTCTGCAGACGCAATATAGCTGTCTATAAAAAGCAAATCAATGTTGTTGAATTTATTCTTTATACCATCGGGATATTTGATCCAGTCAAAAATTTCCCAATTAGCTTCTCTCAGCACATATTCAACAGAGTTATCTCCCTTTACCAAAATATATGGTTTTACCCTTATTTCCTCAAAAGCCTGATACACAGCAAGCATTCTGCTAACATGTCCAAACCCAATATTTTTCCCACCCTCTGTTAATATAAGAATTTTCATACCAGCCTTTCAATCTCCTGAACTGACAAAAGCTTATCACACTGCAGTGATATTTTTAGTCCTTCATTCCTCTCTATATTAGCGTTTACCTTTAAAATGTCTTTATTTGTATTAATAAACTTCAATACATCCTTGTAACTAAACTTTTTGTTTTTACCATAAAGTGCTTCAAACACTTCCTTTATTACAATATAATCCTCCTTGTAATCAAGAACTAAGCGCACGCCCGGTATATCTTCAGGGATAGATAATTTTCTGATTATTGTAGCAGTTTTAAACATGTAAGGTGATACATGTTCTCTTTCCGAAAGCAACCTGGCTTCTTCCCATGCCTTCTTTAACATATTGAAAGTGAACACCTCTACTTCAAAACCATGTATGCAATTGGTATTCTTTGTTACATCAGCTTCATCTCTAATATGTTTATTTATAACCTCGTCTATTATATATGGGTCTACAAAAGGACAATCCGAAGTAATTCTTACAATATGATCCGCCTTAGCAAGCCTTGCACATTGGTAGTATCTATCAAGGACATCCTTTTCAGATCCCGTAAACACTCTGAAGCCCATATTAGCCACCATTTTCACAATGGGAAGGTCCTCCTTTTTCATTGTTGTAGCAACTATAACCTCATCAATCAGTTTAGCCCTGGCTGTTCTTTCTACTACATGTTCAAGAACTGTTTTATCAGCAAGAGGAAGCAACACTTTACCGGGCAGTCTCGTTGATCCAGTTCGCGCCTGTATGATGGCAACAACTTTCATTGTTATGTTAATTTATCCATCCAAAACCTATTGACGCTTTAATACCATCCTTTATTTCATTCTTAGAATCATCTGTCTCTAAAGAGCCATGGTAAAAGTTAGTACCGCTAAAATATATTTTTATTTCATCACCAGTACTTAACGGAGCATTAGAAGTAAATACCATTCCTGATTTCCAACCATAACTGCCTATTAAAGGTTCATCCGACACCCTCTCCCAGTGAATACAATCTTTACTGTAGGCTAAGTAAACTTCTATTTTTCCCCAGTGGGTTCCTTCCGGTATTTCGTGATCTATAAAGAACAACCAAAGAAAACCTAAGTAGTGATCCTTGTAGTTAAAGGGGCAAAGTCCATAAAAATCCGCCCATTTAAAACCCTTTTCGCGAGCGAGCCTATCTTCTTCTTCGGAAGGTATCCATATTGTTCTCGGTCTTGTCCATGTAATAAAATCCTTACTCGTTGACATGCCTATACATCTCCTTGTCCTTCCCTCTTTATCTATCCTATAAGTTTTTACCATAGCCCTATAAATCCTTTTCTTTTTATCAAAAAATACGGGAGCTACATCACTGTACCAAACCTTACCCGTTTTCTTATTGGGAAACCTCATTAAAGGAATTACAGGATTTCCTTTATATTCTTCAAAATTTATTCCATCCTTTGAAAAAGCGACGCAGTAACCCTTTGAAGTGTAGCCGAACATTTTGTAAGGATACTCATCCTTCGGATTGTATATTACGGACGGTATGTGATAATCCATAACAACATTGCTCATGAGGTTAAGATTTTCTGTTTTATGATAAAAATCTTTAATCTTGTTATTTATCTCCACTGTAGGATAAAGCTTAGGGACAGTTTCATTTAAAGGTTTTATCAAAGGCTTTTTCCAATTTATACCATCTTCGGATTCCGCAAGACAAACAAAATAACCTATACCATCCACATAACTCTGGTAGTACATTCTTAGCTTATGTTCAAGCTCTATAACAGATCCGTAAAGGTATGTACTTAAACCTTCCCACGGATATTCCGGTGTTATGATAGGGTTCTTCTTAAACTCTTCAAACCTCATCACAGCACCCTCAGATTTTCAACTACTTCAATTACATAATTTAATTCTTTTTCTCCCATATATGGATATATCGGTAATGAAATCTCACTTTTATAGAATGCCTCTGCATCCGGACATAAACCCTTCTGATATCCCATATTCCTGTAAACGGGATGCCAATAAACGGGAATGTAGTGAACTTGAACACCGAGCCCTTTCCTTCTAAGCTCATTAAATATATAAGCCCTTTGAGAATGATCTTTTAACCTTATAGGATAAAGGTGATAAGAATGATAAGTATACGGTTTTTCCACAGGTGTTTCAAATAGATCCATATTACCAAAATGATGGTTGTATATCTCAGCAATCTCCCTTCTCCTTTTAACAAATTTATTTAGCTTTTTGAGTTGGGATATTCCCAAAGCACATTGAATATCCGTTATTCTTAAATTCAAACCCAGATAATAACACTCATAGTACCATTCCCCTTCTTTTCTATTCCTTACTATACCATGGTTTCTGAAGATTAAAAGTCTTTCATATATATCCGCATTGTTTGTAAGGACCGCTCCTCCTTCACCCGTAGTTATATGTTTCACGGGGTGAAAACTGAAAACTGTTGCATCTGAATATTTACAACTGCCTATTTTTGAATTTTTATACTTAGCACCCAATGCATGGCATGCATCCTCTACAACTTTCAAATTATATTTATCAGCTAAAGCCTTTACCTTCTCCATATCAACCGGGTGGCCCGCATAGTGAACGGGTACTATCAGTTTAGTTTTTTCAGTTATAAGCTCCTCTATCTTATTTGTATCCATATTACCCGTATCTCTTTCAACATCAACAAATACGGGTTTTGCCCTAAGCCACAATCCCGCATTGGCTGTAGCCACAAATGTAATAGGTGTTGTTATGAACTCGTCCCCCTCTTTAAGACCCACCGCCCAATATGCAGAAAGAAGAGCTGATGTACCGCTGTTAAAAGCAACCGCATATTTGGCACCGCAGTACTCCGCCAGTTTCTTTTCAAATTCTTCTATTTTTGGGCCTTGGGTTATCCAGTCCGACCTCAAAACATCTATTACCGCCTTTATATCTTCATCATCTATCCACTGTCTCCCGTAAGGTATCATTTCTGAAACTCTAAATTATCAACAAGTTTTCTTAGATTATTTACATCAAGCCACCAGTCGTTTTTATCACTCCTATAGATAAATCCATCTGGCAACCTTTCGTATCCTTTCCACTTTTTCAAACGCTTTGACTCAAAAGAAAATTCAGGCAATACAACAAAATAATGCTTGCCATTGGCATTTATCCTAATGGTATGCCTTGCTTCATCCTCGGATATCAGTGTCTCGTGAAGCTTTTCTCCGGGTCTTATACCTATAAATCTGAACTTACAATCGGGGCATATAGCTTTAGCAAGATCAACTATTTTCATACTCGGTATATACGGAATAAAAACCTCACCTCCTTCCGCTTCTCTCAAAGCAAATAAAACGAGATCCACAGCTTCGTCAAGGGTTATCCAAAACCTTGTCATCCTTTCATCAGTAATAGGTAGCTCCCTACACCCTTCAGCCACAAGCTTCTTAAAAAATGGTATTACACTTCCCCTGCTACCCACAACATTCCCGTATCTAACAACAGAAAAACATGTATCTTTTGCACCTGCATAAGAATTTGCTGCAACAAGAAGCTTCTCCATAGCCAGTTTTGTAGCACCGTATAGGTTTATCGGATTAACAGCTTTATCTGTGGACAAGGCTATAACCTTCTTAACTCCTCTGTCTATAGCCGCATCAATAATATTCTGGGCACCCATTATGTTAGTTTTCACAGCTTCAATAGGATTGTACTCAAGAATTGGTACATGCTTTAAGGCAGCAGCATGAATTATATAATCAACCCCCTCAAAAGCTCTATAAAGCCTTTCCTTGTCCCTTATGTCACCTAAGAAAAACCTGAGCTTATCCTTAAATTCATAGAACTCTTGTTGCATGTGATACTGTTTGTATTCATCCCTTGAAAATATTATTACCTTTTTTGGATTCTGCTCCTTTAATATTTTTCTTACAAATGCCCTGCCGAAAGATCCGGTCCCCCCCGTTATCATTACAACCTTTCCGTCAAGAATACCCATAATAATATTTATCAACCCTTTCAGTTAAATTTTTAATTAAAAAGTTTATATCAAAACACCCCCTCTCTTCACACACATCTGGGAAACAGGGACTGCAAGGAAGGGGTTTATTTATTATATGAACTCGTTTTCCTATGGGGCGCCAGATCACCGGATCAGTAGGTCCAAAGATAACAAAGGACCTTACACCGAGATATGAGACGAGATGGGAAATACCGCTGTCAACACCTATGTAAAATAGGGCGGTTTTAACATCTGCGGAAAATTTTATAAGATCTTCAATTTTATACACTGGGTGAAAACAATCTATAACCCATTCGTCCGCTTCACCTACTATGTACAAAACATCTATACCCCTACTTTTTAGAATACTTTCAAGCTCATAAAATACCTTAGGATCTGGTACCTTTTTCATTGATCCGCTGGACGGTGCAACCGCCACCTTTCCTTTAAAGGGACTATTTTTTGAAGCTTTAATGGGTAACTCAAGAGAAAATTCACGGGGCAAATGCAGTGATGTAAGGTAGTGGTAAACGAGCCATATCCTGTTTTGAGGGAAAGGCTTTATATTTCCGTCAATGGATATATTTATTTCAAGGTCAAATTCAGCTTCGGGTATCTCATAATGTATAGAGTCAGCCCAACCTACTTCCTTAGCTATCCTGTAGTAATCCGTGTTGCCTACAGCGGTTATATGGTAACCTTTTTTCTTCAAGATTTCCAATATGGGAAATGTAAGGAGGGTGTCTCCTAATGCTCCCCTTCTGTAGATTAACGCCTTTTTCATAAGCTTTATAATTATCTATTATGAAAGATATCATAATTTCTTCATTTGAGGAAAGTGTAAGGGTTAAAAAGAAATTCATTGAAGAAAACACTGAAAATCTTTTAAAGATAGGACTTCTTATATCCGACAGTCTAAAAAAGGGTAAAAAGCTTTTAATATTTGGTAATGGCGGAAGTGCAGCGGATGCCCAGCACATAGCTGCGGAGATAGTTGGGAGATACAGGAAGAAAAAGATAGGTCTTCCCGCCATAGCCTTAACCACCGACACATCCATCCTAACCGCTTTGGGCAACGACTTCGGCTATGAAAGTATATTTGAGCTTCAAATTGAAGCCCTTTGCAAAGAGGGCGATGTATGCATGGGTATAAGCACATCCGGAAATTCGGAAAATGTTATAAGAGGTATAATAAAGGCAAAGGAGATGGGAGCTATAACAGTGGGGCTAACGGGTGAAGAGGGGGGAAGGTTAGCGGAAGAGGCGGATTTTGTACTTAAAGTGCCTTCAAAAGAAACACCGAGAATACAAGAGTGCCATATTACCATAGGTCATGTTTTATGTGAGATAATAGAAATGTTGCTGTGAGAAGGGTTTTCTTATTTGTAAAAGATAGTGAAGAAGCCAAAAAAACTGCAGGCAATATAGCGGACTTTCTACACGAAAAGGGCATCCATGTTCTCAGCCAAGTAAATGTTGAAGGGGTTGAATGTGCTTCTGAACCCAAGGATTGCGATCTTATGGTTGTGGTAGGTGGAGACGGTACCTTTCTGGCGGGAGCAAGAATGGCTTCAAGGCATAGGGTGCCTGTAGTTGGAGTTAATGAGGGCAGATTCGGTTTTCTTACGGAGATAGAAAGAAATGAGGCAAAGGAAATATTAGAAATGATAATTGAAGGCAAGATAAAACCGAAACAAAGGATGATGCTTTCTGTCTTTCTTGAAAGAAAAGGGAAAAGACATTTCATTGGTAATTACCTCAATGATGTTGTAATATCAAAAAGTAACATAGCAAGGCTTATAGAAACCAAGGTATGGGCAAATGATCACTATATGGTTGATGTTTTCGGAGACGGTGTTATTATATCAACACCTACAGGTTCTACCGCTTATGCCCTGTCCGCGGGGGGACCAATAATATACCCTTATAAAGAAGCTATTCTCTTTGTTCCCGTATGCCCTCATACTTTATCTAACAGACCGGTTGTTCTGCCTCCCGATTTTTCCATTAAGATAACAGTCCTTTCTAAGAACAGATCTTCCTTCCTTACCCTTGACGGTCAAAAGGGAACCTTTCTGAAGGAAGGTGATACGGTTATAGTCACCAAATCGGAAAATTACTGTTTAACATATTCCCATCCCGAAAAGAGTTTTTTTGATATACTCATGAAAAAGCTAAGGTGGGGCTGATGATAAGGGCGTTTATAGGTTTCTTTACTACAAAGAAAATACACGAGCATGTTGAAAGGCTTGAAGAAGAAACGAAGGGAATTATAAAGGGCAAGTGGACGGATCCCCAAAATCTTCATATAACCCTTCAGTTCATCGGCTATATTGATGAAAATAAGGCTGTTGATATAATAAGGAATATCCAAACAATAACAGAAACCTATAAACCATTCTCAGTAAAATACAAATCACTCGGAGCCTTTCCCTCTCCTGATAAACCGAGGATCCTCTGGATAGGTGTGGGAGAAGGAAGCACAAAGCTTAAAGCTATAGCTAAGGAAATACAGAGGATAAATAAGAGATCGGGAATAAATCCCGACTCAAAACCTTTCCATCCCCATGTAACAATATGCAGGATAAAGGAAGCGGATGGAAAAAAGGTTGCAAAGTTCATTAGAAAATATAAAAACTTTTCCTTCGGCGAGGAAACTGTTGAAAGGATAGCCCTTATAAAAAGTACACTTACCCCTGTTAATCCCGTTTATACAGTAATTGAGGAGTTTTACTTGAGAGGAAAAAAGGATGGCAACATACAAAGAAGCAGGCGTTGATATAGATAAGGCAAACGAGTTTGTCAGATACATAAAGGAAAGGGTCAAGCTACCAGAAACTGTTATAAACCCTTCCGGAGGATTTGCATCGGGCTTTATTTTAAAAAATTTCAAAGAACCCGTAATAATGACATCAACGGACGGGGTAGGAACAAAGCTTAAGATTGCCCAAGCTGTTGATATACATAATACGGTGGGTATAGATCTTGTGGCTATGAATGTAAACGATGTATTAACCTCCGGGGCAGAACCCTTGTTTTTCCTTGACTATATAGCTTCCGGAAGGATAGAGCTAAGGATACTAAAGGAGATAATGGAAGGTATATTAAAGGGATGTGAGATCGCCCAGGTGTACCTTATAGGGGGAGAAACCGCAGAGATGCCTTTCTTTTATCCTGATAATGTCTATGACCTTGCAGGTTTTTGTATAGGAATAGGTGAGAAAAAGGAGCTTGCTGATATAAATGAAATAAAAGAAAGAGATGTGCTTATAGGGATAAAATCCAGCGGAATACACAGTAACGGATATTCTTTGGTTAGAAAGATTATTGAGGATAAAAAGATTACTTACAATGATTTTATAGAAGAATTCAATAAAAAACTGTGGGAAGTACTCCTTGAACCTACGAGGATATATACAAAACAGGTGAAAAGTATAAAGGAAACTGGTATAAGAATAAAGGCATCCGCCCACATAACCGGTGGTGGCATCGTTGAAAATGTAAAAAGGATAGTGCCGAATAATCTTAATGCGGTTATAGAAAAGGAAAGAATTCCAGAAAATCCCGTATTTAAATGGATAAAAGAGGTAGGAAAGGTTGAGGAAGAGGAGATGTACAGGACATTTAACATGGGTATGGGCTTTACCGTTATAGTTGATGAAAAGGATAAGGATAAGGTTTTGAATATACTTGGGGAAGATGGGTTTATATGCGGTTATATGGAAAAGGGATCAGGAAATGTCCTTCTTATCTGAGTTTATTATTTCCCACTGATATATCTTTTCCTTAACCCTTCTTACAAGAAGATTGTAAAAAATAATGGAAGGAATCGCCACAAGCAATCCTACTGCGGTAGCTTTTAGGGCAAGGGCAAGTCCCGTCATTATCTTTTTCGTATCAATGTAACCCTTTTCACCTACCGTATAGAAGGTTAGCATTATGCCCAAAACTGTTCCCAGAAGACCTACATAAGGAGCGTTGGATCCTATCGTTGCTATAAGATGAAGTCTTTTAGTAAGAACAAGCTCAAGCTCCTTTTTATTATTGTAAGAAGCAGGATCTGTTCTTCTTATAAACATCCATCTTTCCATGGCAACAGCTACTGAAATAATACTCATAATAAGGAGAATGCCTATAATACCGTAATCAATAAGGGTCGGAAGGAAAGTCATCACATACCTATGATCTTTATTATGACCCTTTTAGGTCTCTGCCCGTCATACTCCGCATAAAATACTTCCTGCCACGGACCGAGATCTAATTTGCCTTCCGTTACGGGAAGTACTACCTGAAGGTGGGTAAGCAGATTTTTAAGATGGGCATCTCCGTTATCCTCTCCCGTCCTGTGGTGCTTATAATCAACCCTGAAGGGAGCGAGATCCTCAAGCCATTTCCATATATCCTCATGAAGACCTTCCTCATCGTCTTGGACTATGACAGAAGCGGTAAGATGCATTGCGGAAACCAAGCAAAGACCTTCCCTTATCCCAGACTCCTCAACAGCTTTTTTTACCTCATCCGTTATTTTTATAAGTTCCCTTCTCTTCTTAGTGTTAAAGGTAAGATACTTTGTGTAAGCCTTCATCACAAACCTTTTTCCGCCATATAGAGCACGAGGTCCCTGAGCCTACAAGAATATCCCCATTCGTTATCATACCAAGCTCCCACATGCACAAGGTTACCTATAACCTGGGTGAGACCCGCATCAAATATGGCGGAATGACTGTTACCTATTATATCTTGGGAAACCAAGGGTTCATCGGAGTATTCTAAAATACCTTTTAGACTACCCTCCGCATACTCTTTAAACTTCTCGTTAACCTCTTCAACCCCAGAAGGTTCCTTCTCTACTATAACGGTAAGATCTATAAGGGATCCGTCAGCTACTGGTACCCTTCTTGCTGTACCGTCAAGTTTTCCTTTAAGTTCAGGTATTACCTCACCTATTGCCTTTGCGGCGCCGGTTGTTGTAGGAACTATATTTATGGATGCAGCCCTTGCCCTTCTTAGGTCCTTATGTGCAAGATCAAGTATCCTCTGATCGTTCGTGTAAGCATGAACAGTGACCATATAGCCTTTAACAACACCGTAGGTTTCTGACAAAACTTTTAAGACCGGAGCAAGACAGTTGGTAGTACAGGAAGCATTAGATACTATGTTATGCTCTGAAGGATTGTAGGATTCATGGTTAACACCCATAACTATGGTGATATCGGGGTTCTTTGCAGGAGCGGATATTATCACCTTCTTTGCTCCACCCTTAAGATGAAGTTCCGCCTTTGATCTTTCCCTGAAAAGTCCCGTTGATTCTATAACTATATCAACTCCCAAATCACCCCAAGGAATCTCAGAAGGATCCTTATGGGATAATACCTTTACCTTCTTTCCGTCAACCTCTATAAAATCGTCCCCCGCCTTCACTTCCCCGGGATACTTGCCATGAACAGAATCATACTTCAAAAGATGGGCAAGTGTTTTACTATCAGTCAGATCATTAACTGCAACAATGTCTATATCGTAGCCCCTGCATGCCCTGAAGAAGCTTCTACCTATCCTACCGAATCCGTTTATACCTACCTTTATACCCATGACCAATATTTTAACCGAACTTCACAAAGATTCCACACTTCTAAACTGAAGGGCTTCCGCTATGTGATGTTGCTTTATTGTTTCCTCTCCCTCCATATCCGCTATGGTTCTTGCAACCTTGAGTATTTTGCTGTATTCCCTACCACTCATATTAAATCTGTTAACAGCACTGCTTAAAAGTCTTTTTGCATCATCTGAAAGCACGCAGTATTTGTTTATTTCAGCCTCAGTCATATTGCCGTTGTAATCCGTTTTACTGTTTTTGAATCTTTCTCTTTGGATGTTTACAGCCCTCATCACCCTTTCCCTTATAACGGATGAGGGTTCTCCCTCCGGTGCCCTTAAAAGATCCTCCTCCTTTATATGTTCCATCCACACCTTCAGATCAATCCTGTCCATTATGGGTCCTGATATTTTTGACCTGTAAGATTTTATCTGGGAAGGTGTACATGTACATTGCTTGTAAGGATTTCCGTAGTTACCGCAAGGACAGGGGTTCATGGCACATATAAGCAGAAACCTTGCGGGGAAACTTACCCTTGCCTGAGATCTGCTTATATTTATAACTCCCTCCTCTAAAGGTTGTCTCAACACCTCTATGGTCTTTCTGTTGAACTCTGGTAGCTCATCAAGAAATAAAACACCCCTGTGGGCAAGGGAAATCTCACCAGGAACGGGATTCTGACCGCCCCCGACGATGGCAACATCGGAAGATGTATGGTGAGGACTTCTGAAGGGCCTTGTCTTTATAATGGCACCGTCCAAAAGACCCGCCACACTGTATATAACGCTGATATCTATTGCCTCCTCAAAGGTAAGGGGTGGCATTATGGTAACTATCCTTTTTGCAAGCATACTTTTACCTACACCCGGAGGGCCAACCATAAGCATATGATGGAAACCGCTCGCAGCTATCTCTATAGCCCTTTTTGCAAGGGCTTGTCCCTTAACATCCCTCATATCAATATCAAAGCGAAAAGGAGTTGATTCAAAGGGTTTTGGCTTTATAGGAGTCTTCTCAATCTCTCCTTTAAGGAAGGAGATAACCTCAGATATACTTTTGAAACCGTAAATTTCAACACCGCTTACAATTGAAGCCTCTTCACCGTTATCCTCAGGTACTATAAACCTTCTGAATCCCTCCTTTTTCAAAGACAATATTATGGGCAATATACCCCTTATCCTGTTTATTGTCCCGTCCAAGGAAAGTTCACCCAATATTACAAACTCCCTAAGAGCTTCAAGATCAACAACACCGGAAAGACCTAAAAGTCCCAAAGCTATGGGAAGATCGTACAAGGTTCCCTGCTT
>WFPJ01000007.1 GCA_015487615.1 Aquificales bacterium | reverse complement strand
GGAAGTTTAAATACACTTCTTCCTCCCCTTATTGTTAGGTTGTTGTCTTTTAATTCAAATTGTACAGTTGCGGAATTCAAATTTCTGACTATTTCCGTAATTTTTTTTGAGTTAACACATGTTTTACCTTCCCTTTCAACTTCAGCCCTTATTCTCACAGTCAGATAGTTTTCAAGATCGGTTGCCCTTATGGTTAATAACGAATCTTCTGCGGATATAAGAAAATTTGTGAGTATGGGAAGGGCGGACTTTGTCTCCGTTGCCTGTTTTGCCTTTTTCAGAACAACTTCAAGCTCTTCCCTATCCGCGGTTAATATCATCCGTACCTCCTCCTGACTCAAAGAATCTCTCTGTCATTTTTATTCTTTGTAACGATGTATAGGCTGAGCCTACAGCTATTATTAAAAGAGCTATTATTTCAAATTGGGTAAGTATACCTAAAAGAAGGGCTATCCATCTTTCGGACCTTTCAAAAAGCCCTCCTATATTTTTTACTCCGAGGGATTCCGCTCTTGCCCTCGTATAACTTACGAGGAATGAGGACACAAGCGCAGTGAGTGTTATTAAGATGTACAGATATTCACCTTTCTCAGCGTATATAAGAATAAACGCACAAAGGGGTAGTGCATCGGAAATTCTGTCAACCGTAGAATCTAAGAATGCTCCAAAGGGTGATTGGGTACCGGTTTTCCTTGCAAGGTGTCCGTCTATTGTGTCCATAAGTGCACCTATAATCAGCAATGTTGCACCATAGTATCTCATATCTAAGTAAAGGAGGGCTGACCCCCCAGCTATAAAGGTAAGCCCCAGCAATGTTATAGAATTTGGATTTACTTTGAAATGGGCGAGCTTATCAATTAGGGGATCAAGTCCCCTTTCAATGTACGGCTTAAACTCTTTTGTTAAGTAGCTCATTTTATAGAAAATAAATTATAACCCACCTTTTACAATTTCCCTTAGCTTCGTCAGATCTTCTATAAATTCATTCTCCGCATTCATATTACGCAGAATAAAAGCGGGATGAAAGGTCAAGAATACTTTTATTGAGGGGTTGTAAGGATAAGGGAAGAGCTGGCCTCTCATTTTTGTTATTTGTATCTTTTTACCCAGTATACCTTCAGCGGCAGTTGCACCCAAACAGCATATAACCTTGGGATTTATTATGCTTAGCTCCCTCCTAAGATAGGGAAGGCATGCTTGCATCTCAATATAGTTAGGTTTTCTATTTCCCGGCGGTCTGCATTTATTTACATTTGTTATATATACAGTTTCTCTCGGCATACCTATCTTTTTAAGCTGATCATTCAGATATCTGCCAGCCCTTCCCACAAAGGGCTTGCCTTGAATATCTTCTTCCTCTCCCGGGGCTTCTCCTACAAATACCACAGGAGAGTCTGGATTTCCGTCACCAAACACTACCTGTCTTCTGCTTTTGTGTAAATCACATTTGGTACAGTCCTTGTAAGAATCAAAGAGGGCCCTGAGGGCCTGCATTTTATTTGGGTGAAATTTAGGACTCTCTTTTACTTTACCTTTACCTGTAATATAAACCTCTCCCAGTCCTATTACGGAAAGTGCTTTTATCGTTTCCTTTACGCCCATCTATTTACTTCTTCTTCTTTGTTTTAGGTTTCTTTGAAGCCTCTATGAGCTTTCTGAGTTCAGGAGGAAGCCTTTTGGGATCGGGGTTGTATATCCATGGTTCAAGGGGTACATAGGTATATGCGGGAGCAAGGCTGTTTTTGAAGTCACCGAAGGCTCTTACATAATTAGGTGTGGGGTTCTCTATTGTCAGATTGGGATCATTAAGGGATAGTGATACTGGACCTATTGCTTCATTCATAGAGGTAAATACTTTAAGATCGTACTTAGATTTAATACCGTAGAATTTTAGATCCGCTTTCGCAGGGTGGCACAATGCACAAAATCTTCCTACCTGAGAACCTCCCTTTGTATCAACCCTTAGATATTTCCAGTTTGGATTTGATGGGTGAGGATCATGACAGCTAAC
Source organism: Aquificales bacterium (assembly GCA_015487615.1). GTDB lineage: Bacteria > Aquificota > Aquificia > Aquificales > Aquificaceae > WFWF01. The sequence continues at coordinate 22,775 of WFPJ01000007.1, read as the reverse complement.
ACATTGGAGCATACCATCTCTAAGAAGTTTCTTAGGCACTTGGGCTATTTTGGGATTAGGTTTTACGTTGACTGGATGGGTCATGTGCAGGAATATAGGTCTTACGTTGGCTCCGCCGAACTTTTCTAGGTTGTGGCATCCGAGACACAGGGCTGATATACCGTCAATAACCTTTCCGGTCCTCGGGTTTGGATAGACTTCATTTTTTACCTTAAATATCTTGTAGGCTTTTGCATAGTGCGGATCATGACACCCGAGACAATCAAGGGCTTCATGCGGACCGTAAGCATAGGACACCAGAGGGAAGGCTAAGATTAACAAACCTAATGACTTATACTTCATAGTCCTCACCTCCCTTGGGTGATAATCTTACTCCGCTTATCAGATTGCTATCAATATTTTACTACAGTGGGTTTATATCTTTCAAATTCTTTTGGGAATTTTTCCATTGCTTGTCTTATCAATCTTCCTGCAACAGCTCCCAGACCGCATATTGATGTTGGCTGTATATGTTTATTTATATAAACAAAGGCTTCCCAGTCTTTTTCTGAGGCGTCGCCTTTTATTATTTTCTTAAGAAGATTGTGTTGTTCATAACAACCCACCCTGCAAGGTGTGCACTGACCACAACTTTCATGCTCGTAAAATTCTGCAATTTTAAGACAGAGTTCAACTATATTATCTTCTTCAGTTAGTACGATTACCGTACCCGTACCTCCGAAACCCTTGGGGGAATAATCCATAGGTGTGTCAAGTTCATCCGCTGAAAAGCAATCAAGTGCTCCAGACAGTATAGCCTTTATCTTTTTGTTTCCTAAAGTTCCTCCCGCATACTTAAATATAAGCTCCCTCAAGGTTGTATTCATGGGAAGTTCATAAACTCCAGGCTTTTTAACCTTCCCGCTTACTGGAAACAGTTTGGGTCCAGGATACTCTGATGGTCCTATGTATCTGTACTCTTCCCAACCCTTTTCAACAATGATAGGTATGTTACATATTGTCTCCACATTGTTGACAACAGTGGGGCATCCCCACAAGCCCTTTTGAACTGGGAATGGTGGTTTTAGTCTGGGGTGACCCCTTTTACCCTCCAGTGATTCTATAAGTGCTGTTTCTTCACCACATATATATGCACCGCCACCGCGTGCTACGTATATATCAAGGCTGTATCCGGAGCCTAGTATATTATTTCCGAGGAAGCCTCTGCTTTTAGCTTCTTCTATTGCATTTCTGAGTATATAGTATCCTGCTGGGTACTCTCCTCTTATGTATATGAATGCCTTTTCCGCCCCTATGGCGTAAGAGGATATTATCATTCCTTCTATAAGCAAATGCGGATCTCTCTCAATAAGCACCCTGTCTTTAAAGGTACCCGGTTCGGATTCATCCGCATTACATATGAAGTATCTCGGAGGGGGATTTTGTACAGCGAACTGCCATTTCTTTCCTGTAGGAAAGCCAGCTCCTCCTCTTCCTCTCAGCTGGCTTTTATCTACCCAATCAATTATCTCCTTAGGATCCATAGAGAGGGCTTTCTTGAGGGCTTTATACCCTCCCGATTCTATATACTCATCTATGGAATGGGTCTTTACCTTTTTAGCCCTTGCAAGTAAAAGGTTAAGGGTCGTTTCCGCCTTAATATCAAGTATATTTGGCAAGTATTTCATCTAACTTCTCCTCTCCTTCAAATTTATAAGTATCTTCGTCAATCATAAAGAGTGGAGCTTCCGAACATCCGCCTATGCATTGAACGGGTATTAGCTTAAACCTTCCGTCTTCTGTAACTTCTCCCATTTCAATTCCCAGCTTCTTTTTAAGGGCGGATATGAGTTTGTCCTTCTGCATAAAGTGACACACTATACTTACGCATACCCTTATCCTGTGACGTGCGGGGCTTTCCGTATCAAACATATCATAAAAGGCAACCACACCTTCCACATGGTTAAGAGGCAATCCTAACATATCCGAAAGTGGTTTGAGGCTTTCCTTGGGTATATAACCGTAGTGATTCTGAATTTCATGCAGGCACATTAGTATAGCTTGTTCCTTTCTCGGGAAATAATTTATGTGATCCTTAAGCTTTTCTTCAAGCTCTTTTTCAAACATGTTTTAAATTTTACAATATAATCTTTTCCTGACAATGGTAAATTTAAGGGAGTTTATAATACCTGCTATTGATTTAAAGGACGGTAAAGTTGTAAGATTAGAAAAGGGAGATTTTTCAAAGGTAAAGAAGTACAAAGATGATCCATCTTCTGTTGCACAGCTTTTTGATTCAGTTGGGTTTAAGAGGTTGCATATTGTGGATCTTGATGGTGCCAAAAGTGGCAAACCTGTGAATAGTGAAGCTATAAAGCGTATAAGGAAGAATTTCAGCGGTGAGATAGAACTGGGCGGGGGACTAAGAACGTGCGAGCAGATATCTTTTTATAAAGACATTGGTATAGACTACTTTGTCCTTGGTACTATTGCTATTACCGATGCAGATATATTTGAGCGTATGGTTTATAAATTTGAGGATAAGATTATACTTGCGATAGACAGTAAAGGTGGTAAGGTGGCAGTCTCTGGATGGCAAACTTCTTCCGATTTAAAACCCTATGATCTTGTGAAGCGTTATGATAATCTTCCCCTGTGGGGTTATCTTTACACTATAGTGGAGAGGGACGGAACGCTGGGAGGTGTTGATGTTGAACCTTATAGGGTTATAAGATCAATGACTTCAAAGCCCATTATAGCTTCAGGGGGTGTATCTTCCTTGGAAGATGTAAAAAAATTGAGCGATATTGTAGATTTTGTTGTTGTAGGAAAAGCTATTTATGAAGGGCTTATTGATTTATAATTAGCTCAGCTATTTGAACAGCATTGGTAGCAGCTCCCTTCCTTATATTATCCGCAACTACCCACATGGACAATCCCCTTTCAAAAACCAGGGATTCCCTTATTCTTCCTACAAAGACCTCATCCCTTCCTTCCGCATCTATGGGTGTGGGGTATTCCTTGTTTTCTGGATCATCCATAACAACTATACCTTTACCTTTGCTTAATATATACCTTGCTTCATCTGGGGATATGTATTCCTTTGTTTCTATTGTTATTGCCTCTGCATGTCCGTAAAATACTGGTACCCTAACGGTGGTTGCGTTGATTTTTATATCTGGGTCATGTAATATTTTTCTGGTTTCGTTAACCATTTTCATCTCTTCCTTCGTATAAAGGTTTTCTAAGAATACGTCTATATGGGGAACTACATTGAAGGCTATCCTTCTTGGTATATATTTCTCTTGTGGAAATTCCTCACTCCTACACCACGCCCTTACCTGATCTTCAAGTTCTCTTATAGCCTTTGCACCAGCACCAGATACGGATTGATAGGTTGAAACTATTATCCTGCTTATACCCACTTTATCATATATAGGTTTTAAGGCAACAACCATCTGTATGGTTGAACAATTTGGGTTAGCTATTATGCCTTTGTGGTTTTTAACATCTTCAGGATTAACTTCTGGGACGACCAAGGGAACATCCTTTTCCATTCTCCAGGCGGATGAATTGTCTATAACTATAGCATTATCCCTTGCAAAAATAGGGGCATATGTTTTACTTACACCGCTTCCTGCGGAAAATAGGGCTATATCAATTCCGTTGAAATTGTTTTCTTTTGATATATCCCTTACTTCAACGGTTTCTCCCTTGAAAGTCAACTTTGTACCAGCGGATCTTGAAGAGGCGTAAAGTACGATATCATTGACTGGAAAATTCCTTTCTTCAAGAACTTGTAAAAATTTTCTACCTACCTCGCCTGTTGCTCCTACAATAGCTACTCTATATCCCATCGCCCATAGATTTTATCACTTTTTATTCAAATTAACAGGTATTTCTTCTTGAATTTCATCTTTAATAACACATCCTGATCCAAGTTGTATCTTTGACCCTATTTCTGATAAAAGCCCCTTTCTATTGCCTTCTGTTTTTATATTTTCACCTATAATACTTGACGTTTTATCAACGAATATGCCGAAGCCCTTGTTGTTGGTTATTTTTGAATTTGCTATGTAAATTTTTGACCAGTCTGTTACCGCTATACCGTTACCCGCAGGAGACCTTTCTATATTTGTGTGTAATACATTAGCCCTTGATGCCTTTAACCATATTTGGGCGTGTGAACCGGATCTTCTTGAATTACCTGTTAAACTGCACTTGATTATTTCCCCAACCGTATTGTTATGCATGGAGATACAATGGGCATCAATGTTTTTTATTACGGAATTTATTATTTTTATATTTGACATGTTACCTGCGTAAACTCCTCCAGCTCCTTCTCTCATGGAAGAGAGGTTAATCCTTTCTAAATAAGCTGTGGATTCATCCATATTTATGCAATAGTTTGGTCCTTTAAACTCTCTTATCTGCGTTGATTTAATGATTAGTTTTGAACCACTGTTTATGCTAAACACGGGTGTTTCGCAGTTAATGATTATTGAATCTAATATAGAGATGTGCGAGCTGTATTCGGAGTAAATGAAACCTTTGCAGCCTTCAATGTTTGAATTTTTAACTTCAAGAACCGAGGAATTTGTACATTTAACGGCGTAGTCCCTGAAGTTTTTTATCTCAGATCTATTTATTGATAAATGGGCATTCTTTAATAAGAAGGCTGTCTCTCCGTTGTTTATATGGCATTCATTTATCTCAAGATGCGCTTTAGGCTCAAGGTATATAAGGGGTGATATATTCCTTTCCCTGTGAACTGAACCTTCTATGAATATATTTTTCAACTTCAAGCTTATTCCGTCCGGAACTACTATAGCAGGTGCGGTTTTAAACTTAATTACTATAGGGGTTTTATGATTTCCTATTTCAGTATCTTCTTCAATAATGATGGGTTCAGTTACCTCTATGTAGGGAACAGCTGTAAGGGTTTCAAAAGAAAGGCTCTGTAATACTGTTAAAGGATCCAGCTTAAGGGGATGCATAAGCTCTTTGGCATTAAGAAGCATTGCTTTATCGCATAGTTTTACTTTTCTACCCTTTATATATCTGAATATTTCCCCGCCGTCTATTTTTATCCTTGCATTGTCTTTGCCTATTATAGGTAGCTCCGTTCTCTTAAATACGCACCCAGATAAAAGTACATAAGCATCCTTTATAACCTCTATTGATACTGATTCAAAGCAAACATTTTCAAAGGTTACCCTACCTCCTTTAATAATTATCGTGCTGTTAGGTCCTCTGCCTTCTATTTTTACATTTTCAAAGTGAAGACTCATTTCTAATTCCACTTTATCCGTAACCACTAGGGATGTGGAATTTCTACTACGTCCACATATTCCCCTTGGAAGTTTGTCAAACTTTTTTCCTATCTTGAATATTTTGAAAATACTTGCAGTATCTTTATCGTTACCTTTGTAAAGTTCACCAATCAGTTTATTTAAATCAAATACACCTTCCCCCAATATTTTCATACTTATACCTCGTCATGTTACAAGTGTACCTATTCTCTCCCCTGAAACTACCTTTTTTAAATTTCCTGGCTCCTTTATATTGAAGACTATGACAGGTAAATTGATTTCCTTACACATTGTCATAGCTGTATAATCCATAACCTTCAGACCTCTGTTGATAACTTCTATATAGGTTATCTCTTTTATAAGATCCGCATTCGGGTCCTTCTCTGGATCGGTTGTGTATATACCGCTTACTTTGGTAGCTTTTAATAACACATCTGCTCCTATTTCTGCAGCCCTGAGGGCTGCGGCAGTGTCAGTGGAAAAGAAAGGGTTACCAGTACCTCCCGCAAATATTACGATCCTTCCCTTTTCAAGATGCCTTACCGCTCTCCTTCTTATGTAGGGTTCTGCAACTTGCCTCATCTCTATTGCGGATAGAACCCTTGTGGGAATTTTCACTAATCTTTCAAGGGTGTCCTGAAGGGCAAGGGCATTAATAACCGTAGCCATCATGCCCATGTAGTCTGCAGTTGCCCTGTCTATATTGAGATGTTGACCTCCCCTTACACCTCTGAATATATTGCCACCTCCTATTACTATGGCTATCTCCGTACCCATATCATATATTTCTTTTATCTCTTGGGATATGTACTCAAGGAAATCTGGATCAATACCGTACTTTTCCTTTCCTGCAAACGCCTCCCCAGATAACTTTAGTAGAACCCTCTTATATTTGGGTTCATTTTGCAATATTAAACACCTCCGAGTTCAAACCTCCTGAATCTTATCACTGCTACTATGTTCCCTTTCTCCTTTAGCATATCGGATACTGTTTTTTTATCATCCTTTATAAACAGCTGTTCCAACAGGACCTTTTCCTTAAGCACTTTTTTAAGTTTGCCTTCAACTATCTTATCCACTATGTGTTCTGGTTTGCCTTCCCTTAAGGTTTGTTCTCTTAGTATTGACTTTTCTTTGTTTATAACATCTTCAGGTACATCTTCTATGGAAACGTATTCCGGTCTCATTGCAGCTATTTGCATAGCTATATCCTGAACGATCCTTTTTATCCCTTCTTCATCTCCTTCTCTTTGTACCCTATATTCCAAGAGCACTCCTATTCTACCTTCCCCGTGTGTATAGGTATGCAATTTACTTTTATCGTCAGCATCAAATCTTGCAAATCTCTTTATCTGTATATTTTCACCTATTTTTGCAATAGCTTCTTTTATAAGCTCAGATACCTTTTTGCCTAAGGATTTAATGGTCTGTTCAAGTATGTTTTCACCTTCCCCTTCTTTGTTCCTGTTTTCTTCCTCTTCTATTATATGTTTTGCAATTGTCTCTGCCAGTTTTTTGAATTCTTCGTTTCTTGCTACAAAATCTGTTTCACAATTTAACTCTAATATAACACCCCTTTTGCCATCTTCCGATACATAGGTGTATATTAAACCTTCCTTTGTAACCCTTCCCGCCTTTTTTTCTGCCTTTGCAAGCCCTTTAATTCTCAATATATCTTTTGCCTTTTCTATGTCACCTTTTGCTTCCTCCAGGGCTTTTTTACATTCCAAAACACCCGCCCCAGTCATCTCCCTGAGCTTTCTTACTTCATCCATACTTACTGGCATTAAAACACCTCCTTATTACTCATACTCTATTGTATCTTTATCAATTTCCTCATACTTTTCTGACATTTCCATGGCTTTTTCAAAGAGGGCCCTTTCATCTTCTGCAACAGTAACAACTTGCCTTTTGACAACTTCTGTTTCAACCTCTTCCGCACTTTCTTTCCGTGTTTTGCCTTCTATGACCGCATCCGCTATCTTTGAGGTGAGAAGTTTGATAGATTTTATAGCATCGTCGTTACCCGGAATGATGTAATCTATATCGTCGGGGTCACAGTTTGAATCCGCTATTGCGACTATTGTTATTCCCAATTTCTTTGCTTCCTCCACAGCTATCCTTTCCCTTACCGTATCAACTATCCAAAGTATATCGGGTATCCTTTCCATGTCCCTTATACCGCTGTACAGCTTTCTCAGTTTTTCCATATTTCTTCTCAGTTTTCTTACTTCCTTCTTGGGAAGGACATCAAATATTCCTTCTTCTTCCATTATTTCAAGCTTTCTAAGTTTCATTATGCTCTTTCTTACTGTTCTAAAGTTTGTAAGCAATCCTCCTACCCATCTTTCGCATACATAAAAGGCTCCGCATCTTTCCGCTTCTTCCTTTATTACATCCCTTGCCTGCTTTTTGGTTCCGACGAAAAGTATCTCTGCACCCTTTGCTACACTGTCCGCAACAAAGTGATAGGCATTTTCCAAGTACACAACAGTTTTGTTAAGGTCAATTATATGGATACCGTTCCTTACTCCGTAAAGGTAAGGTGCCATTTTGGGGTTCCACCTTCCCTTTCCGTGACCAAAGTGGACCCCAGCTTCAAGTAGATCTTTCATTGATATAACTGCCATTACACATACCTCCTTGGGTTTCGCCACCCTTTCCCGCACCCGCACATGCGGGCAACCCAAGAGGGAAAGGTGCGTTTTAGTTTAAGTAAATTATATCAGAAAATTTATATTCTTCTTGATCTCCTCACTATTGCAGGAATGTTTTCTATGTCTTCGTTGTTATATCCTTGATTTACTGCGGGTATCCTATAGGTTTCAGTTTGTTTTTCTACAACCTTCAGTTCAGGTTGTTTAGTTTGCTGTGGTTCTCCGAAATCGGTTGCTATGGTTGCTATCCTTATATAATCCGTCCTTGAGTTATCAAGTATTGCACCAAAAATGAGGAAAGCATTTTCGTCAGCATTGAGCCTTATTCTGTTAATAGCTTCCTCAACTTCGCTGTAAGGTGTGTCTTCGCTTACCCAGATAGTAAGCAGGAGCCTTCTTGCACCTGCTATAGTGTTTCCTTCAAGAAGTGGGCTATTTATTACCTTTTGAACAACCTCTTCTATCTTGTCCGGTCCTTCTCCTTCACCTATTCCTATGAGGGCAAGACCTCCGTTATGCATTATTGTTCTTACATCTGCGAAGTCTACATTTATAAGGGCGGGTACCACAATTGTATTTGTAATTCCGTAAACAGTTTTTGCTAAAATGGAATCAACCATTCTGAATGCAGAACCTATGGTCATATTCTTCGTTTCTGGTAAATCTAGCTCGCTGAGTTTTTGATTGTGTATAACTATATATGTATCCACATTCTTTTTAAGCTCTTCCAATCCCTTAAGTGCCCTTTCCATTTTCCATGTACCCTCAAAGCTGAAGGGAAGTGTAACCACTGCAACTGTTAATATTCCCATCTCCTTAGCCAAACCTGCTATGACAGGTGCTGCTCCCGTTCCCGTACCTCCACCAAGGCCTGCGGATATGAAAACCATATCCGCATCCTTCATTATTTCCTGAAGTCTGTCTCTGTCCTCAAGAGCTGCCTTTTCGCCGACTGACGGATCCGCGCCTGCCCCCAGTCCCTTTGTTATCTTCTCCCCTATTTGGATTTTGTTGGGTACATTAAGCATTTCAAGATGTTGTTTATCCGTGTTAACAGCGTAGATTTCTATTCCTTCTGTAGGATATTCGGCGAGATTGTACATGCTGTTTACCATATTGCAACCACCACCACCTACCCCAAAGACCTTAATTCTTGCAGGGTTTACTGGAGCCATTTTAAACCTCCTTTAGAGCATATTTTTTATATCTTCAAAAAATTTTTTAATGCGATTTACAAAAGCGCCCTCCCTTCTTCTTATGCCATTATCACTTCTTACTAAGAAATCCTGTTTATCAAGATTTCTCACTTTATGTATAAGCAGACCTACAGCTGTTGCATAGGCTGGATCTTTTATACTGTTGTCTATACTGCCTATATTTATCGGTTTGCCTATTCTTACTGATGTGCTAAAGTACTTTTCTGCGAATTCTTTTATACCCTTTAAATTTGCAGTTCCACCTGTTATAACCACTCCAGCGTTAGCATAGTCAAGGGAAACATTTGCATCTTCAAGTTTTGATACTACTCTTTCCATTATTTCTTCAAGCCTCGCCTGTATTATACTTGCTATTTCACTCTTATTTATGGTTATCTCTTTATCTTCTCCTCTGCGATATATACTTATATGCTCATCGTTTCTTATAAGCTCGGTCATGGCATAACCGTGTTCCTTCTTCAACCTTTCCGCATCTTCAAAGGGTAGTTTCATAATTTGCAATATATCCTTTGTTATATTTATGCCTGCAAGATTAACTGAACCTACAACTTCTGGACTTCCATCCCTGTACAAGATAAAGTCTGTAAGGCCCGCTCCTATATCTATCAAAAGCACACCTGCCTCTTTCTCCTCTTCTAATAAAACTGCCTCCGCTGAAGCTATAATGCTCGGAACCGTATCAGATACACCTATGTTTGCTTCCTCAACAGCCCTCTTCATATTAAGCACAACTGTCGTAGGAACTTTTATAGCATGTAGGTCAACGGAAAGCTTTGAGCCTACAAGACCCAATGGGTTTATTATTCCTTCCGCATCGTCAAGCTTGTATCTTTTGGGGATAATATGTAGTATGTCGTATCCTTCCTGCTTTAACTTATTTCTGCCAGCTTCCAAAAGTTTGTTTATATGCTCTTCAGTTATTTCATTAGACTGAGAGGTAAGGGTTATACCCTCTGTGTCATTTTGACTTATCATCTTTGATGAGGATATACCAAGGATTACATCGGATATATCAAAGGCGGATTTCCTGTAAACCTCCTTTATAGCTTCGGCTATTGCATGGCTTGCATCCCTAAGAAATATTATTGAACCGCGGTCAACACCTCTTGAAGGTACCTCCCCCTTGCTCATAACATGCAGTTCCTTCTGGCTGTCAAGCTCTCCTATGAGTGCTACTATTTTACTTGTTCCTACATCCAGAGAAGCAAAAACCTTCATAAATCCTCCATACCTATAAGTTTCTTAAGGCTGACAAACTTCTTGAACCTTAGATCAACACTTACATTTTCCAGATTGCTACTCATTATTATATTTATAACACTATAGTATCTTTCTATCACAGCGGAGTTAAGTGCTTCAAGAGGCGGAAGCAGAAGTTTTACGTTTGGATCTTTCAAGTACAATATAATTTTATTATCAGATACATAAGTTTCCCTTATATTGGACCTTGATAATATATTTTCGTAAAAGAAGACGAATTTCTCTCTTAGGTTATCAATATTGTTTGTAAATATAACTGGGTATTTGTCCTTAGTATACCTGTAGGGCAGAATATTACCATTTTCGTCAACTAAATATATTTTATTGTTTTCCTTAATTACGGCTACCGGTTCCTTTTCATATACATTTATTTTTAATACAATGCCCTCCTTTGTAATATTCCTGTCAATGCTAACATCCTTGACTATACCACCTAATGATTCATTTAACAGTTTCTTTACAGTTGACTCTTTTAGAAAAAGCCAATTCCAATTGAATTGAGCTAGTACTTCCTCTATCTTTTTATCATTAATGTATTTACTTTTATAAACTTCTATCTTTTTCGCCTTGAAAAAATTTATATTATCAAGGAAAAAGGGTAGTGTATATCCAAGAACAGCCATTGAGGCTATCCACAGTAATCCCAGCAAAACCCCCGTATATATTTTTATCCTGCTTTTCCCTCCGCTTTGCACTGTCCCACCTCCGTGTTAACTAATAATTATATGCAACAACTCCCGAAAATCTATACCTACCTTCTTGGAGGCCATAGGTAGTAAGCTTAATTCAGTCATACCGGGGATTGTGTTGATTTCTAAGGTAAATATATCCTTTTCATCCGTAATCCTAAAGTCAATCCTTGCCATATCTTTCAACTCAAATATATCGTTTATTAAAGAAGATATTTTATAAAGCTGATCAGTCAACTCTTTGTCTTCCAAGAATACATATTCGGTTTTACCTTTTGTGTATTTACTTTCATAGTCATATATTCCCTTCTTCGGTCTTATCTCTATAGGGGGTAATGGTTTTCCTTTTAAAAGACCTACGGTAACATCCTTACCCTTTATAAACTCTTCAACCATTACACTTTTTCCTTTGTTCCATAGATTTGATATTATTTCTGCAAGCTCGTTCTTACTGTTGCAGATATAAAGATCCACGCTTGAGCCTTCGTCAACAGGCTTTACTATACATGGAAATATATTCCATGCTTTTGCCTCCTCTTCGTTCGTTGGTACTATCCACCTGGGGGTCTTTATGCCGTGGTATTCTAATAGTTTTTTTGTTATATCCTTTCTCATACATATGGAACTCCCGAGGACCCCAGTTCCTGTGTAGGGAATACCGAGTATATCAAGCATACCTTGAATACGCCCGTCCTCTCCATAAGTACCATGAAGGGCTATAAATACCTTGTCTGGTTTTATTTCAAGTAGTTTACAGGGTGCATCACTGGTAAGGTCCATCTCTATAACCTCATGTCCGAGTTCCCTTAAACCTTCCGCAACCGCCTTACCTGTTTTAAGGGATATTTCCCTTTCAGAGGATCTTCCACCCATCAGCACCACTATCCTCAACCAATCTCACCTCCTCTTCAAGTACTATACCCGTTTCATTTTTTACGATCTCTATCGCCCTTTTTATCAAATAGACCGCATCTTCAAAAGTTCCCCCTCCGAGATTTATTAAAAAGTTTGCATGTTTTCGTGAAAACATTACATTACCCCTTTTTAAGCCTTTAGCACCTGATTTTTCAAGTAGTAGGCCTGCGGGGGCTTCTTTCGGGTTTTTAAAGGTTGAACCGGATGTGGGCATATTTATGGGTTGCTTTTTTATCCTGTCCATTTTAATCTTTGCTATTTCTTCTTTTACATAAATTGAGGATGGGTGAAGCTCAAAGGTTGCTTCTGTAACTATACCTAAATGTGGAAAGGGAGATTTTCTGTAACCGAAAGAGAGGTCGCTAACCTCCGCTTCTTCTGTGTTGCCTTCCCATGTTATAAATTTTATTCTTTTCAAAGATTTACATATTTCATAACCGTATGCTCCCGCATTCATTGATACCGCACCGCCTACTGTGGCAGGAAAGCCATATAGTTTATATATCCCGTCCATATTTTTTTCCACGGATATGTTTATAAGATCGCTTAATGGATTTCCTCCTTTTAAGGTTACTTCAATATGATTGTTGCCTTCTTTTATTATCGGCGTACTTCTTAATCTGCACATATTTATAACGACACCCTTTATACTTCCAAAGATTGTATTTGATCCTCTTCCGAGTATATAGATGGGCATATTTTTATCCCTTGAAAGATTTATAAGATAGCGTATGTCTTCTTCTGTTTCCGGAAAGGCAAGTGTATGACACCTTCCACCTATTTTTATTGTCGTTAACTGGGAAAGATCCGCATTGTTTATGATATTCATATCACTCCTTATCAAAGAATACCACTGTTATACCTGAACCTCCCTCTTGGGGATATGCATCTCTGAAAAATACCACGTAGGGAGACTTCTTCAAATATTCCCTTATGGCGTTTTTTATTGCTCCCGTTCCGACGCCGTGTATAATTTTTGCCATCTTTACACCGGAGGCGTGTGCTTCCTCTAAGAAGGTTTCAAGCTTGAACAGTGCTTCATCTATGCTAAGGCCTTTTAGATATAACTCCGAAGGTAAAACCTTTCTTATGTATATACCATTTTCTGTGTTGGATGGTTTGTCATTATTGTTAACTGGTATAAGTTCTTTTAGCTTTGCTCTTAGCTTTATATGACCGAAAGAAACTATGGCTATATTACCTTCTATCCTTTCAATCTTACCTTTTTTACCCCTGTTTGTGGCAAGTTCAACCCAGTCTCCGACTGAGAATTTTAATATCCTTTCATCACCTATTTTTGTAGCTATTTCCTTTTTCTTTGTTTCTATGAATCGTTCAATCTCATTTATATTGTTACCTGATAGCAATTTCCTTGCTTCCTTTTTTATGTTTTCAAGGAAGTTATAGGCTTCAGATGCTATACTTATCCAATTTTCTTTTTTCTTTCTTTCTAATTCCTCGCTTAATCTTTTGTACTTTTCCTTTTCTTTCTCCAAGGATTCTTTAAGGGATTCAACTTCTTCCAGTTTTCTATGATACTCCCGTGTATATTCCTCAAGAAGTTCAACAGCTTTGAGATATTCTTCACCTGTTGATCCTATTTTCATCCTTGCTATGCTAAGTATTTCCTCTGGAAGTCCTAATCTCCCCGCTATGTACAGTGCCATACTCTGACCTATTGTGTTATATATTATTTGGTAAGTCGGTTTTAGAGTGGCTTTATCAAAGGTCACACTTGCGGGTGTGTAGTATTCAGAACTTATTGCATACAATTTAATGGGTGTATGATGTGTATTGACAAATACGTAGGCTTTTTTTTCCTTAAGATATTCAAGCAAACCTATGCCTATGGCTGAACCTTCAACCGGGTCAGTTCCTGCACCAAGCTCATCTATAAGTACAAGGGTCCTTTCATTTACTTTATCAAGGAAATCAACAATATTTGATATGTGGTAAGAAAAGGTGGATAGATTTTGTTGTATACTCTGTTCATCTCCTATGTCAACAAAGACGTTTTCAAATACTGGTAGTTCACTTTCTGGATCTGCAGGTATAGGTATGGCGGATTGGAACATAAGGGCAAGCAGTCCCAATGTTTTGAGGGAAACGGTTTTACCTCCAGTATTAGGACCTGTAAGTATCAACCCTTTTTTTTCTTCAAGGATTATATTCACGGGTACAACATTTTCTTTTTCTAAAACGAGAAGAGGATGTCTGGCATTTTTGAGGATAATCTTATCTCCAATGTGCGGGAACGCACCTTTTATTGTTTTGGTAAACAAATATTTTGCCTTTATGTAATCTATGTAAACGAGGGTTTGAAAGCTTTTAAACAATCTATCACTGTCCTCGCCTACATATTTTGTAATCCTCTGCAAAACCTTCTTTACTTCCTTCTCTTCTTTCTCCCTAAGTACGCTTATTCTGTTGTTCAACTCTACTACAAATTGAGGTTCCACATAGGTTGTGTAGCCGGTTGAAGACGTACCATGAACTATACCGTATAGCTTCCTATAGTGGGATGTTTTGACAGGTACAACATATCTGTTGTTTCTTAAGGTTATAACTCTGTCGGAGAATATGTAGGATGTATCGGGCCTTTCAAAAAGCCGTTCCAGTCGTGCTTTAACTTCCTCTTCAAGTTTTCTTAATTCTGACCTTATATTGTACAGATCATCGCTTGCTTCATCTTTAACGAACCCCCTCGGATCAATGGTTGTTTCTATAAGTGCTTCAATTGGTTGAAATGAATATAAACTTTTGAGAAGTTTTCTTAAATGGGGAAATTCCTCTACAAATTCGGATATCCCCGATTTTACTATCTTTATAAGTTTAATTATGTTGAGTATTTTAAGTAGCTCATTGACGGTTAAGAATACACCTGGTATCTTTGATTTTTCAATAATATCCTCTATGTCTTCAAATCTATAAATTTCAATCCTTTCCGCTATGTTAAAAAATGTTTTTGAAAGTTCAATCTCTTCATTTATTGCTTCCCTGCTTTTTAAAGGTCTTATCTTATCTATATACTTCTCCGTAGCTTCCGAATTTGTCAATTTTTTCAGATGTTCTTTTATTTTCCAGAACTCAAGTTTTTCAAGATCCGCTTCCCTCATAGTCCGAGGACATCAAACATGCTGTAAAAACCTGGAGATTTTCCCTTTATCCATTTGATCGCTTCAACTGTACCTTTTGCAAAGGTTTTCCTGCTCGTTGCCCTGTGTGTAAGCTCTATCCTTTCACCCATGCCGAGGAAATAAACCGTATGATCTCCCACTACATCTCCTCCCCTGAGAGCGAAAACGCCGACCTCTTTCTCCCGCCTGTTTGCAAAACCTTGTCTTCCAAAAACAATATCTTTCCTGCCAGTAGAGCTTTTTATTATATCAAGCAGTTTCATGGCAGTACCGCTTGGTGCATCCTTTTTAAATCTATGATGAATTTCTGTAAGTTCAATATCAAAATCCTTATCTTTTAGAACTCTTGACGCTATTTCAACAAGCTTAAATAGCAGGTTTACCCCCAAGCTCATATTGGGTGAAAGCAGGATGGGTGCTTGTTTTGACATACTCTTAATATCTTCTATATCCTTTTCAGAAAAACCTGTTGTACCTATAACTACAGCCTTGCCATCCGCGGAGGCAAGGGCGGTATGACCCACTGCGGATACTGGGTTCCCAGAGAAATCAACAACGACATCCGTATATTCAAGGACTTCCTCAAGCCTTGAAGTTAGGGGCTTACCATTGTAATAAGATATACCTGTTGCTTCACCAAGATCCGGACTTTTTACACAATCTGGATGTTCAACACCTGCTACAATTTCAACATCAGGATCTTCCTCCGCAACCTCCAGAATTGCTTTACCCATCCTTCCCAGGGCACCGCATATAACCGCCTTTGTCATTCTCCTGCCTCTCCGAAAATGAGATCTTCAAGTTCCTTTGCTGCTTCCTCCGCTTGATCCGGTGGTACGACGGACGGGTAAACTGCGACCTTTACTCCTTCTTTAAAGAGTAGTGAAGCTATTATGTTCTGCAGTCTTTCCATTTCCTCAGGGGTTATATCGCTTCTTATACTTTCCTCAATTGACTTGTTCGTCATAAAAAAACCTACCAAGCTGAAAGGTACAGCGATATACTGTTCTTCCATGATCACTCTCCCTTGTCAGTTATTAACTTAAAATATTAACACATAATGAATTATATAGAGTACAAATTAGCCTTGTGTGCGGTTCCTGTAGTGGCTAAGATACTGCGGTGGTGGTCAAAATCAATAAAATGGGATGTGGATTACGACTTTAAAAATGACAGAAGAAAAATATACGCCATTCTGCACGGTCATGCGTTGGGGTTGGCACTTCATGGTGTTGATAAAGATATATATGTTCTGTCAAGTAGGTCACCCGACGGAGAGATTTCTGCACGCCTTCTTGAATCTCTTGGCTATCACGTCATAAGGGGCTCCACAGAAGATGGTGATCCTTCAAAGGGAGGCAGATTCGGTGCGCTAAGATTAATAAAGGTGTTAAGGAAAGGGGGGAAGATGGCTCTTACAGTTGACGGTCCGAAGGGACCTTATCTGAGTGTAGGAAAAGGAATAATATTTCTGGCTCAAAAAACAGGATGTCCTATACTGCCTATGTATGTCAGATTTGATAAGGCTAAAACATTAAAGACATGGGATAGATTTATTATACCTTTCCCATTCACAAGGGGTACCATAGAGTTCGGAAAGCTCATATATGTTAAAGAGGATGATGATATAGAGGAGAAAAGGAGAGAGCTTGAAGAAGTTATGAGGTCTTTTGTTTACTCCGATAAATAAAATTGGCTATATCACCTGCGACCGCAAATAGCAAGGCACCTATGATTGCAGTTACGAGTATAAGGGGTACGGTTATACCACTGTATAAGGGATTGAGAGCGGATATTATAACGGAGAATTCACCCCTTGACAGGAATGAGAGGGAAGCCCTGAGCCTTGCCTTCCTTTTAAGGCCGTAAATGTAAGCTCCTATATATGTTGATACACCTTTAAGTAATATGCTTAGTACTATAAGTAACAATAGCAGGAACTTGTTTTCTGGTAGTTGAAAATCTATATCGTAGGTGAAAAAGAAGAAGAATATACCTATTGAAAGTTCTTTGAGGCTTGACAGATGTTGTTCAATATTATGGGCTATCTTTGTCTGGGGTATGGCTACTCCTATGAGGAAGGCTCCCAGTGCTTCAGATATCCCCTGCATTTTAAAGAAGGAACCGAATAAAAGTACAATACCCAAGACCAAAAATATAAAGTTTTCATCATCTGAGACTTTATCCATAAGATTTGTTAATTTTGAAAGTACAAATCTGTATAAGATAAAAAAGCCTATGAGTATTAATGACATTTTCAGCAGGCTTAATCCTACGGAAAGTAAACTTGGTTCTGAACCGCTTGTAAGGTAGGATAGGAATGTGAGTATTACAATTGCAATTATATCTTCAAATATTAGGATACCAAGTAGTAACTCTGCTTCAGGGTTTACGAGCCTTCTGTAATCTACAAGTAGTTTGGCAACTATGGAGGTACTTGAAGGATAAATAACACTTGCAATAATGAAAGCGGAAAGGTAATCAAAGCCTATAAGGACAAGAAGCGCAAAAGGTATTCCGAGGTTAAATATAAGATCAACCATTGCGGGCATAAAGGTGTTTAACATGCCCTTTAACCTGTCAAAGGAGAATTCAAGTCCTATAAAGAAAAACAAAAGGATAATACCGAGTTCTTTGAAGATATAGAGATTGTCAATATGTGACGAATCTATCCATATCTTGCCAAGAAATCCTGCGGCAAGGAATGTTATTATTGCTGGTATTCCTATTTTTTTAAGTATATAGGTTAGTATAAATACCAATATGAATAAGAGGGATATTTCTATAGGTATTGTATGTTCCATTAGTCCTTACACTTTTTGCAGAATGAGATCACTTGATTAACTTGATTTCTTGTACCAACAACAACAAGAGTATCTCCAGCTCTTATAATTTCTTTATAAGGATCAGGGCTTGGTATTATTTTATCTCCTCTTACAATTGCTATAATTGAAGCACCTGTTTTCTTCCTTACCTGCAGATCCGCTATTGTTTTATTTTCAAAATTTGATCCTTCTTCCACCTTTATCCATTCCATTACCATTTCTTTCATTATGAGTTCCATCTTGTTTGAGGGTATTGGTTGATAAACCGCACCTGCGAGCAAAAAGCCTATTTCCCTTGATTCTTCATCAGAAAGTTCAATTGTGCATAAGGGCTCCTCGTCTTCCATAAGATATATTTCCCTTTTACCGGTACTATAAATGATTATTGCCATTTCTTTACCACTTTCAAGTACAAGATCGTATTTTTTACCTATACCAGGCAGATCTGTCTCTCTTAGTTCCATATTTTTATAATAAAATATTATTTCAAATGGAGAAAAAGAATATAATCGTCTTGCTCTCAGGGGGGATGGATAGTGCAACCCTCTTGTGGTATGTAAAGAGGGAATTTCACGAGGTGTATGCCATTTCCTTTAACTACGGACAGAGACACAGTGTTGAAATTACTTATGCAAAGGAGCTTGCAAAAATTGCAGGTGTTAAGGATCACATAGTGGTGGATATTCCAGTTTACAGTGCGGTTAGGGAATCTGCTCTTTTAAATGAGGAAATAGATATACCGTCGGGTGAATATACGGAGGAACCACCTATCACTACTGTACCCATGAGAAATATAAACTTTCTTTCAATAGCTTCCATATTTGCGGATATACTTGAGATTAACCACATAGGCATAGGTGTTCATGCGTTAGATGTTCCCTATCCAGATTGCAGACCTGAGTTTATAGCCTCAGCGGAAGCTGCCATAAATGCGGGATCTACCTTTGTAGCTAAGAAGAAGGAAAGGATTCACATATACGCACCTTTCCTTGGTATGACAAAGAAAGAAATAGCCAAATTGGGAAAAGAACTGGGTGTACCCTTTGAAAAGACCTATTCATGCTACAAGGGTACATTGCCCCCTTGCGGTGAGTGTCCTACATGTCTACAAAGGAAGGAAGCCCTTGAGTCTATAGGCTATCAACCTTAGACCTTGCCAGTTTTAACTCCTTTGATGCATCCTCAGGCAATATTCCTACTATAATGTTATTTGTTTCCATTTCAAAACCACCGAAGACGGAAATTCTCGGCATTATTCTGAAGTAATAATGATAATCCCTATCCCAAGGACTTCCGGACTGAAGTGTAAGGTTGTAGGGCATGTTTTCTCCTAAGACGGCCTTCAGTAGCTTAACTGCGTATTTAATAATATAAGACAGTTCATCAAGTCTATTTTCTTCAAGGAAACAACATGTTACGGTTTTGGGGACTATCCATGTTTCATAGGGAGTTGTAGGGGCATAAGCAAGAAGTACGATAAAATTGTCCGTTTCTTTTATCAATCTTACACCTTCCTCTTTTTCCTTTTCTATAAGGTTTCTCATAGGGTGTTTTTCTGACGTTTCGTATTTTTTTCTTTCCAAGAGATACCTTTCTGGATAGAAAGGAAGACCGAGTACCTGAGAGTGGGGATGTTGGATAGATGCTCCCGCTTCCTTTCCTCTGTTTCTGAAAACCGCTACATATTTAATGCCCTTTATGTTATAAAAGTGCTTCATTCTCCTTTGATAAACTTCAAGTACCTTTTCAAAATGTTCAATTGTATCAATATCTGCATTATGTTCCCGTGCCTCTATAATCACATCATGTAAGCCTTGGATGGCAGGAAATTTGTTGGGAACCACCCTTACTATCCATTTTCCCTCTTCCTCACATATATCAACAGGTTCAGCTGTAAGACTTTCATTGCCTGGACAAAAGGGACATTGGATGGGTTCTTCCTTAGAAAGACTTTTGATAAGTTGCGGTCTTCTACTTCTTAGGGATGATATTATTATCTTTTTACCCGTTAAAGGATCTTCCCTTATAAAAAAACTCATAACAAAATACAATAGTATAAAGCACCTGTAAAAACAAGGGAGTCAAACCTATCAACAAATCCTCCGTGCTCTCCGAAGATGTTTGAAAAATCCTTTATACCTGCTTGTCTTTTTATAAAACTTTTAAGTAGATCTCCTATTACTGCGGATATCCCTATTATCAGACCGGAAAGCATTGACTGTATTATATCCATATCGGAGATCAAGGGGAATATTATTACAGCAGATATCAATCCTCCTATCAATCCTTCAATAGTCTTTTTCGGAGATAATTTCGGTGCCAAAGGTGTTTTACCTAATGTTTTGCCTACATAGTAGGCAGATATATCAACCGCCCATACGGTTACAATCAGGGCTAAAAGCTCATTAAGACCGATTTCCCTTATAAAAATTAGATATACGGGAAGAACACCCGTATATATACTTGTAAAAAAAACCTTCAGAAATACATCAATATCCCAGCGTATGTAACCGTAGGAGAAACAGTAGAGAAAGGACAGTATTATACCCAATGCGGGATTTATCCATGTCGCAATTGCTATAATGGGTATAAAAAGGTGGGCGTATCTTATACCGAAGGTTATAAAAATCTCTCTTGACATAAAGTAGGAAAGGATCAGTACTCCTATGGCAACCGTATAGATGCTTATAAAGGCGAGTGCTAAGGTTACTATACCTATGATTATTCCTGTAATTTCCCTACTCATTAAGAATCCTGCCGAATTTTCTCTTTCTTTTGGAAAAATCCTCTATGGCTTCATCAAGTATATCCCTATTAAAGTCTGGCCAGCATACATCGGTGAAATAAAGCTCAGTATATGCAATGTTCCAGAGAAGGAAATTGGAGATCCTCTTTTCTCCAGCTGTTCTTATAAGCAGATCTGGATCTGGAACAGAACCGAGATCAAGAAACTTGGAAAAGCTTACCTCATCAATTTCTCTTAAACCTTTATTTATCAACTTTCTGACAGCCCTTACTATATCATCCCTTCCCCCATAGTCTATGGCAAGTATGAGATTTAGCTTAATATCCTTGGGTTTATCCCTTTCCATAGCTTCCATGAGAGCTAAAATCTCTTTATCAATCCTATCCCTTCTGCCTATGAACTTTGTGTATATTCCCAGTTCTATAAGTTCATCCCTTTTGTCCGTAAGATATTTTTTTAGCAGTCCAAAGAGTAATTCAACTTCCTCCTTCGGTCTGTACCAGTTTTCCGTGGAAAAGGCAAAAAGGGTAAGGTAGCTTACACCTATTTCTATGCAGTACCTTGCTATATCTTCCGCAACTTCAACACCTTTGTAATGTCCCGCTATTCTCGGCAGTCCCCTTTCCCTTGCCCATCTGCCGTTACCGTCCATTATTATTGCTATATGTTTGGGAATCTTTATTTTTTCCATATTACTTTACTCAATTATAGTCTGTGCCTCTTCGGATGTAGGGTATTTTTCCCTCAGCTCTTTTAACACCTTATGGGCTTCTTCTTCATTGCCTTCCATCCTGTATATTCTGGCAAGCATAAGGTAGGCGGACGGGGCTTTGTTACAATTGGGTAATCTTCCTTCTTCACACAACTCAATAAGCTTTTTAAATTCTTCCTTTGCTTTTTCCATATTGCCGAGTTCAAAATATGCTCTGCCTTTCCAAAAGTAAGCGTTGTCAGTAAGATCGTTGTCAGGAAAGTTATCAATAAAATTGGTGAAGGCTTCAACCGCTTGGTTTAACCTTTTAAGGTTATACAGTTTAAAAGCCCTGTTGTAAGCCTTTCTATAATCTTCCTCGTATCCTTCTTCTTCCTCTTCTATTACTACAGTTTTTTCCGCACTCGGCAGTTTTAATTTTTCCACTTCAACCCTCAGGTCTGTTATATTTCTTGATATGTTATCTATTCTTACATTAGTTTTATAGATATCCTCTTCAATCTTTGTTATTTTATTTTCCATGGCTTCAATTCTTCTCTCCAGCAGAGATATCCTGTCTTCGCCCTGATTGGCGGTAAGTCCCGCGCATGAAATCATATATGATAAAAGAGGCAGGAGTGCAAGGGTTTTTTTCATTTGGTTTTCCTCCTTGTTTACGAAATAATATATTATCATGGCAAATATTAAGGAAGATAAATTTCTGATAATAGCGGGTCCGTGTGTCATAGAGAATGAAAAGGTTACCTTTGAGGTTGCGGAAAATCTATGTTCGTTGCAGGAAAAATATAGGGAATTTGAGTTCGTATTTAAGGTTTCCTTTGACAAGGCAAACAGGACTTCAATCCATTCCTACAGGGGTCCGGGTATTGAAGAAGGTTTAAAGATTATAAGAAAGGTAGGTGAAGAATACGGTCTTAAGCTTACAACGGATATTCATGAAAGCTGGCAGGCTGAACCAGTAGGTGAGGTTGTTGACATAATCCAGATACCAGCTTTTCTGTGCAGACAGACTGATTTATTGCTTTCAGCGGCGAGAACTGGGAAGGCTGTGAATGTGAAAAAAGGACAGTTCCTCGCACCTTGGGATACAAAGAACATAGTTGAGAAGCTCAAATACGGTGGAGCAAAGGAAATTTTTCTAACGGAGAGGGGAACAACCTTCGGCTATAACAATCTTGTAGTTGACTTCAGGAGCCTTCCCATAATGTCCCAGTACGCAAAGGTTATATATGATGCAACCCACAGTGTTCAGATACCGGGTGGTATGGGTAACAAATCAGGGGGAAACAGAAACTTTGTCTTTCCCCTTGCACTGGCTGGGGTTGT
>WFPJ01000006.1 GCA_015487615.1 Aquificales bacterium | reverse complement strand
ATGTGATAGAAATCTATTTCATCTATGCCGAGTATTTCATTGAGTTCTCTCTTCACTATATTTAGAAGTTCATCTTCTTCCAGTTCAACAGCTTCCGGATCCGTTGCACCTCCTATATATACGGTTAAAAGCTCCTTATCTTCCGGATTTCTTTCCGGAAAAAGATGAGAGCTGAATATAACGCCGAGTATTCTTTTTCCTTCCTTTCTCGGAATCAAAAAGCCGAAACCGGGAGGTATATTGCCCTTTTTAACTCCCAAGTTTACAACCACAAGAGGTGCATATTCTATCTTGTCAAATTCTTCCGCTACCGATGGGTATAGACTTCTCAATATATATGCGAGGCTGTATGAAGGAACTGCAAGAACAACTATTTTTGCTTCGTACTTATCTTTTGGCGTTGTAATTATATATGTGTCTTCCTTTTTTGTAATATTAAGGACTGGGCTTCCCAATTCTATATCAAGGTTTTGTGACAGATGTTCAATAAACTGGTAAAAGCCTTCCTTGAAGGATATAAGCCTTCCCCTCGGTCCCAAAGCTTTCAGCTTTATAGCACCCTTTATAACACTGCCGAATTTCTCCTCAAGCTCATATATCCTTCTTACTGCATACTTTACTGAAAGCTTTTCCGGATCACCAGCATAAACACCTGACAGAAAGGGAGCCACTATATTTTCAAGGAATTCTTCACCGAATCTTCTTTTAACAAATTCAGCAACACTTTCTTCTTCCTTAGTCCTTTTTCTTGCTATGGGCTCCGCAAGTACGCACAGTTTACCTTTTAGGCTCAGGAGAGGTGATGTTAAAAAGGATACGGGATTTATAGGTACAGGAATAAGCTTACCGCCTTTGTATATGTATCTTATCTTTGACTCTTCAGAGGCAAATAGGGGTTCAATACCCGTTGATTTTATAAACTCCGTTACCTCTTTATCCGCAAGGACCGTTTGGGGTCCCAATTCACAAATGTAACCTTTTATTTTTAATGTTCTTACGGAACCACCTGGTTGATCTTCCCTTTCAAATACCTTTACCTTTATACCTTCTGCTTTCAACCTGTATGCGACAGAAAGACCAGATATACCGCCTCCTACTACCGCAACATCTATCATGATTTATAGGGAACGCCTTTGAGTGGGGAAGAGGGAACCGCATATGTCCTCTTGGGCATCCTGCCCGCTAAGTAGGCAAGCCTTCCTGCAATAGTTGCGTGTTTCATGGCCACGGCCATCTTTATGGGATCCTTTGCCTCCGCCAGTGCTGTATTTGTCAAAATGGCGTCAACACCCAATTCCATAACGGGAGGTATATCAGAAGCACTTCCTATACCGGCGTCAACTATAACCGGTACGGAAACAGCTTCCTTTATAAATATAATGTTGTAGGGGTTTTGAAGTCCGAGACCTGATCCTATTGGTGCTGCTAGAGGCATTACAGCAGCACATCCTATATCCTCAAACTTTTTTGCATATACGGGATCATCAAATATGTAAGGAAGCACAACAAAGCCTTCCTTAACAAGTATCTCCGCAGCCTTTAAGGTTTGTTCCATATCCGGAAGAAGTGTTTTTTGATCACCTATTACCTCAAGCTTTATCCAGTTTATACCCGTAGCTTCCCTTGCAAGCATTGCTGTTTTTATTGCTTCTTCAGCGGTATAGCATCCCGCAGTATTGGGAAGTATGAGGTATTTTTTCGGATCTATATAATCAAGAAGATTATCCTTTGTGGGGTCAGTAATATTCACCCTTCTTACCGCAACAGTTATTATCTCCGCTCCGGAAGCCTCAAGGACCTCTTTATTCTCCTGAAAACTTTTAAATTTCCCCGATCCTATAATAAGTCTTGATTTAAATTTCCTACCGGCTATTTCAAGATAATCATCCGCAAGTAATTTCTCATAATCTGTCATTTTGTCCTCCGTGGAGATTGTTTAGTTAAAATTTTACCTTTTTTTTGCAATGTTTCCAAGAGTAATATCAATATCTTGGGGAAGGGTGTTTTCTATAACCGATTTTATTGTTTTTGAGAGTGACGGTGCTTTCCCAGATGTTGATATGCCTATGGATAAATCACCCTTTGTGATTATCGCCGGAAATATAAAACTGCATAGGGAAGGATTATCAACCACATTGCAAGGTATATTCTTTTTTCTTGCTAAATTTGATATTTTTTTATTCACTTTTTTATTGTCGGTTGCACATATAACCATAAAGGCATCTTTTATATCAAAAGGACGGAAGTACCTTTTGTACATCTTAATCTTACCTTCCTTAGCAAGAACTTCAATTTCTTTGCATACTTTCGGGGCTATAAGGTGTATATCAGGATTAAATTCAAGGAGTTTTTCAACCTTTCTTAAGGCAACTTTTCCACCTCCTACCACCACCACTTTTTTGCCTTCAAGATTTACAAACATGGGAAAGTAAGGCATCTAACACTTCCTCTCTTATTCTTACAACCTTTCCTACTACAAAGAGGGCGGGAGGTTCAATATGTGGGGGATTCTCCGCAACTTCCTGCAATGTTGTTACAGTTATCCTTTCCGAATCGGTAGTACCCTTTTCTATAAAGGCTACCGGTTCTGAAGGATCCTTACCTGCCTCTATTAGCTTTTTAGCTATGTACTGTCGTCTTCCCACGCCCATCAATATTACCACAGTATCTATCCTTGCCACACCTTTCCAGTCTATCCTTTCTTCCCTTTTTATAGGAGGGTGACCGCTTATGATTACAACTGAAGATGATATATCCCTGTGGGTTAACGGTATAAAGGCGGAGGCGGAAACTCCGTTTATTGAACTTACACCCGGGATTACTTCCACATCAATTCCCCTTTTTGCAAGATAGAGAATCTCTTCCCCTCCCCTTCCGAAAAGGAGAGGATCTCCTCCTTTAAGTCTTACAACCCTGTAGCCCGCCTTTGCTTTAGAGTACATCAGCCTGTTTATTTCTTCTTGGGACAGATTATGCTTACCCCTTTCCTTACCCGCATAAATAAGCTGACATGAAGGAGGTGCATATTTTAGTATCTCCCTGTCTATTAAACGATCATATATGATTACTTCTGCAACACTTAATACCTTCAAGGCTTTAAGTGTGATAAGTTCTGGATCTCCTGGTCCCGCACCGACTATATAAACCTTCATTGTTTTCCTCCTGCTGTTATTATTAAGCAACAAGCGTGCCAAACCTATCCTGATGTTAATATAAAATTGAGGTAATGAGTGTACTTAGAAAGGTGGTATATCTTCAAAGAAAATATTGCTTAATACCTCCACGTTCAAGGATACTAATAGCCTTTTCTGGAGGTGTTGATTCGGTAGTGCTTTATACAGCCCTTAAAGAGCTTTCCCACTTTTTTAATCTTAAAGAGATTGCCCTTGCCCATTTAAATCATAAGCTTAGAGAGGATGCGGACAGGGATGAGGAATTCTGCAGGCAATTTGCTAGAAAGGTGGGTGTAAAGATTTTCACTTCATCAGTAGATACACGTGCATTTGCGAGGAAAGAGGGTTTAAGTTTGGAAGAAGCAGGCCGCAGGCTAAGATATGAGTTTTTCCATGATATTCTCAAAAAGGAGGGTTACGATCTTATTGCTACGGGTCATCATCTCAATGACCTTGTGGAAACCATATTCTTATGGCTTATAAGGGGTAGCGGTCTTGAAGGTATAACTGGTTTTGAGCCTAAGGAAGGGAAAGTGATAAGACCATTGTTTCTAGTTAAAAAGGAGGAGATAAGGAGGTTTGCTATTGAGAAGGGACTTGATTGGGTGGAAGATGTTTCAAACTACAGTTTTGAATTTGTAAGGAACAAAATAAGACATAGAATAATGCCTGTTGTTAAAGAGATAAACCCAGCGGTGGAGGATACTCTTCTTGCATTTAGGGATATCCTTACGGAGGAGAACAGGTTTATGGATACGGTTTCTGAGGAATTGCTTAAAAGGGTTGCGGATGAGGAGGGAAATATAGATTGCAAACTGTTGAGAAATGAACATACTGCACTTCAGAGGAGGGTTATTAAAAAGTGGCTTGGTATAAGGGAGTTCAGAAAGATAGAACAGATAAGGAAATTGTTGTTTAAGGGAGGAAGGGTTAATATAGGCGGGGGTCGTGAGGTTATAAGTAAAGGGGGTAAACTTTACTTGAAAAGCTGATAATTTCTTTTAATTTATAACATATATCAGGTGATTTTTATCGGATGAGATATAATTTGATTTAAGGGGTATCCAAATGCCGCCTGCCGGGTACATGGATACCCTCTATAATGGCGGGATATAAATAGCCCGGCACCGGACTTTTGAGAGGTCCGGTAGGGAAGGAAAGGACGTGAATATTGTAAGGAACATACTTATATGGTTTGCGATTATAGGGATTATGATATTTGCCTTTAATTTCTTTGAACAGAGAAGTCAACAGGCTTTAAGGACGCCTTTAAATACATTTGTCCAAATGGTTGAAGAAGGAAAGATAAGGGAAGCTGTTGTAAAAGGGCAGAGGATAACAGCTGTTACCACTGAAGGACAAAGGATAGAAACTGCTATACCTGTTGGTTCAGACGATGTTGTCAACAAAATGATTGAGAAGGGTGTAAATGTTAATGTGGAACCGGTTGACGGGGGTAACGGTTGGCTGTTTAGTCTTTTACTTTCATGGCTCCCGATTCTGCTTTTCATAGGTATATGGATTGCCATGATGAGACAGATGAGCGGGGGTGGAGGTCCTACAAGGGCTTTTACTTTCGGTAAGAGCAAGGCAAAGGTTTATGTAGATGACAAACCCAAAATTACCTTGAAAGATGTTGCAGGTATTGATGAGGTAAAGGAAGAAGTAAAAGAGATAATAGACTATCTTAAGGATCCCGCAAGATTTCATAAGGTAGGCGGGAGACCTCCCAAGGGTGTACTGCTTTACGGTGAACCGGGTGTGGGTAAAACATTGCTTGCGAGGGCTATAGCGGGTGAGGCTCATGTGCCGTTTATTTCCGCGTCGGGTTCCGATTTTGTTGAGATGTTTG
The DNA here is from genome assembly GCA_015487615.1 of Aquificales bacterium. Classification (GTDB taxonomy): domain Bacteria; phylum Aquificota; class Aquificia; order Aquificales; family Aquificaceae; genus WFWF01. Next base: position 12,204 of record WFPJ01000006.1, on the reverse strand, counting down.
TAGGAGTGGGTGCTGCAAGGGTTAGGGATCTCTTTGAAACTGCGAAGAAGAATGCCCCCTGCATAATATTCATAGACGAGATTGATGCGGTGGGAAGATCAAGAGGAGCTATTAATATAGGTGGTGGCAATGACGAAAGGGAGCAGACCCTGAACCAACTTCTTGTTGAGATGGACGGATTTGACACATCTGAGGGTATCATAGTAATTGCCGCAACTAACAGACCTGATATACTTGATCCAGCGTTGCTGAGACCGGGAAGATTTGACAGAAGGATATTCATACCCAAGCCGGATGTTAAGGGAAGGTATGAGATTCTTAAGGTTCATGCAAGAAATAAAAAACTGGATGATGATGTTGATCTTGAAGTTGTTGCAAGGGCTACTTCCGGGTTTACTGGTGCGGATCTTGAAAATATTCTCAATGAAGCAGCATTACTTGCTGCAAGGAAGGGTAAGGACAAGATAGGTATGGCTGAGATAGAAGAGGCCATAGATAGGGTTATGATGGGTCTTGAAAGGAAGGGGATGGCAATATCAGACAGGGAGAAAGAGCAGATAGCCTATCACGAGGCGGGACATGCCATAATGGGATTGATGGTTCCAAATTCCGATCCTCTTCATAAGGTTTCAATAATCCCCAGGGGTGGAGCGTTGGGTGTTACCCAGCAGTTTCCCATAGAGGACAAGCATATATATGACAAAAAGGATATTTACGGCAGAATACTTGTCCTTATGGGTGGAAGGGCTGCGGAAGAGGTATTCTACGGAAAAGAAGGTATTACAACAGGTGCGGAGAATGATCTGCAAAGGGCTACTGAGCTTGCTTACAGGATGGTTGCCATGTGGGGCATGAGTGAGAAGGTTGGACCTATTGCTGTTAAGAAGGTGGCAAATCCCTTCATAGGAGGTATAACAACGAGTATAGATACGAGTCCTGAGCTTCAAAAGGAAATTGATGAGGAAGTAAAGAAAATTCTGAATTCCGCATACGAATATGCAAAGAATGTTATAGAGTTGTACAAAGAACCTATAAAGGCTGTTGTTAAGAAACTGTTGGAGAAAGAGACAATATCCTGCGAAGAATTTGTAGAAGTTCTTGAATTGTACGGGGTAAAAGTTAGAAATAGATGTAAATCGGAAGGAACAGATGTTTCTTCCATTAAAGGAGAAGAATCTGAGAAGGAAGAAAAGGAGGTAAGAAGTTAATGGGTATGACAATAACTGAAAAGATAATAGCCAAGCACTCTGGTAAAAAGGAAGTTCATCCAGGTGATCTTGTTAACGCAAAAGTGGATCTTGCAATGGCTAATGATGTTACCGCCCCTCTTGCCATAAAACTGTTGGAAAAGTACGGTATAGATAAAGTTTTTGATCCCGAAAGGATAGCCCTCGTCCTTTCCCACTTTGTTCCCGCAAAGGATATAAAATCAGCAGAACAGGCTAAGATCGTAAGGGACTTTGCCAAGAAATACGGGATCAAACATTTCTTTGAAGAGGGAGAAGGCATAGAACATACTCTTCTTCCGGAAAGAGGACTTGTTGTTCCCGGTGATCTTGTGGTAGGTGCGGATTCACACACATGCACTTATGGAGGCTTGGGAGCCTTTTCAACTGGGGTGGGATCTACGGATATAGCATACGCTATGGCAACGGGGGAAATATGGCTAAGAGTTCCTGAGTCCATGAAGTTTATATTTTACGGATCCCTGAAGCCTTGGGTGAGTGGTAAGGATCTTATACTTTATACCATAGGGCAAATAGGTGTGGACGGAGCCCTTTACAGGGCAATGGAGTTTGAAGGTGAAACCATAAGTAGCCTTTCCATAGAACAGAGACTTACAATTGCGAACATGGCTATAGAGGCTGGGGCAAAGAACGGTATAATAGCGCCAGATGAAAAGACGATAGAGTATGTGAAGGTGCGTACTGACAGGGAATTTACTATTTACAAAAGTGATGAAGATGCGGAATATGTTGAAATTTATGAGTGGGATGCTTCACAGATAGATCCCCTTGTTGCAAAGCCTTATCTTCCTTCAAATGTTGTTTCCGTCTATGAACTTTCCGATGTAACCATAGATCAAGCATTTATAGGATCGTGTACAAACGGAAGACTTGAGGACCTTAGGATTGCTGCAAAGATATTAAAGGGTAAAAAGGTGCATCCCTATGTAAGATGTATAGTTATACCCGCTTCAAAGGATGTTTATATAAAGGCTATGAGGGAGGGACTTATAGATATATTCCTTGAAGCTGGTTGTGTTGTATCTACATCAACTTGTGGTCCATGTCTTGGAGGACATATGGGAGTGCTTGCGGAAGGTGAAAGGTGTATATCTACATCAAACAGAAACTTTCCCGGAAGGATGGGGCATCCCAAGAGTGAGGCTTATCTTGCAAATCCTGCGGTTGTTGCAGCAAGTGCTGTACTCGGTAGGATAGCCCATCCGGAAGAAGTTGTCAGTTTGGAAGAGGTAACTGTTTGAATCGTATAAACCCTATATATCTTGAAATATTTAGAAATCTATTTTCATCCGTGGCGGAGGAGATGGGGGCTGTTTTACAGAGGACATCTTTTTCTCCCAACATAAAGGAAAGAAAGGACTTTTCCTGTGCTTTGTTTAACAGAAAGGGTGAAATGATTGCCCAAGCATCTCATATACCTGTTCACCTAGGTTCAATGCCCGAGTCTGTTAAGATTGCGGTGAGGGAAGTAGAACTTGAGGAGGGGGACATGCTTATGCTTAATGATCCCTACAGGGGGGGTACGCACCTTCCCGATGTTACACTTGTAGCTCCTGTTTATTATGAAGAGGAATTGTTATTTTATGTGGCAAACAGGGCGCACCATGCGGATGTGGGGGGTATGAGTGCGGGTTCCATGCCCCTTTCCACCTCTATATTTCAGGAAGGCCTTATAGTGCCTCCTGTGAAAGTGGTAAAAGGGGGAGCATTGGATAAAGATGTGCTTGAGATATTCTTAAGGAATACAAGAACACCGGAGGAGAGAAAGGGAGATTTGATGGCTCAGATTATAACCAACAGAGTTGGTGTTGAAAGGCTTAAAGAGATTATTGAAAAGGAAAATAGAGAGAAAGTTCTACTTTACGCAAATGCACTTCTTGATTATGGAGAAAGATTGATGAGGGAAGTTATTAGAAAGATACCTGATGGTGAATACTACTTTGAGGATTTTTTAGAGGACGATGGCATTTCTGCAAAGGATATAGCAATAAGGGTGAAATTAAAGGTAGATGGAGACGAAGCTACTGTTGATTTTTCTGAATCAGATAAGGAAGTGGAGGGATCTGTAAACGCTGTTAGGTCTATAACCCTGTCATGTGTTTACTATGTATTTCAATGTTTAATGGATGAGAATGTTATAAGTAACGGTGGTGTTTACAGACCTATAAAGGTTATTACTAAAAAGGGAACGGTTGTTGATGCAAATTTTCCAAGAGCTGTTGCGGGGGGCAATGTTGAAACATCTCAGAGGATAGTAGATGTTTTACTGGGAGCTCTTTCCCATGCCCTACCCGATGTTATACCCGCAGCAAGTCAGGGTACTATGAACAATATTGCTATAGGCGGTTTTGATGATAGAAAGGGAAAGCCCTTTACTTATTACGAAACCATAGGAGGAGGCATGGGAGCCTCTGCAAAAGGAGATGGTGAAAGTGCAGTACATTCTCATATGACCAATACGATGAACACACCCGTTGAGGTTATAGAGCATGAATATCCTTTAAAGGTGAGGGAATACTCCATAAGAAGGGGTTCAGGAGGAAAGGGTATGTATAAGGGGGGTGATGGTATAGTAAGGGAGATAGAGCTTCTTTGTGATGCGGAAGTTTCAATATTATCTGAGAGAAGAAGAATACCTCCCTACGGTTTGTTCGGCGGAGAGCCTGGTATGACGGGGAGGAATGTGCTTATAAGGGAAGGTAAAGAGGAAATTCTTCCGTCTAAGGTAAATATAAAACTGCGAAAGGGGGACATATTGCGTATAGAAACGCCGGGAGGAGGCGGTTATTCAAGCTTGCCCAAGTAAACCAGAAGGGCTGTTATGGTAGCGGGTGTTATACCATCAATCCTTGAAGCCTGCCCTACCGTTATTGGTCTGAACCTTTCAAGTTTTTCAACCGCTTCTTTTGTTAGTCCGGGGATCTTTTTATAATCAATATCCTCAGGTATTCTTATATCCTCAAGCTTTTTTATTTTCTCATAAATCTTCCTTTCCCTTTCCACATAGGGTTCATACTTCAGGGCAATCTCCACTTCTTCCCTTACAAATGGATGTTCGGGTGTAGCTATGTTGTATACCTTAAGATCTTCCAGGGTGTAGTTTGCGGTAAAAAGTTGAGCTACCGTATAGCCCCTTATATCGCTTCCTATGGCTACTTGTAGCTTTTCCTTTCTATAAAATTCGCACCATTTTTCTATCTCTCCCCTCAGCTCCTCAACCATCTTATACCTTTCCTCATCAAGCAATCCCACTTCCCTGCCAATCTTTGCAAGCCTTAATAAGGCATTGTCTTGCCTTATGTAAAGCCTGTACTCCGATCTAGAAGTGAATAATCTGTAAGGTTCCGTAACACCTTTTGTTGTAAGATCATCTATCATAACACCTATATAAGACTCATCCCTCCTCAGATATATTGGTTCTTTACCGAAAGCCCTTAATGCTGCGTTTATCCCTGCAAGAATACCTTGACCCGCAGCTTCTTCGTAACCTGTGGTTCCGTTGAAGTTACCTGCATGGAAGAGACCCCTTATCTTCTTTGTTTCAAGGGTAGGATAAAGCTCAGTTGGGGGTACAACATCGTACTCTATGGCATAGGCGGGTCTAAGTATTTCAACATTTTCAAGACCGGGTATGGATCTGTACATCTCTATCTGAATATCTTCCGGAAGGGATGTGGACAAACCGTTGGGGTATATCTCTATTACATCTATACCCTCAGGCTCAAGGAATATAAGGTGTTTGTCTTTGTCTGGAAATCTCACTATCTTGTCTTCAATGGAAGGACAGTATCGTGGTCCTATACCTTTTATCAACCCACCGTAGAGGGCAGTTTTATCAAGATTCTCCCTAACTATTTTATGAGTCTTCTCTGTAGTATAGGTTATCCAACAAGGCACCTGCTTTTTACCCTCTTCAAACCAATAGGTTCCTACGGGTTCTGTCCAGAAGGAAAATTTAGGGGGAGGATCATCACCAGGGGCAACCTCAAGCCCGGAAAAGTCAATGGTTCGTTTGTCAAGCCTTGCGGGGGTTCCCGTTTTAAATCTCGCTAAGGGGAAACCTTGCCTTTTATAAAAGTTTGATAAGCTTTCCGACGGTGGTTCTCCTGCCCTTCCTCCTTTCATTGTTTTATGTCCTATGTAGATAACACCGTTTAGAAAGGTCCCCGTTGTAACCACCACAGATTTTACCCTGTACTCGTTTCCTTCTGCGGTTTTTACCCCTATTACCCTTCCCTTTTCAACCAATATATCCACAACTTCTTCTTCTTTTATTTCAAGATTCTCCTGATTCTCACAGACCTTTCTCATATATTCCTTGTATCTCTTCTTATCCGCCTGTGCCCTAGGAGACCATACCGCCTTTCCTTTTCTCCTGTTTAGCATCTTAAACTGAATTCCCGTATTGTCTATAGCCTTGCCCATCTCACCCCCCAAGGCATCAATCTCCCTTACAACTATTCCCTTTGCTATACCTCCTATCGCGGGGTTGCACGACATCTGACCTATGGTATCCTTCTTTAAAATAAACATTACTGTCCTTGCACCCATACGGGCGGATGCAAGGCTTGCCTCAATACCTGCGTGCCCTCCACCTATTACAGCTACATCGTAATCTTCAAAGGGCATGGAAGTAATAATAATACTCCCTTTTTTTATTTTGTATAGCTTTGATCAGATATATTTAAGGATGGTCATTTCCTTTTGATCATTTATTATCCTCATAAGGGCTTCATAAGCCAATCTGTATCTTGTGTATTCTGTTACGCTTTCAGAAAGATCCGCATCTTCAATGTCTGATTTTTGCTTTCTGAGAGAAAGATCTTTATTTATTTGGGCTGTTTCCTCCGATCTGACAGAAGCAAGCCTTGAACCAACCTCGGATCTTTTGAGGGCTATATGATCGTAAGACCTTTGCATAACAAATATATCGCTGTCATCGGGATAGTATCCGTTACTCATCTTTTCTTTTAACCTGTTTATTACCGTAAATATACTTTCCTGATCAAAGCTTCCGAAAGCACCGCCTGTACTGTCAGTAACGGTAAGATTTCCTTTAATGTCCGTTCCCGTTATTCTTATTGAGTAGGTGCCGTCCGCATTCTCTGTGATAAAAGCCTTAACCTCTCCGTTTGTATTGTTATTTATCCTGTTTACTATGTCTTCAAGTGTATCCGCATCCGTGTAATTTATGTTATATGTATTTGCATTGTAGGTTATGGTTATTGTACCGGAGCCTGTAAATCCGAGGGAGGAGAGGGGATCCTGATAGCTTGAGTAGGTTGAGGAGGAGATAACTGAATTAATATTGAACACCTCCGACCCGGGTATGAATACATCGGTAAGCTGTTTCTCCGCTATCCAGACCTTGAAACTTTCATTTGATCCTCTGTAATTGAAATTTTCGTCAAAGGGTTCCGTGTCAAGCTTTGTTCCCGAGAATATATAATTGTTGCCGAGTTTCTCATTGGCTTTTGAAAGTATAAGATTCAGCGAGTCGGAAAAGAACTCACTTATAGCCTTAAGCTGGTCCGGTGTATTTGTACCGTTTTTTGCCTGAATACCTTTTGTATAAAGACTTTTTAAGATGTCTTCAATATTTCCCAAAACGGAATCAATATAGGACATGTTCATATCTGCAAAGAGCCTGTTTTTTGAATGCTGGGACAATCTTGAAATATCTTCTTTCAGATTAAGTATGTTATATGTTGCCCATACATCTTCCGAGATTCTCATATACTTTTTCCCCGTTGATATTTCAAGACCCTTATCCAATATTTTCTCTCTTATCCTTGCATCCTGCTCCTTAAAGATTGCAAAGATCATACTGTCCGGTACCTTCATCTCTTACCTCACACCATATTTATTGTTGTTTGAAGCAATTCGTCAATAGCCCTTACCATCTTTGCGGATGCTTCGTAAACCCTCTTTATTTGCATCATTTCCAAAAACTCCTTGTCAACTGATACGCCCTGATATTCCTTCAGCTTTGTATCAATGGAAGACAAGAGAGCGGATTCTATCTCCTCTCTTTTTTTCAGATCATTCTGAGTTGAGGCTATAGTATTTATAAGATCCCTGTACAAGTCTCCAGTCCCTTGCCACCAGTCCCTTGCCAGATCCGTAAACTCGTCGGTTTTTGAAAAGTCAAGATCGTTGAGATTTGTCTCCAATTGAGGATCAACATCAATATCATTGGCGGATGTTCCAGTAAAAACCTTCTCCGCCCTGTAGATATCATTGTTGCTGTCGGTTATTGTGTATGAAGGGTCGGTTGTCTGAATAAGAAGGGAGTAGGAGCCGTCGGGGTTATTTACAACACTTGCGTTGAATCTGCCACCGTTTGAGGGATGGGAATTGATGGCATTGGCTATGTCTGTTAGGCTGTCCGATGCATTATAGTTTATTGTAAACTGGCCGCCGCCGTAATCAAAAACCATGCTTCCCGATATACCTACAGGATCGGTGGGGCTGTTTGTATATTGAAGCCAGTACCAATTGGTACCGTTCTCAACCGGTATCAAAACTCTTGATATAAGATACTGGGCAACATTATCAAGCTTTTGTTTGTAATTATCAAGATCCATCCTGAAGTCAAGCAGACCCTTTACTTTTCCTCCTTTTATTATGTCGTTTAAAACAACCTCACTTCCGTCCCTTGATTGCCAGAATAGTTTACCAGCTTCGTATCTAAGTGTCCAGCTGAATTGGTCTTCTACAAGAACAAAGCCCATGCTTGTGTCTACTCTTACCCTTCCAAGTTCATCCTCTTTTATTTCAATGTTTATGAGTTCGGAAAGCTCCCTCAAGTATCTGTCTCTTTCGTCAAGCAAGTTTTTATAATCTTTTCCCTTTGTGTAAGTCATTGCATACTGGACAGTTATATCTTTATTAATTTGTGCCAACTTTTTTGTTAGCTCGTTTATCCTTCTTACATAGGATCTCATTGTGTAATCAATATCACCGTTAAATTCTTCAAGATCTCCCTTTCTTTCCTGTAGAAACATTGAAAGGCTTTTTGCCCTATTATAGAAGCTTTCCTGTGAACCAACATTGGTTGGATCTTTCATGAGTTCAAGATAACTGTTGTAAAAATTATTTATATATTCACTACCTCCCAAGCCTTCTATGAATTCTTGAAAAATATCTTCAACCCTTGAATTGTAATTTACCCTTTCTCTTAGATAGTTTACGCTTGAAAGTTTTGCATTCCTCAATTTGAAATAGTAAAAATTTTGCAACCTTGTAACATCTTCAAGTATTATACCCCCAGGATACATGCTTTTTATTTGTGGCCTTTCTTCCGCATAATCGGGATTGTTGGCATTTAGAATATTTCTGTTGCTTATGTCAATAGACTTTCTGTATATCTCAAGAGCCTGTGCTAGGATTCCTAAGGATGCCCCGAACAAGTCAAACCCTCCGTGAAAATCCCTTTTTGCTGAGTATCTCAGCCATATTGTTTGCGGAATCCGCCACTATATCTATATTCCTTTCCATTAGCTTCTTTATATCCTCAATATCACTCTTGCACATTGCAATCTCTTTAGGATCCATTTCCCTCATTAAGTTGAACAATTCTTCAAGTTTTTCTTCAAGACCGAAAGGTTTAAAAGGATTAAGCAATATGGTTTTTATTTCATCTATTAAGATTCTCACTCTTTCTCCCATAATATATTCCTCCTTTTAGATATTTATCGTAAGTTATTATGTATTGTTTAGAGAATCTATAAGTTCTATTGCTTCATCCATAGGCAAAGGTTTTGAGAAATAAAACCCCTGTACCATATCACAACCGAGAAGTTTAAGCAAGGCGTAAGTATCTTCATCTTCCACGCCTTCCGCTATTGTTTGTATATCAAGTTTTCTGCTGAGGTCTATTATTGTTTCAACAATGGCAAGGCTTCTATGATTTTTTGTCATCTTTCTTATGAAGGATATATCCAGCTTTATTATGTCAACGGGAAGAGACTCAAGATAAGCTAAGGATGAATATCCAGTTCCGAAATCGTCAACCGCTATCTTAACACCGAGCATTTTTACCTCTTCAAGGAATTCCCTTGCCCTTACAGGATCTTCTACGAGCAGTCTTTCTGTTATTTCCAATACTAAATGTTTGCCGATGCTTTCTGCAACCTCTCTCACATTTGTTATAAAGTTTCTATCTTTAAAGCTTTTAGGTGAAACATTGAAGGATATAGTTATATCACCTTTAAGATATTTCTTACACACAGTCAGTTTTTTTAATAGCTTATCCTCAACTTTCCTTATCATTCCAGTGTTTTCAAGTATATGAATGAAGTCTGCGGGTGTTAATAATCCTTTCTCTTGATCATACAGTCTCAAAAGGGATTCAAACCCTGCAAGTTTTAGAGTTTTTGTGTAAAAATAAGGTTGGAAGTATAGAATTAGTCTACTTTCGTCAAGTGCCTTTTCTATTCTTTCCTTTAGTTCAAAGTATCTTGACACGTACTCATTCAATTCATCCCTGAAGAATCTGTAAGTGTTTTCTCCTTCCGATTTTGCAAAATTCATAGCCATGGATGCCTTTTCAAATAGAGAAAGGGGATCGTGGGCGTCTTTTGGATAAAGGGAAATGCCTACATTTATACTTATCGGTATTGCTTTGTCCTTTATATTCAAAGGTTTTGAAATTTTATTGAAAAGTCTATCAAGTATAAGGGTAAGATCCTTACTTTCAATATCTGTAAGCAGTACACCGAATTCATCTCCTCCTGTTCTTCCTATTATGTCTCTTTCATAGAATAGGGTTTTAAGGGCTATGCTGAATTCTTTAATAACATCGTCCCCTACGGAGGTGCCGTAAAGTTGATTTATGGCTGTCAGATTTCTTATGTCTATAACCATCATTGCGTGCTCTTTATCCCTTGATCTTTCAAGTTCTTCCTTTACATCTATAAGGAAACCTGCTCTGTTTGGTAGGTCTGTTAGAGGATCCCTATACTTTATCTTTATTATTTCCTCTTCAAGAAATCTTTCTGAGGTTATATCCTTACCTATGGATACAAATCTTGTTTCATTTCCAAGTTTTACGGGTACTATTGTTTGATCAAGATAGAATAGCTCTCCAGTCTTTTTCTTATTGACAAATATAGCTTCAAATACCTGTCCAGTTTTTATTTTTGTCCATAGCTCCTTATAAAATTCTGCGCTGTGGTATCCCGATTTGAATATTTTTGGATTCTTTCCCAGTATCTCTTCAAGCTTATAGTTGGATATTCTTTCAACCGCAGGATTTGCATATATTATTGTGCCGTCATCTTCGGTTATAATAATCCAGTCGTGACCCTTTTCAATTGCTTCTGAAAACAGTTTTATTAATTTCTCCGATTCTATTTTTTTTAATGCAAGACTTACTTGTTTTTGGAGATCTATTAAATGGTTTATTTCTTCCTCGGTGAAAAAATCTGGGATGGCAGTATATATACTTATCGTGTAATAAGTATTATTATCTTTTTTAACAGGTATTAAACAGGAAGAGAGGTAATTTCTTTTCAACATTTCTTCCTTCCATTGTTTTAAGAAGGGATTATATCTCGTATCCGGATTTACTACTATCCTTTCACGAAATATTGCTGGACCAGTAGTTAATTCTGATGTTATATCTTCTTCGGACACCTTTATTTTCAGAGTTTCAACAAAGCCTTCATTGTATCCGTATACAAATATAGGTTTTACATAACTTTCGCCTCTTGTATATTTGCCTATCCATGCCATTCTGAAATCCGCTTTATCTATAAGTAGTTTACATAGTTTCTTCAGGAATTCCTCTTCTTCTGTTGATTCAAGTATGATCTCGTTGATATCTGTAAACATACTGAGCAGTTTTTCATATTTTTTTCTCTTTGTATTGTCAACGAATATAACTAATCCCGCAGGTTTTCCGTTCCATAGTACAGTTCTTGTGAATACAAGAACACTTTTTATTCTTCCTGACTTTGTTTTTATGGGCAATTCTTGGTAAAGCCTATCAAACTGTTCTCCTCTTAATCTTCTTTGCGCTATACTTCTGATTGTTCCCTTTAATTCTTCTATTACTATTTCCTCTGGAAGCATACGTTTAAGTTCTTCTTCGGAATATTCAAGTATATCTTCCGCTGCCTTATTTGCATAAACATACTTTTCCTGATATATAGCTACTCCTACTGAAGGGTTCTTGTCAATGGCTTCAAAGATTTCTTTGTACTCATAAAGATTTGATATGCCGACAAGCATTCCGTATATGTGTACGGTTTTTTTATCCGCCTCATAAACTATATCGTTAACTACAAAGTTGTTAATGACATCAACGAGTTTGCCTTCCTTATTCCTTAGTCTACATGCGACGGTGTGCCTTTCCCCTTTCAATAGAATGTTTTCAAATGTCTGCCTTATATGGCTAATGTCTTTTTTGTAGAGATTTTTCAATAGCCATTCATCATCCTCTTCTATTTCTTCAGGACTCCAACCTACTATCTCCTTTATACCTTCTGTAATTTCATATAGTTTGTAGTCCACTATCTTTCCATTGTGGAGTGTGATTTTTGCTTTATAAAAGGATAGTGGTAGTCCCTCATAAAGGTTATAATACTCCCTCTTCTCCAACATAACGAATAGTTTTAGGAATCGGACGGAATGGGTTTAAATTTATGTGGTGGAGACGGCGGGACTTGAACCCGCGACCTCCTGCTTGCAAAGCAGGCGCTCTCCCAACTGAGCTACATCCCCTTTTATGGTGGGCCTCGGTGGACTCGAACCACCGACCTTGCCCTTATCAGGGGCACGCTCTAACCAGCTGAGCTAGAGGCCCTTGGCAACTGGATAGGGGGAAGGTGGTTTTGGGGTAAGGAATAGACAGGTATAGGAGTTTAGGTACTCCTTAAGTAAAGGAGGTGATCCAGCCGCAGGTTCCCCTACGGCTACCTTGTTACGACTTCGCCCCAGTTGCCAGCCCGGT
>WFPJ01000005.1 GCA_015487615.1 Aquificales bacterium | reverse complement strand
TATCTAAGGTTACTAAAAAAGTGGAACAGGGTCCACAATCTAACATCCTTAGAGTCTGAAGAAGAGATTGTAAAAAGGCACTTCCTTGACTCCCTTTCCCTTGCAAGATGCTTTGAAGATATTGGATTGGATCCAGCAGGTAAAAGTATCGCAGATGTGGGAAGCGGTGCAGGTTTTCCAGGTGTTCCGCTTAAAATATATTACGGTGATAAAATAAAGCTTTATCTTATAGAATCATCCTCAAAGAAGTGTTCCTTCTTGGAGTACCTCAAGGTAAATATAGGAGAGGATTATGAAGTTATATGTGAAAGGGCGGAAGGTATAAACCTTAAAACGGACATAGGGGTGGCAAGGGCACTCGGAGATCTTAGCTACACGGAAAAGGTACTTGAGTCCATTGCAAGGGAGTACATATTCATCATGAAAGGTTCAAAAGTTGAAAAGTCAGCCCTCAATTCTTTTAAGGCATACAGATTAAATATGAAATACTTACCCAAGTTATACATACTCTGGAAGCGGATCAAAGGACAACAAGATCCAAGGGAACTGAAGACATAACCTCAGCACCGTCCTTCTCAACAACCACTATATTCTCAAGTCTTACACCGAATTTACCAGGCAAATATATACCAGGTTCAATTGTGAAGACCATCCCCTCCTTAAGTACATCCTTTGCATCCTTACCCTTATAATAAACCCTCGGATACTCGTGTATCTCAACACCTATGCCGTGGCCGGTTGAATGTATAAAAAATTCACCGTAACCTTTCTTGTCAATGTACTCTCGTGCAACCCTATCCACATCGCCCACCTTTACACCTTCTTTAACCTTCTCAATTGCCTTAAGATGGGCATCTCTTACAATTGTGTAAACCTTTTTAAATTCATCATCCGGATTCCCTATATAAATAGTTCTCGTAAAATCACTGCAGTATCCCTTCCATACCATACCCATATCTATAAGAAGGGGTCCCTTCCCTATAGGTGTATCTGATGTAGTCCAATGAGGTATGGCACTGTTAGGACCAAAGGCAACTATAGCAGGAAAACTCTCGCCTTCAGCCCCTTCACCTAAAAATTCATCAACTATCCTTCTTCTTACATCCTTCTCCCTCATATTTTCACCGATAGTGTCAATCAACCTCTTATATACAGCATCGGTTTTTTTTACCGCTTCCCTTATTACATCTATCTCTTCCTTGCTTTTTAAACTCCTCACATATTTAAATGGATTCTCTATACCTATCCACTCTACACCAGATCCTTTCATCTTTAAACCTTCAAGCATTGAACATGTAACCCTTTCCTTTTCATAAACTACTCTTTTTACTCCCCTTTCCCTCAAAAGGCTATTAATCGTATATTTAAGTGGTCCCTTCAAAAGCACCACACTCCAATCTTTCAGCTTAGACTTTGCTCCCTCGTAGTATCTTCCGTCTGTTATGAATATCCTTTCCTCCCTGGTAAGTATTATGTACGCATTGGTTGATACAAATCTTGAAAGGTAAAATACATTAGGTCTGGATGATATAAATAATGCATCACATCCGTATTCTGATAGTAAACCTTCTATCCTCTCTTTACCTATCATTTTATTCTTCTTTCCCTTGAGCTTGGTATTCCAAGAAGATCCCTGTATTTTGCAACGGTTCTACGTGCGGTATTCATGCCCTCCCTTTTTAGAATATTTGCTATCTCTTCATCACTCAAAGGATTCCTTTTGTCCTCATTTTCTATTATCTCTCTTATCCTTCTCATAAGCTCCTCCTGACTTACACCCTCCGTTGCGTTCCTTACAAAGAAGAATCTCAGAGGATAAGTACCTACTGGTGTTTTAACATACTTTGAATTGCATATTCTGCTCAAGGTAGATTCGCTGATTTCTAACTTCCTGGCAACATCCTTCATAAGAAGACCTTTAAGCGGTCCTTCTCCTAATAAAAAGTCTTTCTGCACATTTACTATCTCCTCCAATATGCTTTTCAATACCTCCCTCCTTAGGTTAAGTATCTTGTTGTAAACATTTATCCTTTCAATCATATCCTTTAAAAACTTCCTTACCTCTCCTGTTGATTTCTCATAAAGCTCAAGATAATCCTCTCTGATTTTTATTGAAAAAAAATCCTCATATATAAAATAAACAAGATTACCGTCATCAATCTCTATAACCGCATCAACCCTTCCTCCCTTATAAGAGTTAATACCCCCTTCAAGGGGAAACATCTTAAATCCTTTCAATAGCTTTTTGTCCTTCTCATCTATGTTCCCAGAAGCTATCTTATCCAAAAGCTTAATATACTCGTCCTTTTTATCAGGGTATAGTTCTTCAACTTGAACCCTCAAAAATTCATATACATTCTTTGAACATACACCTAATGGGTCAAGCCTCATTATCCTTTTTCTTATATCTTCAACATATTCTTCTGAAACGTTATGTTGATCTGATATATCCTTCAAGTTAACAGATATAAATCCTTTATCATCAGTATTGTAAATAAGGTCCAGTGCTATTTCTAAGTCCCTTCCCTCAAACTCAGCCTTTACGTTTTCCTTGAGTCTCTCAAGTGGATCTGGCGTATATGGAACAGCTGATATGTCCGGTACACCCTCTCCGAAGTTTACCGACTTGGGTACTTTAACATCAAAAGATTCAACAAAAGGATTGGATATAGACTCTTCCTGCAAAAGTTCTTCAAATTCAAATGTTGAATAGGAAAGTATCTCCACATTATTCTTAAGGAGTAAATTAAGAGATAACTTAGTCCTTAGCTGTAGGTCTAATTCCTGCCTTATCATCTTTCAATTTTATATAAAATATAAACCAATGAAAAGGGAAGAGGTCATAAGGAAGCTGTATAAGGAAAATAAGAAATTTAGGGAGCTTAAGGACAAACACGATGAGCTTGATAAGGAAATAGCAAAGAAGGAAAAGCATTTTCCCATGACCCATGAACTTGAAATGGAGATTGAAAAACTTAAAAGGGAAAAGTTATATTATAAAGATCAGATGGAATTTATGATACAAGAAGAGTTGAAGAAATCCTCCGACTGAGCCGGAGTGGCGGAATTGGCAGACGCGGGTGATTCAAAATCACCTGCCCGCAAGGGCGTGCGGGTTCGACTCCCGCCTCCGGCACATCAAGGTGAAACAACTACACACTGATAGTTGTTTATGTATTTCTCTATAACCCTTTCTATATCTTCTTTACTTACCTTCTTTATCTTTTCAGGATAGTTTTTATCCATCTGCCAGCCCATACCCATTATCTCATAAAAGCCCAAGTACCAAGATTGTCTACTCCTCGTCTGGTGATCAAGTAGAAAATCACCTATTATCTTGTTAATTGCTATCTCAACATCCTCTTCTTTTACATCTCTATCTTTAATAACCTCTATCATATCCTTAAGGGCATCCTCTCTTTTTTCCGGAGAAGTCCCTATATAGGCAAACATCCTTGGTGATATGTATCTTGTAGGATAGAAAGAGTATGTGGCATAGGCGTAACCTTTTCTTTCCCTTAATTCTCTGTGAAGGCGTGAAGTCATACCGCTACCGAGATAGCTGTTCAATACCTTAAAGGTAAAGTAATCATCCGAATTTTTATCTGGTGCATTAAAAGCACACAGTATTGTTGCCTGAGTCCCTTCCCTCCTTATATTCGTAACTTCTGTTCTATCTATAGGTTTACCTTTCTCAGATATTTCAATCTCTCCCTTCTCTATCCATTCAAAGGCAGATTTGAATTTTTTTATCATTTCATCTGCAGGCATATCCCCAACTAGACTTACGACTATGTTACCCCCCTTCAGTATTTGTCTCCATCTTTCAATAACATCCTCCTTAGTAACGGAATTTATATCCTCTTCACTTCCCAAGGAAGATGTTTCATAAGGTGTTCCCTTATATGTTATCTTTCTCAGATGTTCCATAGCAAAACTCATAGCCCTTTCTTTCTTTGACCTTATTGATGCTATAACATTCTTTTTCTCCCTTTCAATATCCTCCTCCTTAAAAAGGGGATTCATTAATATGTCATTTATAACATCCACCGCCTTATCAATACCTTCTACTTTTGTGGCAAATCCTATCTCTGAGAAGTCATCACCAGAAGATGTATAAATAAAACCACCATAATCTTCAAAGGCGGAAGCTATTTCATAGGATGTATATTTCTTTGAACCTTTGAGAAGAAGGGAAACCGTAAGATTGGTTATACCCTTCTTTAACTCGCCGTGAAGCCCTCCCTTTATGAAGATTGTCCCAGCGATTATACCCTTACCCTTTGTTGATTTTGCAATTATTGTTACTCCGTTATCAAGTGTTTCAACTTCTATATCTTCTCCAGCAAATCCTTCCTTCTTCTTAGGAACCATAAGCACCTCCACATAGTTTTCATCCGTGAAATATCTTTCAACAAATCTAATTACATCAATCTTTCTAACAGTCCTTATATTGTTCTCAAAATAAAGATAAGGGTCAAGGGTACCAAGGACAGTTTGAAGAAATCCTATTTCGTGAGCCTCAGCCTCAACCCTTTCCCTTTCAAATATAACTGAATTAATTATCCTTCTCTTTGCCTCTTCAAGGTCCTCATCTTCTATATCCCTTAGACTATGTATAATCTCAAACACCCTTCTTTTAACCTCATCATATTTATCAGGATCAAAGGTTGAACTTACAACAAATATGTTATCTCTTGGTCTTGCTAAGTCCCCAGATGATATTGAATAAACCAATCCCTTTTCTTTAAGTTCTCTGTAAAATAATGATGTCCTTCCGCTACTGAGGATCTGATCTATAAGAAGTAAGGTATAATGCTCCTTTGTACCTGCAGGAGGAACTCTCCAGCCTATTATCCAATGAGCTTTGGCAACCCTTTCATCTTCTATCTTTTCAAATCTTATACCCTTCTGTTCAGGCTCAATGGGTATATCAACCTTAGGTACAGGTACTCCTTCCTCTTTCCCGAATGTGTTCATTACTATATCCTTTACTCTTTCCGTATCAACCTTACCAACAACAACTATAACCATGTTCTTAGGCTGATAAAAGTTTCCATAAAACCTTAAAAGCATTTCCCTGTTGAATCTTTTTATAGTCTTTTCATAGCCTATTATGGGAAATCTATAGGGTGAAACCTTGTAAGCGAGTTTCTCAAAGTGTTCCCAAAGGACAGTTCTAGGATTGTCCTTTCCTCTCCTTAATTCTTCAATAACTATGGGCTTTTCTTTCTCAATCATATCTTCATCAAGGGTAGCCTTAAGGGTAAGATGGTAAAGGAGTTCAAGGGCTTTCTCCCAATATGGATAAGCTATCTCAATGTAATAATAGGTAAAATCCTTTGAAGTTCCCGCATTTATATTTCCCCCCCTACTTTCAACCCATCTTTCTATTTCACCGTACTTATAATTTTCTGACCCATTAAAAAGCATGTGTTCAAGGAAGTGAGCCATACCTTTTTCTTCATAGTTTTCATAAACTGATCCCACCTTAAACCATACATGCAAAGCAACAGCCTCTGTATCATCCCTCGCTTTAACTATAAGGGTTGCTCCGTTAGGCAGTGTATCTATTACTATCTCCTCACCCATAACCATGCTGATTATTGTAAGGAAAACAACCAATGTCTTCTTCATTGTATTTAAATTATAAAAGGGATGAAGATTTTAATCACGGGAGAACCTGGCATAGGTAAAACAACTTTGATAAAAAAGATTGTGGAAAGATTAGGAAAAAGGGCTGTAGGATTCTGGACTGAAGAGGTAAGAGACAGGGAAACCGGTAAAAGGAAAGGTTTTAAAATAGTTACAACAGAAGGTAAAGAAAAATTGTTTGCCAGTAAAACATTTACATCAAATAAACTAGTAGGAAGCTACGGGGTAAATGTGGAAAGATTTGAAAGCGAAGCTATACCTATAATTGAAAAGGCAATGAGGTGTAAAGATTGTATTGTGATAATAGATGAAGTAGGAAAAATGGAACTTTTTTCTAAGAAATTCAGGGAAATTGTAAGGGAAATTCTAAATGACAAAAAAAGGAAATACTTAATAACCATACCTATAAGGGATGTTCATAAGCTTGTAGCAATGTTAAGAAGAGATCCAGATGCAACAATTATAGAACTCACTAAAGAGAACAGAGATGAAATTTTAGAAGATATAGTAAGCTTGCTTGACTGATTGTTTACTATAATAAAACCCATGTATAGTTTAAGAATGGCAGAATCGGTGACGGAAGGACACCCGGATAAACTTGCTGATCAAATAGCAGATGCCCTTCTTGATGAATTTTTAAGAAAAGATCCTTACAGTAAGGTTTCCATAGAGGTTATGATAACTACGGGCTTGATATTTATAAGTGGTGAAGTTTCCGCGGAATGTTATGTAGATATACCATCCATATCAAGAGGTGTGGTAAAAGAAGCGGGATATACGAAACCAGATTACGGATTTGATGCGGATGTTTCCGCGGTGATAATATCCATAGATGAACAGAGTCCTGAAATAGCAATGGGTGTATCAGGAGAAGGAGCAGGAGATACAGCAATAGTCGTGGGATATGCATGTAATGAGTCTGAAGAATATATGCCTCTTCCCATATTACTGTCTCACAGAATAACAAAAAAGATATCTGATCTGAGAAAAACTGGCCATTTCAGTTTCATAAGACCTGATGGTAAGGTACTTTTAGTTATGGAGTATAAAGATGGGAAACCTTACTCTGTCAAAAATATAACAGCCTATGTACACCATGACCCTTATGTAAAGCTTGAGGAACTGAGGGAGCTTATAACGGAAGAGGTGATAAAGAAGGAAATACCTAAGGAACTTATGAAAGATTCAGTATCAATTAGGGTTAACCCTTCTGGAAGATTTGTTATAGGGGGACCGGTTGCTGATACAGGTTTAACCGGAAGAAAGATAGTTTCAGATGCCTACGGTGATATAGGATTTTCAGGGGGAAGTGCCTTTTCCGGTAAGGATCCAACAAAGACGGACAGATCAGGATCATACATGGCAAGGATGATAGCAAAGCATGTTGTAGCTTCTGGTCTTGCAGACAGGTGCGTTGTCCAGATAGGTTATGCCTTCGGTTTGTCAGAACCTGTAGCCTTTGATATAGAAACTTTCGGAACGGAAAAGATAGAAAAGGAAAGAATAGTTGATATAGTCAAAAGGATATTTCCTTTAAGACCTACAGAAATAATAGAATTTCTTGATCTAAGAAAGCCTATATACAGAAGTACATCGTGCTACGGTCACTTCGGAAAAAGCTATCTACCTTGGGAAAAGCTTAAGTATGTTGATAAAATAAAGGAACTCATTTCATAAGCTTTATTATATTGTCAACATAAACAGCTCCGCCAGTGGCAGGTATACCCTCTCTGTATATACCGTCATATCTGCCACCTGATGCTACAGCATATCCGGAGTTTTCCATAAATATCTCAAAAGTTATACCGTTATAATAAGGCAATCTTTTTATATCAGACAAATCAATTATATAATGCGATATATTATTTTGCTCAAGCTTATCAATAAGCTTATTTATTTTAATAAGCTCCTCTTCACCTTCTGGAAATTCACACAAAGCTTCATCAATTATCTCCCTTTTTCCTTGCATAAAAATAAGCTTTTCTATAAAGGAACCGTTACCAAACTCCTTTCTAAGCCTACCTATATTTTTCTTTTTCAAAAGATTTTCTACCTTATTTCTATCAATATTCCTGGCACTTATAACCTTTTCAATAAAGGAAGGATTGCTTATAACCAAAATAAAATCGTTTATATTTATTGATTTAAAAATTTCATAAAGACAGTAAATTATCTCAAAGTCACCTTCTATATCTTCAACACCTATCAATTCAAAACCTATCTGGTAAATTTCAAAATCTTCAAAATCCGGATCAAAAAGACTACCTTCATAATAAATCCTTAAAGGTAGATCTATATCAGAAAGAGCATCAAAATGCTTTATAATCTGGTATGTAAAATCACTTCTTAAAAATATTACTTCATCATCACGGGTGTTTAAAACAGAAATAAACTTCCTTTTGAGTGTATCAGTATCAAAACTTGGCAATCTTAAAAAACGATAACCATTTTTTTCTAAAATTTCCCTACCTTTCTTTAAAATATTGCTAAAAACATAAGACTCCTTAAAAGAGTATATTTTTTTCATTCAGGTTATTTCTTCCTTTTCCGCAGAAACTACAACCCTTGCAGGTCTTATAACCTTATCATGTAACATGTAACCCTTCCTTACAACCTTAACTACCGTATTGGGGGGATAATCTTCAGTAACTATCTTTTCAACAGCTTCGGATGTGTAAGGGTCAAATTCCTTACCTTCAACCTCTATTTCCCTTATGTTGTATTTTTCAAGGATTGAAAGTAATTCCTTGTAAATCATCTCCACACCTTTAATAAAGGACTCAAAGTCTCCGGAAATTTTTCCCGATTCAAGGGCCCTTTCAAAATTGTCTATAACATTCAATATGTCAATGGCAAATTTTTCGTATCCGTACTTTCTCTGTTCTTCCAAATCTTTCCTATATCTTTCTTTCATATATTCAAGTTCCGTCTGTAATTCAACAATCCTGCTGTTAGAAATCTTAGCCACATTCTCAAGCTTTTTAACCTTTTCCTGCAACTCCTTTATTTGATTTTCAAGCTCCTCCTCTTTTTTCTCCACTTTTTCAACTTCCTTATCTTCCATTTTCAAACCTCCAAAAAGTTTATTATAATGCACGATTCAAAATGTGGAAAACCCGCATTCTATATTATTTCTATATATTCTACATTTGTAAAGCATTTTTAAATATATATTCATTCATATAATAAAATAATAATAGCCATCAAAGTTTTCCACATACCACTTACGTAAGTATTGATTTTCAATGTATCTATTATAAAAAAATCCACATACCCAACACTAACCTATTGAAAGTTCGGTATTATTGTTTATTTATTTTGTTTAAAATAATCAATCACTTACATTCAGATTTCCACATTTCCACATAAGCACATAGGTTTATATTTATTTTTGGTAATAAAATTAAATTCAAATATTTAACGAATTATCATAAACTTATGTATACTGATGTGGATAGCTATATAGCTTTACACAAGTATTTGAAAATTCTGTACATTTTAATTTAATTTTTCATTTTAACTAACAAGGATTATATGTATCTACTGTGGAAAATGTGGAAAACAAATATTTGTAGAAATATAAAAAACTTACACTGTGGAAAAAGTTTCTATAACAATTAGATTTTACAATATCTTACGTATATACTACACTTTTCCACATAGTTATGTGGAAAACTTGTGGAAAACTTTGTGGAAAACTATATCTTCCATCCTAACTCCTCTGGTGCTTTGGGTTTACTCAAATAATAGCCTTGTCCGTGATCAACACCTGCTTCCTTTACTTTCTTAAGAACATCTTCGCTGTCTATAAATTCAGCAGTAGTTTTTATACCCACACCTTTACAGAAACTTACCATGGCCTTTAGCAATTCAAAGGATTTGTTATCATTTACAGCGCTTTTTACTATTGAACCGTCTATTTTTACATAATCTATGCTAAGGTTTGATAATCTTACAAAATTAGCGTAACCAACACCGAAATCATCAACCTTGAATTTAACACCTTTTTTCTTAAGCTTTTCTATCCTTTTTTTAAGTAGTTCATAGTCAGCTATTTCTTCATCTTCAAGCAACTCAATATAAAATCTTTTTCCTACATCTTCATCTATTGTATTTAGAAGGAAATTAAATAAACTATTGTTAAGTATATCTGAAACACCAAAATTCATTGATATTTTAACATCTTTATTTTTCTTTAATATATTTAAATTATTTGTTATTCCAAATTTTGACATTTCTATGTATAGGCTCGTTCCCTTTATGAGAGGTAAGAACTTTGATGGGAATATAATATTTCCTTCAGCATTTTTCATCCTTATAAGCGCTTCAAACATTACTATTTCCATTGTTTTTAAATCAAATATTGGCTGATAATGAAACAGTATTTTACCTTTATTTAAAGCTTCTTTTACTTCGTTTATAGTTTTTATAGTTTCACCTGACGCTTTTTCCGTATATATTTCTATCCTATTCTTTCCTTTTGATTTTGCCTCATAAAGTATTTTGTCTGCAACCCTTAGGGCTTCCTCAATATTTCTAAATATAGAAATATTAGGTATGACACTTATTGAAACAGTAATGCCTATGTTATATTTTTTATCAATATTTAAAGGCTTGTTTTTAAATACACTATAAATACGTTTTGCAACAGTTAATCCTGTATTATCTTCCGGTTTTTCAAGCTTTATTAATACAAGAAATTCCTCACCGCCGTATCTTACTATTATGTCAGAATCAATTTTTACAAGTCTTTTTATTTGACCAGCTACCGCTTTAATAACCTTATCTCCAACTTCCTTTCCGTAGGTCTGGTTTATCATTCTAAAATCATCTATATCAACTATCAGCATTGCATAATCTTTTAGTCCGGAGAATCTTAGAACATCATTTACATATGATGTACTGTACAAACCTGTTAGTTTATCAGTGTATAATCTTTTCTCTATAATTGAATTGTAAATATAGTTGTAAAGCAGTATAAGTAGAAATATTGAAATAAGGAAAGTTGTTCCTAAGATTATCCATCTTATACCTGTTATCATTTCCTGGATCTTTTCAAATTTTTTTACAGAAAAATCAGCCAATAATATGGCTGTTACATTTCCATTTTGGATTACTGGTTTTGCAAGTGTTATCCAGCTTTTACCGTTTTTATTGTAGATTATCTCACTTTTACCCTTATTTATTACATTTTTAAGCTTTTCATACCTTACTTTATTTCCAACTATTTCTTTTTCTGTTGAGATTATAATTTCAAAGTTACCTTCACCATCCTCAGCCACCATATATACTCTTTTTATGTTTTTTGTAACAATTAACTCAAGCTTTTTTGTGAAAAACCATTTCCAAGGTTCATTTGTTTTTATAAATTCCGCTATATTTTTATCCTTAGCTATACTTTTCATTTGATTCTCAAGGTTTTCAAATATATCAGATATCTCTTCAGTTATCAGTATTTCTGTTTCTTTTATTATCCTTTTGTCCATTGTGTGAACGAGTATAATTCCGTAACCAAGAATAAGTATGAAGAAAATGAGCAAAAATATAATTATGTATATTAACTTTTTTCTAATGGTTACCGCACCCATCAGTCAATTACCATGATTACCTTCAATCCTGAGCTTTTTACCTTTTCTGCAGGCAATATACCTATAGCCTTTTTATTCTTCTTTATTTCTCTTATCGCTTCCTTATAATTCATTTCCTCAGGTAAATTACCCTCACCTGCCAGTGCCCTTTCAAGCCAATAAACCCTGAAGTTTTCATAGGATATACCAAGCAGTTTTTCTATTGCTATTTCGTTCACAGCCTTATCTTTTGAAAGTATTACTTTCTTTCTTTTCATACCCAGAAGTATATCCTTTATCTCTTCCTTTTTAATATCCTTTATTGACGGATTTACAACAATCGCTGCTTTTTGGCCTAAGGATGAAAGGCTTAACATGAGAATAAGGATTAATAATCTTTTCATATCTATCCTCCGTAGGCAGGAATCATAAAGCTCAGAACCGCTTTTGCATTCCATGTATCCTTTATATCCTTGTTATCAGAGTAGGTATAGGAGATCTTCAGAGCGGTGTAAGGGCTGAAGCTTAGCTTGAAACCGAGTGTGTATCCGGTTTTCTTAGTCAAGGCAATATATTCATCCTGTTCCTCTTCAAGTCTTAACCTTTCAAGTACATTTATGAACCATTCGTTTCCATATTCCCAATCTATCTTTTCAAGTAGAAGGAAGGGTCTGAACTCATAAATATTTCCTCCTTTAATAAGGGGGTATGAAATCAAAATGAAGCCTCCCCATGCGGATTTATCAGATATAAGCTCATCAATTTTGTAGTATTCCGCTATAAATTCCGTACCTCCGGGCTTATCATAAACAAGGTTTAAACCCAGTATTCTGTTTGTTGTCTTTACCCTTTTATTTAGAAGTTCACTGTTTACATCCGTAGGATCGTATGCTCCGGATATGCCTATTTCGGAAAAATGGGTTGGTTTTATGTAAAGCTTTGCAACTACAGACTTATACTTATCAAAATCGGAAGAGTTATCCGCACCGAATTGTTGATTTCCGTTTATTATATCTATAGAGTATCCTACAAAGATACCTTTCAACTTTCTAAGACCGTCCGCCCTTATACCAAGCCCGTGGGCAAGAAGGGGACCTCCCTCATCTTCAAAGTTTATTATCTGGGGCCTGTCTGGTATGGTCATTAAGTGTAAACCGTGATGCCATTTCATTGATGCATATCCGAGGGATGGGTGAAACTTACCGAGGGTTATCCTGAATATATCAAACTTCTCCCATTTTACATACAGCCTTTCAAAGTCAACAAAGTTGTCAGGCTGTTCTATGAAAACCTCCATTAATACTTCAAAGTTTCCCCTCGTAAAAATGCCCAGTATGTCTGTATCACCTATTTTGAAATTTGCTTTATCTTCTAAATTTAAATATTCTGATCTTACATCTCCGTAGATAAACAAATTAAGGTTATTTTCTTCGGAAAAAGAAGCTACTATAAAAGTAAGTAGTATAAGTATAATTCTTCTCATTTAAATAATTCATCGTTCATTTTTTATTATTCTGTACCTTTTTATGAATATAAGAAGTCCTGTTATTATAAAGTAGGAAATCATAAGTATTCCCATTATGTTTCTCTTTTTTTCTTCTTCTTCAGGGGGCAGGGCTACATGTCTGAGATATGCTACTATCTTTGCAACCTCTTCCTCCCTTCCTATCATAATAGGGGGCATGGGTGTACCTTCCATAACCTTTTGGGGATTCAGGATAAAATTGAAAAGGTAAGCCTCGTCTCTTGCAAGATAAATTGTTGAAAGGTCTGGGGGAATCCTTCCGAAAGCCTTTTTCAAGCCTTCAAACTCCTTAAAGAATACCGCATAGTACAGATCCCTCGGTAAAAGTCCCCTGTACTCCTTTCTGTATTTCTGAAATGCTTCATTTGTATAAGCAAAGGAGTGATAAACATTATCGTATATAACAGAATGACACCCGCTACAGTTTTGAAGGAAAAGCTGTCTTCCTTTGATCGCGGACTTGTGATCCCTGATAATTTCCTTGTATTTCTCAGGTATGCTATATTCTTTTGTTTCTTTCTTGAATATGTTGTCTATCCAAAGTGTATAAAATAGGAAAATTGTTATACCAGTAAAAAATAAGGTTTTTAAAATTCCTTTGTTTTGCATTCTTCCCTCTCCAGATTCATCCTTTTACATTCAACGATGGATATTATTGGTAATGAGATAAAAAAGGCAAAGAGGGTGAATGTGAAAAACAAGCCAAGTTTTGCATTCGTCGGAGTGGGGTCAAGGGTTCCAAGTATAGTAAGGGCTGTAAAGGAAATTATAAGTATTATGTACATTACAAAGAAGGCTGGTCTGTTTCTTGCACTTTTTACAGCTGAAAAATCTAAGAACGGAAGTAGGAAAAGCAGAAGTATTATAAGGTTGAAGGCTATAAAGCCGAGGAATTTATCTGGGATGGATCTGAATACCTGAAAGAAGGGGAGAAGATACCACTCGGGTGCTATATGGGAAGGTGTTTTCATAAAATCCGCTGGTTCAAAATTTTCTTTGGGCAGGAACTTATCCATTTTAAAGAACACAAAGTATGTAAAAAGAGCAAGGAACCACATTATAACTCCCAACTCCTTAAGGCTTACATAGGGGTGGAAGGGTATCTTCTCTTCCTTTTTTCTTTCAAAACCAGAAGGATCTGTAACACCTATTCTCCTTATGAGGATAAGATGTATTATTACCATTATTGTAAGGAGCATAGGAAGTAGTATGGCATGAAAGGCAAAGAGTCTTCCGAGGGCGAGGTCACCAAGTCTGTATCCCCCCTTCATCCATGTGGCTATAATCTCTCCTATACCCCCAGGTATTGAGCCAGGTATTTCTGGAGTAACAACACCTCCCCAGTAGGAGAGTTGCCCCCAAGGGAGAATGTATCCGGTAAGGGCTGTTGTTATCATAAGTAGATAGATGATACAACCCACTATCCATGTTAACTCCCTCGGTCTTTTGTAAGCGTTATAGTATATTGCGGTTGCCATGTGAAGATATATAAGTGCCATAAAGAAATTTGCCCCCGCAGCATGTACATGTCTGAAGAACCATCCGAAGTTTACCTTTTTCATTATGAGGAAGTTAACGCTGTCAAATGCTTCGTGTATGGAAGGCTCATAGTACATGGAGAGGAGTATTCCGGAAACAAACTGGAAAAACATGGTAACTAAGGAGAGTACTCCGAATACATATGGGAAGGTTAAACCCTTAGGTACTTTGTACTCTACAAAGTTTTCCCTAAGTATGTTTTTTATATGGGTCCTTTCATCAATCCAGTCTATAATCTTTTCAAACATCTTATCAGCCTATAACAAGCATGTTTCCTTCTATTTTCTGAGGCGGTATAGGTAAAGATGCAGGGGGTGGACCTGCAACAACATCCCCGTAGGGTGTGTATATACCGCCGTGGCAAGGACAGTGAAGATGAGGTTCATTAAAGTCCGCATCTCCTTTCGGTCTCCATAAGGGTATGCATCCTAGATGCGTACATATACCTATGAGGGCGAAGATTCTTTTATCTTTAAGCACCTTTATATTGTCTTCTGTTTTTAAATCCCCTTTCCATTCAAAGTTTTCCGGCAGTTTAAGGACAAGGACAGGTTTTCCCTTCCAAGAGACTACCTTTACACCAAAGGTTTCAAGATCCTTTATATTTACCCTGACCACAGCGGTTTTTAGTTCCTCCTTACTCGGTGCAAGGCTTTTTATAATTGGATAGGTGAATCCGCCTATACCTGCTAATATGGAACCGCCTATGAGGTAATCAAGAAAATCCCTTCTGGTAGCTTCCATTTTATTAATCCCTAAATCGGTATATTTTTCAAAAAATCCACAATTTTCTGCAGTGCCTTTCCCCTGTGAGATATCCTGTTTTTCTCCTCTGGGTCAAGCTCTGCCATAGTCCTTTCCATACCAGAGGGTATAAATACGGGATCATATCCGAAGCCCTTATTTCCTTTAGGACACTCACCTATGTAACCCTCGCATACCCCTCTTGAGAATATTCCCATATCTCTATCAAGGAGAAGTACTATAACCGCTTCAAACCTTGCCCTTTTGTCCTCTTTATCCCTTAGGAGTCTCAAAAGCTTTCTTATATTCGCTGTATCCTTATCAGGTAAGGGCTCCTCATAACCTCCATAATCTATTTCCCAGAATCTACTTGAGAAAACCCCAGGGTATCCATCAAGGGAGTAAACCACCAATCCTGAATCATCAGTCAAGACCGGCATTTTAAATCTTTCATAATAAGCTTCCGCTTTTATATAAGCATTTTCCAGAAAGGTATCACCCTTTTCTTCAACCTTTACTTCCTCTTCCGGCGGAATGGCTTCTATACCTATGCTTTTAAGTATTCTTTCAATTTCTTTGAATTTACCCTTGTTTCCCGTTCCTATAAGTATTCTCTTCACGATTTCTTCCACATATTTATTATCTTTTGCCACAGATTCTGTTCTTCCGTTACTGTTTTTTCCTCAAGAACAAATCTGTCA
The DNA here is from genome assembly GCA_015487615.1 of Aquificales bacterium. GTDB lineage: Bacteria > Aquificota > Aquificia > Aquificales > Aquificaceae > WFWF01. The sequence goes on along the minus strand of WFPJ01000005.1, from coordinate 1,591 downwards.
AGATAGTCATCCAAGAGTATAAACCTGTCGCAGACCTTTCTTAAATTGTATGAGCTTGTCCTTTTGAAGGATGCGTTTTCAACCCTTTTACCTATTCTCTGCACCTCTTCAACCGTATATATGAAGTCACTGTCTCCGCTTACTAAGAGGGCTGTATCGTAGGCATTCTGATATGCGAGGCTGAGCATATCTGTTGATATCATTATATCCACTTCCTTCTCAACATACTCTCCCTTTGGTGTTTTCCTGAGCTTTGCTGTTTTAACCTTTATACCCGAAAGGGCAAGTTCGTCAAGAAATCTCTTTTGCCTTATGAGGCTTTCCCACTCTACGGATCCCCTCTTTACATCCTTCTCCTGAGGCACCGCTGTGTAAAAGTATGTTCTTACAAGATGTCTGTTTTCTTTCAAAAATTCTACCAATTTTGCATAATCAATCCTAATGTTCAGATATCTTAAACCGTGGAAGAGGTTTGATCCGTCTATGAATATTATAAGCCTTTCATTGCTCATATCTTAAATCTAAGGAATGCAGCCATACCATCCACCTTTTTTTGAAGTTCAGGGGTTTCTATTACCTCAACAACAGCCTTTTGGCTTAATGCTTCTTCTATGACCTCTTCAACTATATCGGATGAGTACAAGGCCTTTTCCTCCGATGGGCATTCTGGCTTTAGGGTTATAACCTTTGTCTCTGAGCAGATATATCCTTCCTTTTCAAAATCCTCTGGTATTAAAACGGTTCTTACATTCCCCATGGAAAGCATTTCCAACACCCTTGAAGTTCCGTTAACCGCAAGTCCTTTACCTTCAAGCTCTTGAAGTTCTTTAATGAGATCCTTTTCTTCTTCCCTGTCCTTTTCAACCAGAAGGTTTATGGCCTTTTCTCTTATTTCATTTGGTGTGGCGGTTGAGGGGTTGGCTTCAATGTAACCTATTAGTCTCTCCCTTAAATATGGGTGCAAATGATTTTCTATCTCTCTTACTTTTCCTGCATCAATTCCTCCTACTATAAGCTTATCAAATTTACTTTCTTTCCAGTCTTCAAAGATGGCGTCCGCTGACAACTTGAGGAGACCTTGCCATTCATTTTTTATCCTCATGTGAAATCGCCACTCTCCGAAGGAGTGCTGTATTAGATTTGGACCTGCCACCCTTGAGGGCATTTGCATCTTGAATGTACCTTCCGCTCCTTTAAGGGCGGAACCTCCGCTGTGAAATTTATGGGATCTTGTTGATAAAGGTTCAAGGAAGTTGACAATCTCTTCAATACCGTTTATATCCATTCTGAAAAACCTTGCGTGTTTCCTGTCAACAAGGAGAATTCCCACCCTTCCCAATTCCTCATCTATTGCTGCTATTTCCCTTATCATTGGATGGTCACCTATGAGAAGCCTATTTCTGTAAACATAGGGGAGTTTTATATATTCAAAAATACCTTTCTCGTAAGAGGAAAATATGCCTATACCCCTACAGTTTTTAAGATTATCAGGTTCGGAGAGAAATTCTTCTATCCTTTTGAAGCTTTCATCCACTGACTTGATAAGCTTTTCCTCTGTACCCCTCTTTTTCAGCTCTTCTTTTTTCCTTTT
>WFPJ01000004.1 GCA_015487615.1 Aquificales bacterium | reverse complement strand
GTTTGGTACCTCGATGTCGGCTCCCCCCATCCTGGGGCTGAAGCAGGTCCCAAGGGTTGGGCTGTTCGCCCATTAAAGGGGGACGCGAGCTGGGTTCAGAACGTCGTGAGACAGTTCGGTCCCTATCCGCCGTGGGCGCAGGAGACTTGAGGGGGTTCGTCCCTAGTACGAGAGGACCGGGACGAGGCAGGCTCTGGTGTACCGGTTGTCTCTCCAGAGGCAGCGCCGGGTAGCCACCCTGCTACGGGATAAGCGCTGAAAGCATCTAAGCGCGAAGCCCACCCCAAGATAAGGTCTCCCCGAAGGGCACGGGTAGACTACCCGTTTGATAGGCCGCAGGTGGAAGCTCCGCAAGGGGTGAAGCCAAGCGGTACTAATCGCCCGTTCGCCTTGCATTCCTCCACTCTCAACCGCTAACACCTATCCAATTGCCTTCGCCTGGGGGCCATAGCGGAGGGGTAACACCCGGTCCCATTCCGAACCCGGCAGTTAAGCCCTCCAGCGCCGATGATACTGTGCCTCCCAACGGCACGGAAAAGTAGGTCGCCCCCAGGTTTTTTATTTATTGAAAATAATCTTGTCCCAGCTTATATTGGTTTTAGCTTTTTTTATCGCTACCATTTTCTTAGTTTCAAGCTCAGCTGTCATAACCATTACTTCCTCTTCCAAAGACTTAAGAGTTATCATCTTCTCAGTATACTCCTTAGACACCTTGAGGGCGTAGGAGGAGTACAAGATATTAAATAACAATAATGAAATCGCTATAACCAATATCTTCCTACTACTCATACCAACTTCTCCCCTGCCCTTAGTTTGGCGCTTCTTGCTGAAGGATTTTCCTTCACTTCTTCTAACTTAGGCTTAATCGGCTTTTTAGTCAAGTTTTTTATTATACCCTCCTTTTCCTTTTCCCTAATAAAATGTTTAACAATCCTGTCTTCCAAAGAATGAAAGGTTATTACAACTATTCTTCCGCTCCTTTGAAGATACATAACCCCTTTATCCAAGCCTATTTCAAGATTTTCCAATTCACTGTTTACATATATTCTCAAAGCCATGAATGTCTTGGTAGCAGGGTGTATCTTTCCACCCTTGGGATATACTGAACTTATAAGATCCGCCAATTCCTTGGCTGTTTCTATGGGTTTTCGCTTTCTCCTTTTCACGATCTCACTTGCTATTTTTTGTGCGTATTTCTCCTCTCCGTATTTCTTTAAGATTTCAGCTATCTTTTTTTCTGAATATTCATTGATAATGGTGAAGGCGGTAAGCTTTTGCTCCTTATCTATTCTCATATCAAGAAAGCTTTCATCCTCAAAGGAAAACCCCCTGCCTGACTTAAGCTGATACATAGAGATTCCGAGATCAAACAATATTCCCTTTACCTCGCTAATCCCCTCCATACTTAATACCGCATCAATATCCTTGAAATTTGCTTTATAAAGGGAATATCTGCCTTCAAATTCTCTTAAGTTCTCTTCTGCTATTTCCAGCGCTGTTTCATCCGCATCTATACCTATCAGGAATATATCTTCCCTGCTTTTTAATATTTCCCGTGCATGTCCGCCTCCCCCGAGTGTACAATCCACATAAACACCCCCTCCGGTAATAAGTATTTTTGATGTTTCTTCAAGAAGAACGGGCTTGTGCATATCAAAACATACTCGTTTGGCGTATGGGTTTAAAACTTTTTCTGTGAATAGGTGATATGTTAAAACATTTAATCTTTTCTAAATGCTCCCGCGTTATATAGCCTTTGTGTCTATCAAAATTATACTGGGGATATATCTTATGGTACTCCTTCATTATTCTGTCCCTCAGTACCTTTGCAACCACAGACGCACAAGCACATGAAATGCTTCTTTCATCCGCTTTGGGAATAGAAATACAATTAACATCCTCAAGTTTTACAAAATCGGAGATGACCACATCAAAGGTTGTTTTAAGGTCATCCAAAGCCCTTTTCATTGCAAGTTTTGTGGCTCTCAGAATATTAATTCTGTCTATTACGATACTATCAATAACCGCTGTACCTATAGCAACTGCCTTCTCTTTTATAAGCTCAAATGCTTCCTCCCGTTCCTCAGGAGACATTGATTTTGAATCGCCTTTTATAAAAGGTTCCGTATGCGGTTTGAGGATAACCGCAGCGGCTACAACGGGACCAGCTATTGGACCTCTTCCCGCTTCATCAACGCCCGCTACAACAAAACCCCTCTCCCACAAAGGTTTTTCTATTTCGGTCATTGTTCTTTTGATTCTTGCACTTGCTTTTCTTCTTCCCTTACCTCATTTGCCTCAGTTTCCGCTCCCTCCATTGCCTTCTTCTCTTCCTCCCTCTTTCTCCTCTCTTCAGCCTTTCTTTTTTCCTTAGCTTCATAATCCCATATCTTTATCTCCTTAATCTTTCTTGCAGCTTCTTTACCTTGGAGATCCCTCAGGAAGTAAAGTTTTGCCCTTCTTACCTTTCCTATCTTGGACACCTCTATCTTCTCAATGTTAGGACTGTAGTAGGGGAATATCCTTTCTATACCTACATTGAAAGATTCCTTTCTGACCGTAAAGGTCTTGTTCAAACCCGCGCCTCTTATTCTTATTACCACACCCTCAAAAACCTGTATCCTTTCTTTATCACCTTCCTTTATCTTGTAGTGAACCCTGACCGTATCACCCACCTTGAACTTTGGATACTCCTTTTTTGGTGTGTACATCTTTTCAATCTCATGGGTTAAACTACTCATCTTGGAACCCTCCTTTTATCAAAAGGGAAGTTAATTATACCATATCCACCGCTGACTTAATGAGCATTTTAGTGTAAGAGTGCTTCGGACTATCAAATATTTTAAACACATCACCTTCTTCTAAAATTTCACCGTCTTTAAGGACTATAACCCTGTCCGCACATTCCGCCACCACACCAAAATCGTGGGTTACAAGGATAACAGAGGTTCCGTCTTCTTTCATTTTTCTGAAGAGTGAAAGGATACGCTTCTGGACAGAAACATCAAGTGCGGTTGTAGGTTCGTCCGCAAGCACTATCTTAGGATTGCACATTATTGCATTGGCTATGCAAACCCTTTGTTTTAACCCCCCCGATAAATGGTGCGGATACGCATAGTATCTTTTCTCCGCATAAGGTATTCCTGCTTTTTTCATTTTATCTATCACATAATCCTTCACACTCTTAAGGGTCAGATGGGCTACTGCTGTTTCCGAAAGTTGGCTTCCCACCGTAAAAAGGGGATCAAGATAGGCTGAGGGTTCTTGGAATACTATGCCTATCTTTGAAGATCTTATCTTCCTCATTTCCTTCTCTGAAAGGTTAATAAGATTTTTGCCCTCAAATATTATCTCGCCTGATACTTTTGCACTCTTCGGTAAAAGTTGAAGGATTGAGTAAAGAATGGAAGACTTTCCGGAACCCGATTCCCCTACTATGCAGAGTATTTCCCTTTCCCGAAGGGAAAAGCCTATATCTTTGAGTGTGTGTTTATCTCCGTACCATAAATTAAGATTTTTAACTTCAAGAAGTGCCATTTAGTCTTTTTTCAAGCTTTTCTTTTAATATATCGTAAACATCCATAAGGTTCTTTGAAATGACCTTTACCTCTCCGAACACAGGCATAAAGTTTGTATCACCGAACCAGCGCGGTACTATATGCAGATGGACATGGGTTTCAAGACCCGCACCTGCAGCCTTCCCTATATTAAAACCTATATTGAATCCGTGGGGATTAAAGGCTTCCTCTATTATGTCAAGGCTTAACTTGACCTGATCGTGCATCTCCTTTATAGTTTCACCATCAATAAGTCTATAATCTCCGAGGTGTAAGGCGGGGCACACCATAAGATGTCCTGTATTGTAGGGATATTTATTCAAAATAATGAATGCCTTTTCCGTTTTGTACAGTACAAGGTAATCCCTCAGCTTCTCATCGGGCTGTTTATAGGCTTCACATAAAAAACACTCATTTGATTTACCTATGTTTTCAATGTACTCGCTTCTCCACGGTGCCCAAAGTATCCTCATATCAACCCCTGTTACATAGTCTTTTAAGTACAGATACAATGTCTTCCCTTGAAGGTATGTATATATGCCTGTCAACTTCCATTGTTTCCCTGAAATATACAATTGCGGGGAATGTATTTATGCCCAGATCCTCAGGTGTTGTATTCTTTGATGCATCCATATAGTAAAAATTTACACAATCACCGTATTCCTTTTCCAGTTCCTCAAGCATTGAAACTAACTCTTTGTGACCCGAAGCTTCTTTCTTGGATATAAAGATAAGCGAGGGAACTTCCGAATCTATAGCTTCTTTATAAAAATTTTCATCCCCTATTTCTCTCATACCTTTCCCATTATAACCAAAAATTTTTCACTTTACACTCCTTCCTTCCTAAATGTTATAATTAATAGCTACTCTTATAACGGAGGTTACGGGATGCCTAACACGAGACAGGCGGCTAAGCGTATGAGAAGAGATGCAAAGAGAAGGTTGAGGAATAGATATCATCTATCAAGGATGAGAACATATATAAAGAAATTTAGAAAGATGGTGGAAAGCGGAAACTTGGAGGAGGCAAAGAAATTTCTTCCGGAAGTTGTAAGTATAATTCAGCATACAGCATCAAAGGGTGTTATTCACAAGAGGGAAGCGGCAAGAAGGGTTTCAAGGGT
>WFPJ01000003.1 GCA_015487615.1 Aquificales bacterium | reverse complement strand
CGTAAAGCCTTTTAGCAACAACCTCAAGGGTTTCATTACCTTCCGTTACATAATAACCATAAATATCTCTCACAGTTTCCCTCTTTTCTATACGCGCAATTGCTGGTTTTTTGGGTTCTTCTGAAACTTGCTTTCTAGGATAAAACATAACAATCTCTGTAACAGCCAAGATAACCGCACCTATTATAAGACCTATTGCAAGAGAACTCATCTCACTCCTCTCATATATTAACTTTTTCAAAAAGGAAGCCCATATCCCTTATGAAGGGTACTTTTATTATTTTAAATCTCCCGAATTCCCTTTCCGCCCTCCTAATAATCTCCTCCTGATCTCCCCTATACTCCTCCGGAATATGGGAAGGCATAATCTTGTTAATTATGATAGCACCTATTTTAAGATTTATCTTTTCCAAACTTTCTATGAGCCTTTTAGTCTCCATTAAGGACACATAATCAGGGTTCATTACTACAAAAAAATAGGCATTACCCTTCTTTATGGTAATATCCAATTTCCTTATCCTTTCATATCTCTCCCTCAGTATATTGCTTATTTCAATATTGCCTTTCAAAGTACCAGACAAATTCTTTAAATGTTCAATATTTCTTGCTTCCTTGGATATAAATTCAAGTAAGCTACCCGCAGAAGAAATATCCCTTAAAAACCTTAAGGTATGTCCAGAAGGAGCTGTATCTATAATCAGGGAAGAGTATTTATCTGCCTTTTCAACTACCAAACGAGAAAGGAAATCTATAAGCACAGCATCCTCTGTCCCCGGAGATTCTGCTACAGACTCAACGGTCTTCCTGACCTTTTCAAAAGTTTCACTTCCTATAAACTTTCTTATATTTTCTAAAGCACTTCTTATATACTTTTGTGTCTCTTTTAATATATCTATTTCAAGAATATCCATGTTATTGGGAGCGACTACTTTAGCTTCATTCATAACATCCGATAAAGAATGGGCAGGATCTATGGAGATGAGAAGAACCTTTTTACCTTCCTTTGCTCTTTTAAGGGCTGAGATGAGAGAAAGGGTCGTCTTACCCACACCCCCCTTGCCCGTAAAAAAGATAATCTCTTCCATTTCTAAATTTATATTAAAAGGAGAGGATTGAATGATAAAGGAAGAGATTTTAAACATACTCGGGAAAAGGTGGTCCCCCTTTGTAGGTGGTCTTGCCATGGGTTTTCTGGTTGCCCTCATGTTCGTATGGGGAAAGCCGTGGGGCGTAGCGGACGGTGTTATAGTATGGGGTGATAATTTCTGGAGCATATTTATTGATCTCGGCGGAGAACCCAACAGCCTGTTCTTTTATTCCACCGCCCTCATAAACTGGAGCTTTATCTTGGGAGCTTTTATTTCAGCCCTCATAGGAGGTGATTTTAAGATAAGCATACCGAGCGGAAAGGAAACATTAAGAGGTATAGTCGGCGGTACTTTAATGGGAATAGGGGCATATATGGGTTTCGGATGCACGGTAGGAGCCTTCCTTGTAGGCTTCGGAGCTTTATCCGCTTCCGCCATAAACATGATGATAGGCCTGCTTATAGGAGCTTATGTAGGGTTAAGGATTTATATGAAATCATTGTCAGAGAGTGAGTCCCCCGGGAAGGTAATAACCGTGCCGAGGAACCTCCAGTTTTACCTTGGTATTATTCTCATACTGCTGGTAGTCCTAACCTTATTTTTGTGGGAGAAGATCATATATGTGGGAATGTTTGAGATAAGCGCAAGCTCACTGCTTTTCTTTGGTACTGTGCTGGGCTTAATAAATCAAAGGACACGTTTCTGTTTTGTAAGAGCATTCAGAGAGCCTTTTATGACAGGTGACGCAACAATGACCAAAGCGGCAGTTCTTGCCATAACTATAGCAGCGGTGGGAGGTTATATAGTAAAAAAGTCGCCCGCCCTTTCCATAGTAGCGGAAGATATACAACCCATGATGGTTCAACCCTCCTTTTGGTTCGGCAGTTTGGTAGGAGGCTTCATATTCGGTATAGGTATGGTCCTCGCCGGGGGTTGTTCGGTAGGAAGCATGTGGAGGGCGGGAGAAGGTTCAATAAAGTCAGCTATAGCCCTCTTCTTCTTTGCGGTTGCGGGTTCCCTGACAGCCATTTTATTCAGAAAGTACGACCTTACACATATACTGGGTAAGAGGGTATTTCTTCCAGAAACCTTAGGGTGGGAATGGGCAATAACACTTTTACTTGCTTTGGCCCTCCTGTGGTATTTATTTGCGGTGTGGAATGAGAGAACGGGTAGGTTTACT
>WFPJ01000002.1 GCA_015487615.1 Aquificales bacterium | reverse complement strand
TATATATTCACTCCTGTGAGTTAATAAAGAAACCACCCTGCTACCCTCCGCCGCAAGGAGAGGATTGTAATAGTGATACAATCCCACAGCGACACTTCTAAGTATACCTTCAACAGAAGCGGAGGTTAAACCATAAAGGGCCGGGCTGGATCCCCTTGAAAGCAGATCAATTGCAGTAAGCAGAGTAGGGTCGGGATATCTGTGGGAAGACTCATCCTCATACCATATTATTAACCTTCTTATAAAGTCATGAACGTCTATCTCCTTCCTCTCAATTATGCTTTCTAACAAGATGCGAAATACAGTAGTTTCATCTGAAGTTTCCTCCGGCTTTCTACCGTGGGCAGGACTTAATGGGTGAGGTTCCGCGAAACCTCTCAGAGGACCCCCATAAAACTCATATACATCATACTTAGTAATATCTTCAACACACTTACCTATAGCGTCCCCTAGCGATGAACCTATGATAGCTCCTGAGAATTTCTTTTGGAGGTCCATTGCAATTTGCCTTTTAATATATCTTTTATAACATAAAGTGTAATAAATGCAAGCAGGAACTCCATCATAAAGAAAGAAATTAACTTAATGTATGTAAAAATAAAAAGTCCCATTTTTATAAAAAATCCACTTAAAAATTCTATAATAGTTGAAACAAACGATAGATAAATGGCAATACCCTTATAAATAAATTCAGTGAATATATAGAAATGACTTAAGACAAAAACAAATACACCACCGCTTACTATATGCAATGCAAGGACAGATATTATACTCTCAAAACTTTTACCCTTTATAAATAGCTCTTCATTACCATTGTAATAGTAATAAATATTCTCCGGATTAAAACTCAGTTTAGTATAAAACATAATCAAATTTATAAGTAAAAAGAGTAGAGATGAAAAAGAAAAAATTAGGACTATAAAGTTAACACCACCAACATAAACTCTTCCCACTTGTTTATAAACTATTAGTATAAAGGTAACAACCAACGCAACAAGAGATAAAACTTTATAGCTTAGAAAAGATATTAACTTAATATATATAAAGATAACACCCCACAGATATACCGCTATATCAGAAACGGAATATAAAAGGGAAAAAGTAAAAATAATAAGAGATATAATAAAAGCAAATTTTTTATTAGGATAGAGCTTCAAAAATAAGGGCAGAAAAAAAACATTAAATAAAAGTGACGTGTAGAGATTTATGTGGACATTTTCTATCAATGCATTAAAAGGGGCTATCTCAGGATATTCAAAGTCAGAGTAAAAATAGAGATATACATCCTCATAAGAATATCCATAAATCATCACCGCATTTACAACATCAATCACCCAAAACAAACAGGAAAATAAAACTATAAGTATCATCAAATGCTTCATATATTGGGTTATTGAACCATTCTGTACAAAAATTCTCATCTCTTATCCCCGAAGACAACTTGCCACAACGCAAGCACTTTTCTTACACTCCTAGTAATTGCTCTTGCTGTCAGAGTAGCACCGGTTATGTTAGGAATATCCCTTCTTAAGATTAATTTGTCCTTATATAGGGATTTTCCTTTAAATATACTCAACCATCTTTCATCAGCTTTATATTCAGGAGGCTCAAGAAAGGCTATAACCTCCGCCACTTCAAGTTCTCCATCTCTAGTGATTATGTAAAGGACTGTTTCAGGCTTCGTCCTGACCCTATGAGTATCTATATAAGCGTATGCAACTATGTTACCAGATTTATCCTTAATTAGGTAAAAGGATACAAGTCTTGATCTTATCTTTACCTTCGCCAACTTACTTGCTCTTTTAACCTGATCCTTACTGAGGATTATATTTCTAATTTCTATCACCGAATCGGGGTAATAAAATTTTATGTATTTAGTAACATCAACCTTTGAGTAAGCAAACGTTAAAGAAGCCAAAACCATAATAATTACCTTCGCACTCATTGAAATTGAAATTTAATTTCATTGTCATCTCGGGCAAACAATTTATCAATGATGAAAGTCATATATTTATTCAACTATTTTAAATTTCTCACAGTAGGATAAAAATGTTGGGTTTACATAAACCTCCCTATTTTTGTACAAAATAAATACACCCACATCTTCATTTTCATTTAAAAATCTTTTAATCCCCTCTTCGGGCATAGAAAATAAAGCGGTAGCGTAGGCATCAGCGTAAGTACAATTCTTGTGTAAGACAGTAACCTGTATAATGCTCCTGTTTTGTGTTCTTATATGATCCTGATGATAATTACCCGATGTGGATATACACAGGTCTTCCCTATTTACAAACAGTGCAATGATACTTTCCCTTAAAGGATCCAATATAGCTATTGACTTCTTCATACCCCATACCTTTATATCACCCCCTATACTTATAAATCCCCTTTCAACCTTCAGATAGTCATGGACCCTCTCTAATGCATATCCTTTCCCTATACCGCCGAGATCAATAGCCATACCTTTTTTCTTTAAAAATACCTTGTCTCCGTTAACCACAACATCTTTGTAGTTTATCAACCTTAAAGCTTCTTCTTTTTTCAATAACCCTTTACGCACGTGGTTTATAGTATAAGCTCCAACCGTTATGTCAAAATATCCGTAAGTTTTTTCTGATATCTTTAACGCCTCAATAATAACTTCCACAATTTCCTCAGATACCTTTACCGGTTTTATACCTGCATATCTGTTTATAAGGGAAATTTCAGACTCCGCCAGATATGTGCTCATTTTATTTTCCAGTTTCCTTAGATACTTATATGCCCTTCTTATATCTTCAGGATTATCAAGATCTATGGTGCTGTAGGTTCCCATAAGGTAGAAGATCTTTTCAACGGATAATCCGTAGCCCTGAAATACAATAATAAATAAAAAGGGCAAAAACCTTATCATATAATAATATATAAAGTGATCCACAAAAATTTCCTACCACCTATAATCCTTGGCATAATCATCGGGATTTATGCTGTCCTTTTTAGCTATTCCATTGAAATCATAACAGAATTTATACTTGTGGATATTGCGGGTTACATAAATCCCTTGCCTGCTGGTGAAGGTACATACACTTTAACGAAACCATTTATAGAATACCCTTACTTTCTACCTTTTATCACGATGGCGGGAGGCCTTATATCCGGTATTCTTGTCTACTTCCTTTCAAGGGAATCAGAAGGTATTGGTACTGATCACGCTATAAAAGCTTATCATTTCAACAATGCGAAAATTGATCCAAAGGCACCCTTTGTTAAACTAATAAGCTCAGCCATACTTATAGGCTCTGGAGGTACTTCGGGAAGGGAAGGACCTATAGCCCTAATAGGAGCAGGTATGGGTTCCCTACTTTCCGATATTTTAAAGCTCAGCAAAAGAGAAAGGAGAAAGCTCGTAGCAATAGGTTTAGGAGCAGGAGTTGCAGCAATATTCAGGGCACCACTGGCCGGTGCTATAATAAGTGCGGAGGTTTTTTACAAAAAGGACTTTGATATTGAACTTTTAGTCCCAGGATTTTTAGCTTCCGTCACCTCCTATATAGTTTTCGGTTCTTTTATGGGCTTTGATCCCCTATTTAATATACCGACTTCCGACAAAGCATCTTTATCCGTAGATCATCTTATATACTATGCCCTTCTCGGTTTTATATGCGGTTTTACCATTAGATTTTTCATAAAGATGTTCACAGAAATACAAAGCACATTTGCCAAATCAAACATACCCCCTTTTTTGAGACCTGCGATTGCGGGATTTATAACGGGTACCATTGGCATAATCAATCCCTTTGTAATAGGTAACGGTTACGGCTGGCTTCAAATAATAATAGACGGACATATAGATTTCGTGGGAATTATAACTATTATGCTTTCACCCCTATTTTTAATGCTTTGTGCATCTCTCATACTTGGATCTGGTGGATCAGGAGGAATATTTGGACCTTCTATAATGATAGGAGGAACTCTAGGAGCAATATCAAGCATTATAATAAACATGATAAGCGGAGAAGATTATCTTAATGTAGCATCATTTACAGTAGTAGGTATGACAGCCTTTTTCGGCGGTGCGGCGAAGGCTCCCCTTTCAACATTGATACTTGTGGCGGAAATGACCCATGGTTATAATTTGTTGGTTCCATCAATTATAGCTGTATCCATAGCCTATATAGTGAGCGGTGACAAAAGCATATTCCCAAGCCAGGTAAACAAAAGAGAAGATTCCCCTATTATGAGGGAAGAAATAGGTATAAGCATTCTTGAAAACTATAAAGTAAAGGAAGTCATGAGTAAACCCATTACCTTAACACCCGAAGCAACCGTAAAGGAAGCGGAAGAGGTTATGAAAAACAAACTTATATCAGGAATACCCGTGGTTAAGGAGGAAAATCTTCAAGGAATTGTAACAAAGAGTGACATATCACGTATAAGGGAAGAAGAGAGGAGAAAAGTAAAAATAAAAGATATAATGACAAAAGACCCTATATTTGTACATCCAGATACAAAACTATCCGATGTACTTAATATAATGATAAACAGAGGCATAGGAAGAATACCCGTAGTTATAACTGAAGGGAACAAAAAAATAATAGTGGGAATAGTTACTAGATCTGATATAGGTAAATTGATTAGACACCGCCTTTCTATTGTCTCTGAAAGTTCTCAGGCGCATTCCTGAACCATATATCCCTTTGAGGGAAAGGTATTCTTATACCTTCCTTATCATATCTTTTCTTAAGCTCTTTCATAAATTCATGCTGGACAAGATATTGATCAACAAACTCCTCAACCCTCAAAATAACGCTGAAAGTGATGCCTGAATCCCCGAATTCTCTGTACCTTATAAAAGGCTTAAAGTCCCTTTTTGCACCGGGAATCGTCTTTTGAATCATCTCTGCAACCTCAACAGTAACCCTTTCAACTTTATCAAGGTCATCCTCATAGCTAACACTAACAGGGATAACAACGGACATTTCCTTCTCAGGAAGGTAGTAGTTTGTTATTATAGAAGAAGCAAGCTTTGAATTGGGAATTATCACCGTATTGTTAGGAAGCATTCTTATAGCTGTATTTCTCCAATTGATATCAATAACATATCCAGATTCCCCAGATTCAAGCTCAATATAATCTCCCACCCTAACCTGTCTGGTAACTATGAGATGGATACCCGCAAATATATTCGCAAGGGTATCTTGAAGCGCAAGGGCTACAGCAAGCCCACCCACACCGAGAGCTGTAAGGACAGGTGTAACGGATATGCCCACCGTTTGAAGTGCAACTAACAAACCAATTAAAAACACAAATACAAAGGTAACCGATTTAAACAGAGTGGCTGAAAGGTTCTCACTTATTCTTCTTATATAAGCCTCAACAATATATACGGAAAGCCTTGATACAAAAAGAAAAACAAGCAATATGAGGGAGAAAATGATTAATTTATCCATAAAAGAAGAAAGTTTCTCATTCAAAGACAGATAAGGCATTCCTATATATACACCTATTAAAAGAGAGCATATGATAGGTAACATTGATAAGCTTCTTAAGACTATCTCAGGTATTGTAAATTTTCTTAATATTACCTTAAGCGATATATCAATAAAAGTTCCGACAAATAAAGCAATAACAATTATACTTATAAAGACAAAAATATTTTCCATATCACTTCTTATTATAAAAGTATTCAACAATCCCTAAGAAAATTACATATAAAGGCAACATAGCATTCCAAAAAACATTGAAAATTGTAGCACCTATGTTAATTGCTGGTATTATAAGGAAAGGTATGAGAAGCATATCTTCCTCTCTTCTGACGGAAAATTTAAAAAATAGTCTGAAATATCTGTAAAAGAACAACAATATACCTAATAGTCCTATAATACCTCTCTCAATAAACTCTTGAAGTACAAAAATGGATTCGTAGGGTGGAGCCAAATAGGGGTTGGCTTTTTCTATACCATGTCCAAATATAAATGCTATATAATTTCTTTCTTCCCAGGATTTTTTTATTTTTTCAATACCCTTGTTAAACTTATGTAACCTTCCAGATGTTATAACATTAATAACATTTTCGTTTATCTCTTTTTTTCCTGTCAAAACTTCGGACATATACTTGAAACGATTATCTTTATTAAGGAAATAAATTATACTTGAAAGCAATATTACTATAGAGAAACTCAAAATACTATAAAAAATTTTTTTATTTATTATATGCTTTAATAAATAAAGAACTAAGCATATAGATAAAAAGT
>WFPJ01000001.1 GCA_015487615.1 Aquificales bacterium | reverse complement strand
TGACAGGTGGAGTTTTCTTATCAGCTGGGCAAGTAATTTTATAGATGCGCTCAATGAAAGAAACTATAGTGATATGAACCCTGAAGCATACCACTATACCAATCCAACGTTTACTAAAGAGCAAGCTTCCTTCGGCGGTGCTCCTGAATACTATGTAAAGGCTCTTAAGATGGATAGTCTGGTTTCTCCCTACTATCTTGCCGCCATGTATGCTAAAGATGGAACTGTCATGACAGGAGAGCTTGTAAGACGGGCTACCGAAGCAATGTCCATGGGATTACAGGGGAAGGAAGCTTTAGAGTATCTGCGCAGGCACGCATTTGATCCCAATCCCTCTGAAGAAGACATAGAAGCTATTCGTAACAAGACTATCTATAAGGTTGAAACCGGTTCAGATTACGATAAGGATAGTAAATTTGAAAGGGAAATGAGAAGGTAACTATCTTCTCGGAAGGTATTTAAAGGGATCAAAGTAGCCTCCAGCTGCACCGGGAGTCCAATACCAATCTTCTTCTTCAAGCTCTGATGTATCCATGTCTTCGGGCTTTGGTCTGCTTTCAAGAACCTTTATGATTTTCTCCTTCATCTTATTCAGGTCAGTTTCATGTTTGACAATAGCCTCTATAATGTCAAGCCTCTCGGAGTCACTTAAATCTTTTAACCTTTCTTCCCACTCTTGCTGCTTTTTCTTGGCTTCCTCCCTTAGCTTCTTAGTAGCCTCTTGCCTTACCTCTTCATCCGTTTTGTAGCCAAGCCTCTCTAGAAGCTTAAACCCCATAACACCTTTAAATATACGCTTCGGGAGATGCCTTCAAGAAAATTCTTACTGAATTAATTACGGTTGTGTGAGGTCAAAGAGGGCTGTAGTAAGTTTGAGAAAAGAAAGGTTGTAAGGTGTAGGGTTGTAAGGAGATGTAAGGTTGTAGGGCTGAGCATGTGGGTGCAGGCTATGGATTATTTCTGTAACTTTTGTTATTCTAAAAGTTTCTATAAAGGTTTAATCATAACAATATGAGCTTTATTAATTACAACTATATCTTTCTTTTCTTCATCCAATATTACTTGAATGTCGTAGCGTGCTTTGGAGCGTAATATTCCTTTGAGCTTTAGGATTGTATTTCCATAAGCTACATGAACCTCAACAGGTTTTTTGTGGAAGAATATGAGGTAGTCGTTGTATTCAGGCAAGGGCTTTTGGGCTTTTTTTTGGTTGCTTTTCTTTTTTTGCTCAGCAGGGGTGTCTCCCATACTTCTAATTATAAGGGTTTGATTTTGGATTATGTAGCTGATGATTTAGTTGTGGTTGATCGGGGCGGTGAAATTTGTGCTTGTGGATTGATTTTGAAAGGGGAGAGTATTTCACTTATAGGCATCACCACGAGGAGCTATGTTAACCACAGCTATCACCTTTTCTTCTTCAATAATGGAGAAGATAATTCTTAGGTCACCTACTCTTAATCTATAAAAGCCTCCTAACTGACCAACTAACGGCTTTACATGTTTATGAAATTTAGGATTCTCGGCGTTTGCTAAGTCCTTAAGGGCTTGTTTTATTCTTTCTTTGGTTTTCTTGTCAAATTTTTTGTATTTCTTTTCCACAGCAGAAGACACTTTAATCGTCCAATTCATCTAATCTTTTTCCGCCACCTTTTTTTATCTCTTCTAATCCGTTTTTACATTCTTGCAGGAAGTTAGGGATAGATAACAACTCTAAAGTTTCTTTATGTCTCTCTATGTATTCATCAATAAGCTCATTAAGGATATCGTTAATTTTCCTGCCTTCGTAGCCGGCTAATGCTCTAAGCAATTTTGCTTTTTCTTCGTCAAGCCTTATTGTAGTTGCTACCCTTTTCATGCGAATTAAATGTATATATTTGACATCATGATGTCAATTATGTAGCTGTAAGGCATATAACTGTTCCAAAAACTTGTTTTTCAACGCTTTCCCGAAATCAGGTGTCTAAAGTCCTTGTCTCCCAAAGGTTCAACTTTTCACACAAAAAGTTGAAAAGTAAAAGTTGAAAAGTTGAAGAATTTTGTGCAGATTCTGGAATGATTGACACGGAAAAACTTGACAAGCCCCCCGAGGGGGGCTTAAATTGGGAAATGCAATGACCCCGAAGAACAAACTTAAACTTAAAGGTAGTGTAAAACTTACATCTTTTTTGGGGAAATTTCAAGAGTGAAAGCCCGGGGCGGGGTCATTGCCTCGGGCGGAAAGCCCGAGAAAACCTACATCCCGCTCAGCGATATAAGGGATCACCGTAGTTTTTGGAAGGATCAAATAGCGCCCCAAATTCAAAAGTATCGTGAGGGGGAAATCACCAAGAAAGAGCTACTTGAGGGTATAGCCTCCGTATGTGATCTTGCGGACTTCTACAGGCTCTTTCACGTGGTAGATATATGGGCGGACGGAAAGCCCATAGACAGGATGGTATTGCGCACCCGCTCAACACTAAGG